>JAPSLQ010000075.1 GCA_031180595.1 Isoptericola sp. | reverse complement strand
TGCCGTCAGTGCCGCTGCCGTCACCGTTGCCGTCACCGGGGCCGTCACCATCGCCGGGGCCGTCACCGTCACCGGGGCCGTCACCGTCACCGGGGCCGTCACCATCACCGGGGCCGTCACCATCACCGGGGCCGTCACCATCACCAGGACCGTCACCATCACCAGGACCGTCACCATCACCAGGACCGTCACCACGGCGCCCGTCCTCGAGCAGGTCGTCGACCAGCCCGTCCTCGCCCAGGATGCCGTCCACGACGCCGGGCAGGTCACCCTCGAGCAGGTCCTGGACGATCTGGCGCACGTCCTCGACCACGTGCTCGACGACCTCGTCGAACGTGCCCTCCTCGGGCTCGTCCGCACCGACGACGTCGTCCACGAGACCGTCCTCGCCGACCACCCCGCCCACGGTGTCCTCGACGAGAGAGCCCGTGCCGAGCAGGTCGTCGACCGTGCCCGTCGTGTGCGTCACGTCGGAGACCACGGAGTCGAGCCCGCCGTCCTCGAGCACGTCGTCCACGACGCCGTCCTCGGCCAGCACGTCGTCCACGACGGCCGGCACGTCACCCGCGAGGGTGTCGTCGAGCGTGACGTCGACGTCCTCGACCACGTGCTCCACGACCTCGTCGAACGTGCCCTCCTCGGGCTCGTCCGCACCGACGACGTCGTCCACGAGACCGTCCTCGCCGACCACCCCGCCGACCGCGTCCTCCACGACCGAGCCGGTGCCGAGCGCGTCGTCCGCCGCTCCGGCCGTGTCCACGACCTCCTCGACGGCGGCGTCCGCACCGCCGTCCTCGAGCACGTCGTCCACGACGCCGTCCTCGGCCAGCACGTCGTCCACGACGGCCGGCACGTCACCAGCGGTGGCGTCCTCGACGGTGTCGCGGACGTCCTCGGCCACGGCGTCGTAGAGGTCGTCGGTGGTGGTGGCCTCGGGCTCGTCCGCCCCGACCACCGCGTCGACCACGCCACCGTCACCGGCGACGTCGGTCACGACGGTCTCGACGGCCTGGGTGTCGACCTCGGGCAGGTCGACGGACGTCTCGAGCTGTGCGTCGTTGAGCTCCTCGGAGACCTGGCTCAGGTTGAGGTCGACCGAGGTGTCCTGGCCGAGGGACACGTCGACGACGTCCCCGTCGGCAGCGTGGGCCATGGTGGCCCCGGCGACCACGAGGCCGCCCGTGACGAGCGCTGTTCGCAGCGCACGTCGTGCGTACGTTCGCATGGTTGTCTCTCCTGTCGCTGACGTCCGGACGGCGGTCGCCGCCCGTGGCCGTGTCGCGCGCGTAGGCACGACCGGGCCACGTCAGGCAGGAGAGACGGGGATCTCGAACGCTGGGGTGGACAGGCGGGAGAACGAGTCGCCGGCGGGCACCAGCCACGCCCCGGCCGACTGGATCGGGAGGTCGGCCAGCTGTGCGCCCGTGTCGCCGCCACCGGGGAGCGGGCGGACGGAGCCGGCCGCGGCCGAGGAGCTCACCCCGCCGAGGGCTGCGGAACCGGTCGGCGCCGCGCCCCCGGTGGACCCGGAGGCCGAGGCGCTCGCCGAGTCACCGGCGGCCTGTGCGGCGGCCGGGCTCGACGCGGCGAAGGCTGCCGCTCCGGCGGGCGTGCGCGGAGCGAGCGCGGCGCCGGGCAGGGCGGCAGCCGGCTCGGTCGTCGTGGTCTCGACCGACGCGGTCGGAGCGCCGAGGGAGGGAGGCACCAGGGCAGGCGCGGAGGCAGACCCCTGGACCGGGCCGCCGTCCGGCAGCAGCACGCCGGTCCCCGGCAGCAGGCCCTGCGGCACGTCGACGACGTCGTCGACCACGGGCGCGACGACGTCGACCACCGGCTCGACGACCGGGACGAGGGGCTTGACGACGCCGTGCACGACGTCGGTGACGGGCTGCAGCGACCCGACCACGGGCGTCAGGACCGGCCCGAGTACGGGCTCGACGACACCGTCGACGACCCCGCCGACGGTCGTGCCCACGACCCCGGTGACGGGTCCGAGCACGGGGCTCACCACGCCGTCCACCACGTCGAGGACCGGCGCGGTGACGGGGTCGGCCGCGTCCGCCACGGAGCCGACGACCGGGGCCGCGGCCTCGGCGACGGGCTCGACGACGGCCTCGGTCACCTTCTCGACAGGCTCGGAGACCGGAGCGGTCGCGGTCTCCACGACCTTCTGGACCGGCTCGGCGACAGGCTCCACGACCGACTCGGCCACGGGCTCGACCACGCTCTCCGTGACCTTCTCGACCGGCTCGGCGACCGGCTCGACCGCCGTCTCGGCGACCTTCTCGACCGGCTTCGCGACCGGCTCGACCACGCTCTCGGTGACCTTCTCGACCGGCTCCGCGACCGGCTCGACGACCTTCTGCGCGACCGGCTTCACGACCTCGTCGACCACAGGGTCGAGGACCGTGCTCGAGACCGCGTCGACGGTCGAGTCGACCGTCGACGTGACGGGCGACAGCAGGCCCCCGTCCCGGTCGTCGGCGGAGGCGACGGCGGCGCTCATGCAGACGGCACCGGCACCGGCGAGGGTCACTCCGACGGCGCGCAGCACCCAGCGACGGAGGCCAGTGGCCCCCACCCGCTGCTCCGCGCGGCGCGTCATCCAACCCCCTGCCGTCCCGGTCATCCGGGTTCGGTCCTTCGTCGGTCAAACCATGACCCGCGCCGGTGCTCCACGCAACAGCACTCGCCGGATTTTCACCCCACCTGCTGGACCACGCGCCCGGGGGCTCACGCGATCGTCGTCCCGAAGAGCAGGCCGAGCAGGTACGTCGCCCCGGCGGCGGCGAGACCGATGCCCAGCTGGCGCAGCGCGCGCGTGACGGGCGACGTCCCGGACAGCAGACCCGTGATCGCGCCCGTGACCAGGAGCGCGACGCCGACCAGGACCGCCGCCACCAGCACCGCGCGGCCGCCCTCGAGCCCCAGCAGGTAGGGCAGCACGGGCACCACGGCGCCGGAGGCGAAGAACAGGAAGCTCGACACCGCGGCACCCCACGCGGTGCCGTGGGTCTCGTGCTCGTCCGCGTCGGCAACCTCGTCCGCCGCGACGTGGTCCGCGACCGAGACGGGCGCGACGGCGAGCCGCGCGAGGACCTCGTCCGCGTGAGCCTGCGCCGCGTCGGGGGCCATGCCGCGCGCGCGGTAGACGAGCGCCAGCTCGTTGGCGTCGACGTCGAGGTGCGGCAGCGCGCGGTCGGCGTCGGGGTCGGGCGTCGAGGCCTCGAGGAGCTCGCGCTGCGAGCGGACCGACACGTACTCGCCTGCCCCCATCGACATCGCGCCGGCGAGCAGGCCGGCCAGACCCGTCAGCAGGATCGTCGCGCTCGACACGCCCGAGGCACCGATGCCCAGCACGAGCGCGAGGTTCGAGACGAGCCCGTCGTTCGCGCCGAAGACGGCGGCGCGGAACGTGCCGGACAGGCGGTTCCGCCCTCGGGTCGCGAGGCCGCGCACGACCTCCTCGTGGATCTGCTCGTCGGCCGCCATGGTGGCCGTCGCGAACTTCTCGTCCCCGTAGGCCGAGCGCGCCTCGGCGCGCTGGGCGAGCGCCAGCACGAACACACCGCCGAAGCGCCGGGCGAGCAGGCCGAGCATCCGCGTGCGCCAGTCACCCTTGAGCGGCCTGCCCACGTCGGCGCCCAGCAGGTCGAGCCAGTGCTGCTCGTGCCGCTTCTCGGCCTCGGCGAGCGCGAGGAGGATCGCGCGCTCCTCGCCCGTGCGGCGGCTCGCCAGGTCGCGGTAGACCGCGGCCTCGGCGCGCTCGTCGGCCAGGTAGCGTCGCCACCGGCGGACGTCCGCGGGAGTTCGCCGGTGGGCCGGGTGCTGCTCGGCGGAGCGCTCGGCAGAGGTGGGTGGTGCCATGGCGCCATGATCGCCGCCGAGCCGGGGCCGTGGGTTCCGGCGCCTCGGGCGACAGGATTCGGACGTCCGCACTCGACGCGCCACGACGATGGCTCCCCGGGGTTCACCTGCATGTCACCGGCGCGGGGCACAATGGGGGCGACGTCCGGGAGGCCGGACGGCGAGAGGACGACGGCGTGATCATTGTCAGCACCGACGGCTCCTGCCTGCGCAACCCGGGCGGGGCGATCGGGTGGGCGTGGATCGCTCACGAGGGCGGCCGCTTCGACTCGGGCGGCGCCGCTTCGGGCACCAACCAGATCGCGGAGCTCACGGCGCTCCTGCGTGCCATCGAGGCGCACCCCGGCGACGAGCCGCTGCTCATCGAGTCCGACTCCCAGTACGCGATCCGGTGCGCCTCGGAGTGGCTGGACGGGTGGAAGCGCAAGGGCTGGCGCACGGCGTCCGGCGGACCGGTCAAGAACCTCGAGCTGATCCGGTCGATCGACCGCGCGATCGCCGAACGCCCCGGCCCGGTGCGGTTCCGGTGGGTCCGCGGGCACGTCGGCAACCCGTTCAACGAGCGCGCCGACCAGCTCGCAGGTCTCGCGGCGCGAGACTGGGCTGCGGGCCGCGGCGAGGTCGACGGCCTCCTGGTCGACGCCGAGGACGACGCGGCGCTCGACGCACATGCCCCCACGACCGCCGAGGAGCACCGGGAGGCCGTGGGTGCGCGCGCCGGGGCACGTGGACCGGCCGGTGGCCCCGCGACCGAGCCGGCGTGGGAGCTCGGCACGCTCTTCGATTGACCGGGCGCGCCGGGCGTAGCGTGGGTCCGTGCTCACCGTCCACCGCGAGCAGCTCACCGTGCGGCACGTCTCCGACCGTCCGCTCGACCTGGGCCTGACGCTCGCCCCGCTGCGTCACGGTGCCGGCGACCCCACCTTCCGCACGACGCCCGACGGCGCACTCTGGCGTACGAGCCTGTTGCGGACGGGTCCGGTGACCCAGCGCCTCGTGGCCGCCGACGACCGCTCCGTCGTCGTCGACCTGTGGGGACCCGGCACGCACGAGGCGGCCGAGCGCCTGCCCGCGCTGCTCGGTGAGCACGACGACGCGTCCGGCTTCGCGCCGCCGCCCGAGGCGGCGGACGCGCACCGCCGGCACCCGGGGCTGCGCATGTGCCGCAGCCAGCGGGTCATGGAGGCGCTCGTGCCGGCGATCCTCGAGCAGAAGGTCCAGGTCGTCGCGGCGCACCGCGCGTGGCGATGGCTCGTCGCGCGCCACGGGACGCCCGCGCCCGGACCCGCGCCGTCGGGCATGTGCGTGGTGCCGGACGCGCGGACGTGGGCCGCGGTGCCGGTCTGGGAGTGGCACCGGGCCGGGGTCGACCCCCGGCGGGCGCGGACCGTCGCGACGTGCGCGCGCGTCGCGGCCCGGCTCGAGGAGGCGACCGCGATGCCGGACCCGGAGGCCCGCGAGCGGCTCGAGAAGGTGCCGGGGATCGGCGTCTGGACGTCGGCCGAGGTGGCGCAGCGCGCGCTCGGTGACGCGGACGCCGTGTCCGTCGGGGACTTCCACCTCCCGGCCGCCGTCGGCTGGGCGCTCACGGGCGAGCGCACCGACGACGACGGGATGCTGCGCCTGCTGGCGCCCTACGCCCCCCACCGCCACCGCGTGGTGCGGCTCCTGTTCCTCGGCGGGCGGGCCCGGGCGCCGCGCCGCGGGCCGAAGCTCCCGATCCCGGACTACCGCGCGTTCTGACGCGTCAGTCGGTCACCGAGCACGCGCCGTCGACGCACGCGCCGGCGTCGTCCCCGAGCATCTGCAGCGACGGCTCGTCACGACGGGGCGCGGCGGCCTCGGCCACGTTCGCCGAGACGAGCGTCGTGCGGCGGGGGTTGGCGATCGAACGGTACGGGTTGTCGGTCATCGGTCCTCCTCGGGGCGCACGGCGCCGGTGCTCGTGTCATGACGGCGCACTCACGGACGCGGTCTCGTCTCAGTGATACCGCGTCTCCGGCGGTCTCACGCGCCGGAACGGCTCGTCGAGCGTGTGAGTTCCGCCTCACCGCGCTCCGCGAGGACCTTGTCGAGCACCTGGACGAAGACCTCCGGGTCCTGCGCTCCCGACACCCCGTAGCGGCCGTCGACGACGTAGAACGGCACGCCGGCGATCCCGTACGCACGGGCCTGCGCCATGTCCGCGGCGACGGCCTCGGCGTACCGCCCGGACTCGAGCCCCGCGACGACCTCCGCCCGGTCCAGTCCCACCTCGGCGGCGAGGTCCGCGAGCTCCTCGACGCGTCCCACGTGCCGGCCCTCGGTGAAGTAGGCGCGGAGCAGACGCTCCTTCATCTCCTCCTGGACGCCCTTCGCCCGGGCGAGGTGGAGCAGCTCGTGCGCCTTGAGCGTCTTGGTGTGCTGGACGTCGTCCATGCGGTACTCGAGCCCCTCGGCCGCCGCGAGCCGGGTGACGTGGTCGTTCATCTGCTGCGCCTGCGCGAGCGGGATGCCCTTGTGCCGCGCGAGGAACTCGGTCGACGTGCCCTCGAAGTCGACGGGCGTGTCGGGCGAGAGCTCGAACGAGTGGTACTCGACCTCGACGTCGGGGGCAGCGCCGTCGCGCTCGGCGATCCGCGCGAGGGCGCTCGCGAACCGGCGCTTGCCGATGTAGCACCAGGGGCACGCGACGTCGGACCAGACGTCGATCTTCAGGGGCTGCTTCTCGCTGTGCGTCACGCTGGGCCCAACACGCGGCCCACCGCGGCGATTCCACCGTCGGTCCGGCGCCCCGGAGCGCTCGGAGGGTCGGCAGGTCTGCGGGCGTGAGGTGGGCGATGCTCAGGGCATGGCGATCGTCCCCTCCAAGGATCCGCAGCTCGTCCTGCTCCGTCACGGCGAGACGGAGTGGTCCCGCACGGGCAGGCACACCGGCCGCACGTCCGACGTCCCGCTGACGGAGGCCGGCGAGGAGCAGGCGCGCGCCGCCGGCCGCACGCTGGCCGAGTTCCGGTTCGGCGCGGTGTACTCCTCCCCGCTCCGCCGCGCCCGGCGGACGGCCGAGCTCGGCGGGTGGACCGACGTCGTCGTGGACGACGACCTCGCCGAGTGGGACTACGGGCCGGTCGACGGACGCACCAGCGCGGAGATCAGCGCCCTCCTGGGTCATGAGTTCGTCATCTTCGACGACGGCGTCCGGTCCCTGCCGCCCGATCCCGACCACGGGCAGGGCGGTCCCGGCGAGCTGCTCGAGGACGTGCACGCCCGTGCGCGCCGCTTCGTCGAGCGGGCCGAGGAGACCATGCGACAGGGCGGCGACGTGCTCGCGGTCGCGCACGGCCACCTGCTGCGCGTGCTCGCGACGGCGTGGATCGGCGCCGACCCGCGTCTCGCCGCACGCCTGGAGCTCGGGACGGCCGCGATCTGCATCCTCGGCCACGGGCACCACCTGCGGACGATCGAGGGGTGGAACCTCCTGCCGACCTCGTGAGGTCTGGCACCATCGGAGCATGGCGCTGCGCGAGAGGGACCTGACCGACGGCGAGACGGTCGTCCTCGAGCTGCGCGAGCACGCCAAGGCCCTGCTGTGGCCGTTCGTCCTGCTGCTCCTCCTCGCCGCCGTCTGCGTCGCGACCGTCGTGCTGTCGCCGTCGGACCCGCTCACGTGGGGCGTGCTGGGTCTGTCCGCGCTGGGCGCGGTCGCCTGGGTGCTCGTCCCGTGGCTGCGCTGGCGCACGACGTCGTACTCCGTCACGACGCATCGCATCGCGCAACGCTCGGGCATCCTGACGCGGGTCGGGCGGGACATCCCGCTCTACCGGATCAACGACGTCGCGCTCGAGAAGGACGTCGTCGACCGGCTCTTCGGCTGCGGCACGCTCGTGGTCTCGGACGCGACCGAGAAGCAGGGCATGGAGCTGCACGACGTGCCGCGCGTCGACGAGGTCCACGTGCGGCTCCAGGAGCTCCTCTACTCCGCCGACGACGGGTCCGACGACGGTGAGTGGCCGCCGCGCGAGCCGACCCGCCGGGGACGCCGCTGACGCACCACGCGCATGCGGGCGGTCCCGGCACCGCCGGGCACTGGCCGTGCCGGGACCGCCCGTCCGAGCCGACCGCACACCGCCGGCCGGGGGGCCTGCGGAGCACCTCGTCATGACTCGAACGTGTGTTCGATGCTAGCGGCGACCGTCGACCCCCGCAAGGGCTGACCGCCGCCGGGACGACCGCCCTCAGCGGAAGTCGTAGCGGGTGGAGCGCGGGCCGTGCTGCTCGTCCGTGCCGAGGGCGTAGGCGACGTCGACGTCGACGCGGTACGGCCGGTACGGCGGCGGCCCGGCCGACGGCGCCCCGTACGGAGCCTCGAAGGCCCCGCCGTGGACCTCGACCGGCCAGCCGTACTTCTCGCGGTAGGCGCTCGCGAGCCGGTCGAGGGCGCCGCGCTCCGTGACGAAGCTCGCCACGCCCTCGAGGACGACGTCGATCGCGCCGGTGGACGTCGTGACGGTGCAACGGGGGTCGTCGGCGAGCGCCCGGGCCTTGCGGTTCGCCCCCGTGGTCGACCACCACGCGCCGTCGAGCCACACGCCGAGCACGGGGCGCACGTGCGGCGCGGCGCCCGGCACTGTCGCGGCGACCCAGTACGTCTGCGCCGCCGCGAGGCGGTCGACGGTCTCGGACCACGGGATCGTCTCGTCCGAGCGTGGCTGCATCACGCCGTCGTCGAACTGGCGGACGCAGCTCCGCGCGGCGGGTCCTTCGCCTCGAGCTCTCATGCCCTGCAGACGGCCGGGCAGGCCCGGACTCATCGCGGTGTGCGCTCAGGGTGTGGCACGCGTACCGGCGGAGCGACCGGACGCCATCGCCTTCTCGGTCCGCCCACGCATGTCGGCGCTGAGCCGCAGCTCGCCCTCGGAGGCCGCCTCGGCCAGGCGGCGCGCGAGCGTCGCGGCGGTGCCGGGGTCACGGGAGCGTCGGGTCCACGCGCGGAACCAGTCGGCCACCGTCACGCCGTGCGACGGCCGGTGCACGAGCTCGACGGCGTCGCCGGCACCGAGCTCGCCGCGCTCGACCACCCGGAGGTAGGCGCCGGTCCTGTTGGCCTCGGTGAACCGCCGGACCCAGCGCGGCTCGCGGAGGCGGCGCTGGAACGTCGCGCACGGCGTCCGGGGCTGGGTCACCTCGAGGGTCGCCGACCCGACGCGCCACCGGTCGCCGATGACGGCGGTGCTCACGCCGACGCCGCGCGTCCGCAGGTTCTCGCCGAACAACCCCGGGGTGACCTCGTAGCCGAGCGCGGACGACCAGAAGTCGGCGTCCTCCTGCGCGTACGCGTACACGGCCTGGTCCTCGCCCCCGTGGTGCGCCCGGTCGGCCTGGACGTCCGCCGCGAGACCGAGCGGCCGCACCGCGACCCGGCCCGCGGCGGGACGCTTGTCGATGGCCGTGACGCCGACCGGTCCGGCGTCGGGCAGGAGCTGGTGGACGCGGCAGACGGCGAGGAGCTCACCCATGGGCCCATGCTCCCAGACCTCCGCTCGCGACGGTCCTGGCCACCCGCTTACCGTGGCGCCATGACGCAGCAGAGCACGCTCCCGCACGTGGTGGTCGTCGGCGGCGGGTTCGGAGGGCTCGCCGTCGTCAAGGCGCTCAAGAACGCGCCGGTGCGGATCACGCTCGTCGAGCGCCGGGTCTACAACACGTTCCAGCCCCTGCTCTACCAGGTGGCCACGGGCGGCCTGAACGCCGGCGACGTCACGTACTGGCTGCGCGGGCTCCGGCTCAAGCAGAAGAACGTGCGCGTGCTGCACGAGCACCTCGTCGGCATCGACCACGAGGCGCGCCGCATCCGGCTGCTCAACGACGAGTCGATCGACTTCGACTACCTGGTGATCGCCAACGGCGTCACGGTCAACTTCTTCGACACCCCGGGCGCCAAGGAGTACGCGTTCGGGATGTACTCGCGCTCGCAGGCGCTCAAGATCCGCGACGAGCTGTTCATCCGCCTGGAGAAGTCGGCGTTCACGGACAGCATCGAGGACGGCCTGCGGGTCGTCGTCGTGGGAGGTGGCGCGACGGGGGTCGAGGTCGCCGGCGCGCTCGCCGAGCTGCGCACCGCGGGCCTGGCGCCCGCGTACCCCGAGATCCACGGCAGCGCGTTCGAGGTCAAGATCGTCCAGCGCGGCACCGAGCTCCTCAAGGGCTTCCACCCGGACCTGCGCCGCTACGCCGAGGCGGAGCTCGAGCGCCGGGAGGTGACGCTCCACCTCGGCGCGGGGGTCGCCGAGGTCCAGCCCGACGCCGTCGTCCTGACCGACGGCACCCGGATCCACGCCGACCTCACGATCTGGTCGGCGGGTGTCGCGCCCCACCCCGAGGTCGACGCGTGGGACCTGCCGCGCGGACCGCGGGGACGGATCGCGGTCGGGCCGGACCTGCAGGTCGAGGGGCGTCCGGGGGTCTTCGCGATCGGCGACGTCGCCGCGACCCCCGACGAGCTGCCGCAGGTCGCGCAGCCGGCGATCCAGGGCGGGCGGACCGCCGCGCGCAACATCCTTGCGCTGGTCGAGGGCCGGCGGACGGAGCCGCTGCACTACCGGGACAAGGGCACGATGGCGGTCATCGGCCGCCGGGCGGCGGTCGCCGAGATCAACGTCCCGGGCCTCTCGTCGCCGCTGCGGCTCACCGCCGGCCTCGCGTGGATCGTGTGGCTGTTCGTGCACATCATGTCGCTCGTGGGACCGCGCAACCGCGTGACGACGCTCGCCGGGCTCGTGACCCGGTACGGCTTCCCGTTCCACCGCCGGCCGATCCCCATCGTCGGCGACGTGCCGACGGTGCGGCCGCCCAAGACCGGGCGGTGAGCGTCAGGCGCGGCGCGCGACCGCCCGCGTCACGGCGTACGCGCCGAGGATCACGACGACGAGACCGGCGGTCGCCGCGATCTGCGCCCGCGCCGCGTCGTCGGACAGCATGAGCCCGACGAGCGCGACGAGGCCGCCGAGCGTGACCCACGTGAGCCACGGGTAGCCCCACGAGCGCAGCGGCAGCCGCTCGCCGCGGTCGGCCGCCGCGGCCTCGAGCCGCGGACGCAGCCGCAGCTGCGCCACGACGACGAGGCCCCACACCACGAGCAGCGCCGACCCGACCGCGTTGAGCAGGATCGACAGGATCGAGGTGGGCAGCAGCCAGTTCAGCAGCACCGCGACGACGCCGAAGAACACCGACACGAGCACCGCGACCCACGGCACCTCGCGCCGGGAGATGCGCGTCGCCGCCGCGGGCGCGTCGCGCCGCTCGCCGAGCGAGAAGAGCATGCGGCTCGTCGCGTACACGTTGGCGTTGAACGCGCTCAGCAGCGCGAGCACCACGACGACCTCCATGAGGCGGGCACCGCCGTCGAACCCGGCCATCTGCAGGACGGTGACGAACGGCGAGGCGAGCCGGTCGGCGTCCGTCCACGGGATGAGCGCGACCATGATCGCCACGGCGCCGACGTAGAAGAACAGGATGCGCCACAGGATGGTGCGGGTCGCGCGCGCGACGGCGGTCTGCGGGTCGCGCGCCTCGGCCGCGGCGATCGTGACGATCTCGATGCCGCCGAACGCGAAGACGACCGTGAGCAGCCCGGCCGCGATGCCCGCCCAGCCGGCGGGGGCGAACCCGCCGTGCGCGGCCCACTCCCCGAGCACGCTGCCGCTGACGGGCACGACGCCGACGACGATGAGCGCGCCGACGACCAGGAACCCGACGATCGCGACGACCTTGATCAGGGCGAACCAGAACTCGGCCTCGCCGAAGTGCTTGACGCCGACCAGGTTGAGCGCGCCGAACACCGCGACGACGGCGGCCGCGACGGCCCACTGCGGCACCTGCGGCCACCAGCCGCTCGCGATCGCTGCGACGCCGGTGACCTCGACGCCGAGCACCATGATGATCATGAACCAGTAGAGCCAGCCGAGCAGGAAGCCGGCCCAGCGCCCGAGCGCCGCCTCCGCGTAGACCGAGAAGGAGCCGCTCGCGGGCGTGGCCGCGGCCATCTCGGCGAGCATGCGCATGACGAGCACGACGAGCGCACCGGCGATCGCGTAGCTCACGAGGACGGCGGGCCCGGCCGTCGCGATGCCGACGCCCGAGCCGAGGAACAGCCCGGCGCCGATCGCCGAGCCGAGGCCCATCATCGTCAGGTGCCGCGGGCGCAGCCCGTGCGCGAGCGGCTCGGCGGGTGCCGTGTCAGTGGTGGTGGTCACGACCGACCACAGTAACCCGGCGCCGCCGAGCCGCGCGCCCGTGCGGGGTGTGACGAGGGTCAGGTCGTCACGACGTCGCGACGCCGGAACCCGGCGAACGCGAGGACGAGCAGCACCACGCCCGCGCCCCACAGGACGAGCTGGTCGCCCGCGGTGACGTCGTCGACGAACGGGGTGTGCACCCAGTCGAACGGCGAGAGGCGGAACGCCCAGTCCGGCAGCTCGAAGAGCCCGCCGAACAGCCCGACCACGAAGGTGTACGCGAGCAGCGCCCAGGCGGCTCCGGACGCCTTGGGCAGCCAGGCGAACAACGCCGCGGTGAGCCCGAGGTAGACCAGGAGTGCCGGCACGTACGTCCACAGGACGGTGGTGTACTCGCCGAACGACTGGTCCTCCCAGCCGACCGAGACCGCCCCCGCCCACAGGGCGTAGACGCTCACGGCGAGCAGCACGAGCGTGCCCAGGCCGGCCACGACGAGCTGCGCACCGAGCCAGCGCGTGCGCGAGACCGGCAGCGCGAGGGCGACCTCGGCCCGCCCCGTCGTCTCCTCCGCCTTGGGCCGCAGCGCCATGACGATCGCGTACGCCGCGCAGCACAGGGCCGCGTAGAGCAGCATCACGCCGAGGAACGTGACGGTCAGCGCCGACGGGTCGTCGCCGAAGATCTGCTGCGCGACGGGGTTGGAGTCGACGACGTCACCGATCATCGTGCCGATCTCCGGCATGAGCGTGCCCGAGGCGTACCACATCAGGCCCAGGCCCAGGCAGCTCCACAGCAGCGCGGACCGCTGCTGCAGCCAGGCCAGCGCGAGCGGGCTGCGCAGCG
>JAPSLQ010000344.1 GCA_031180595.1 Isoptericola sp. | reverse complement strand
CGGATGGAGTTGCCGTAGTCGAACACCTCGGCGCCCGCGTCGAGGAAGCCGACCATGCCCTCGACGTGCCGCGCCATGGACTCGCGCGCCCGCTCGGTGAACTCCTCGGGCTTGGCCGCCGCGTAGTCGGCCCACTCCTCGACGCTCACGCCGAGCGGCAGGTAGGACAGCGGGTCGTGCGCCGAGGTCTGGTCCGTCACGACGTCGACGGCGACGCCGCGGCGCAGCAGCTCGGGCACGACGTGCGCGCTGTTGCCGACCACGCCCACCGACAGCGCCCGCCGGTCGGAGCGCGCCGCCTCGGCCCGCCGCACCGCGTCGTCGAGCGAGTCGGCGACCTCGTCGAGGTAGCGCTCGCGCACCCGCCGCTCGAGACGGGACCGGTCGACGTCGACCACGAGGCACACGCCCCCGTTGAGCGTCACCGCGAGCGGCTGCGCCCCGCCCATGCCGCCGCAGCCGCCCGTGAGCGTCAGCGTCCCGGCGAGCGAGCCGCCGAACCGCTTCGCCGCGACCGCCGCGAGCGTCTCGTAGGTGCCCTGGAGGATCCCCTGCGAGCCGATGTAGATCCACGATCCGGCGGTCATCTGCCCGTACATCGTCAGGCCCAGCGCCTCCAGACGACGGAACTCGGGCCACGTCGCCCAGTCACCCACGAGGTTCGAGTTGGCGATGAGGACGCGCGGCGCCCACTCGTGGGTGCGCAGAACCCCGACGGGCTTGCCGGACTGCACCAGGAGCGTCTCGTCGTCGCGCAACCCGGTCAGCGTGCGCACGATCGCGTGGAAGCTCGGCCAGTCGCGCGCCGCGCGGCCGGTGCCGCCGTAGACGACGAGGTCGTCCGGTCGTTCGGCGACCTCCGGGTCGAGGTTGTTCATGAGCATGCGCAGCGGGGCCTCGGTCTGCCAGCTCCGCGCGGTCAGTGCGGTCCCGCGCGGGGCGCGGACCGGCACCGGGGTGCCGAGATCGTGAGTCATCGGTGTCTCCTCCTCAGTCCAGGTGCCCGACGGCGGTCCGCGCGGTGGCGGCGACGGTCCCGTCCGCGACGAGCCGGGTCACGGCGTCGATCTCGGGCGCGAGGTGACGGTCCGGGCCGGGTCCGGGGACGGCGGTGCGCAGCAGGTCGAGCACGGCGGCGGTGCCCGGGGCGGGCGTGAGGCCGGTGCCCGAGCAACGCAGGTCGAGCCCCTGCGCGGCGGTGAGCAGCTCGACCGCGAGCACGCGGCCCAGCCCGTCGACGGCCCGCCGCAGCTTGCGCGCCGCGGACCAGCCCATCGAGACGTGGTCCTCCTGCATCGCCGACGACGGGATCGAGTCCACGCTCGCGGGTGCGGCGAGCCGCTTGAGCTCGGAGACGATCCCCGCGGCGGTGTACTGCGCGATCATGAGACCCGAGTCGACGCCGGGGTCGTCGGCGAGGAATGCCGGCAGCCCCTCGTTGCGCGCGACGTCGAGGAACCGGTCCGTGCGCCGCTCGCTCATCGCGGCGACGTCGGCGGCCGCGATCGCGAGGAAGTCCAGCGCGTAGGCGACGGGTGCGCCGTGGAAGTTGCCGTTGGACTCCACGCGGCCGTCGGCCGTGACCACCGGGTTGTCGATCGCCGAGGCGAGCTCGCGGCCCGCGACGGCGGCCGCGTGGTCGAGCGTGTCGCGGGCGGCCCCGTG
>JAPSLQ010000343.1 GCA_031180595.1 Isoptericola sp. | reverse complement strand
TGAAGGTGCGCACCTCCTTGGCGGGCGACGCGATCGCGACGCCGCCCTCGCCGTCGTACCGGCGCGGCAGGCCGCCCTCGGCGACCTGCGTGCCGACGCCCGTGCGGGTCCAGAACCCGGCGATGCCCGAGCCGCCCGCGCGGAGCTTCTCGGCGAGGGTGCCCTGGGGCGTGAGCTCGAGCTCGAGCTCGCCCGAGAGGAACTGCCGCTCGAACTCCTTGTTCTCGCCGACGTACGAGCTCGTCATCTTGCGGATGCGCTGGGCGGCGAGCAGGACGCCGAGGCCCCAGTCGTCGACGCCGCAGTTGTTGCTCACGACCCACAGGTCGCGCGTTCCCTGCGCCAGCAGCGCCTCGATGAGCGCGATCGGGTTGCCGCACAGGCCGAAGCCCCCGACGGCGAGCGACGCGCCGTCGGGGACGTCGGCGACGGCCTCGGCCGGCGACGCCACGACCTTGTCGAGCCCGGGTGAGGTGGTGGTCATGTCAGGTCCCTTCCTTCCACCGTAGGACGGTCAGCCCGCGCCGACGATCGCGAGCGTCGCCGCGAAGACGACGCCGGACGCCAGGAGGGTGATGGTCGTGTAACCGAGGATGTCGCGGACCTTGAGCCCCGCGATCGCCAGCAGCGGCAGGGCCCAGAACGGCTGGATCATGTTGGTCCACTGGTCGCCGTACGCGATGGCCATGATCGCGACGGCCGGGTCCACGCCGAGGTCGTTGGCGGCCTCGAGGAGGATCGGCGCCTGGACGGCGAACTGCCCGCCGCCCGAGGGGACGAAGAAGTTCACGAGACCCGCGGAGAGCAGCGCCAGCACGCCGAAGCTGCCGGGCGTCGAGATGCTGACGAACCACTCCGAGAGAACCGTGACCAGCCCCGTGGCCGTCATCATGCCGAGGATGCCCGCGTACAGCGGGAACTGCAGCAGGATGTCGCCGACGTTGCCGGCGGCGTCCTTGACGAGCGCGGTGATCTCGAACGGGCTGCGCACGAGCAGCAGGATGAGCGCGAGGAACGTCCAGTTGACGATGTCGAGCGTGGGCCCGCCGCCACGCACGAAGTAGACGACGAGGTAGCCGGCCAGCGCGACGCCGACGAGCGTCGTCAGCCAGCGCGACGCGTCGAGGCGGTCGGCGGGGGTCTCGACGTCGTCGTCGACCGCGACACCCTCGTCCCGCGCGTCGACGGTGAGCTCGACGATCCGGTCGTCGCCGCGCGGCGCGACGAGCGCGATGACCGTGCCGACCACGACGACGGTGACGAGCGCCGCGAGCAGGTTCCAGCCGGCGAAGGTCGTCTCGGCGACGGGCACGACGCGGCCGAGCTGCTCGGCGATGAACGAGCCCTCGGTCGCGGCGGTGAGCGGGCCGGAGCCCGAGTAGCCCATGTGCCAGACGACGAAGCCCGAGAACCCGGCGGCGACGAGCAGCGGGAAGTGCACCCGCACGCCGCGGGCACGCGCCTGGGCGGCGACCTCGCGCGCCATGAGGCCGCCGACGACGAGCCCGAGGCCCCACTGCAGGAGCGAGGCCACGGCCGCGACGGCGAACACGAACACGTACGCCTGGACCGGCGAGCGCGGCACCGAGCCGAGCCGCGCGAGCAGGCGCCGCACCGGCCGGGTGTTGGCCAGCATGTGCCCCAGGAGCAGGATGAGCGCCATCTG
>JAPSLQ010000342.1 GCA_031180595.1 Isoptericola sp. | reverse complement strand
CAGCAGCCCGCCGTCGGGACGGTGAGGGGGCTGGGACCGGCGTAGCGTCGAAGGATGGGCCGGCGACGCGACGACGCCGACGGGGCGTACACCTTCGACCTCGTGCCCGACGACGGCGACGAGGCGAGCTGGCCCGCGCGCCGGACGACCGCCGGGGGCGGCCAGGACGCGGGCGCCGTCGTCGTGCACCTCGAGCGCGAGGAGCCGGTCCCGGCCGCGGAGCCGGAGCGCAGGCCGAGGCGTCAGCGGTGGCTCGTCGCGGCCGTGCTCGCGGTGCTCGCCGCGGTCGGCGCGCTGGCCGTCGACGTCCTGGGCGACAGGAGCCGCACCGCCGCGCTCCGGGTCGCGTCGGGGGGCGTGCTGGACCTGTCCGCACCGCCGGTCGAGACGTGGCGCATCGACGCCGACGACCGCGCGCCCGGCGGGCTCGTCGCGGTGATGGGCGGGGCCGCCGTCGTGCAGCGCTACGACGACCTGCACGGGGTCGACCTCGACACGGGCGCGCGGCGCTGGACCGTGCAGCTGCCCGACCGCTCGAGCGAGTGCGGCGCCGGCTACGGCCTGTGGGACCAGCGCGCGCGGATCCTGCCCGCGCGGCTGCTCGTCTGCCTGTCGGGGGACGGCGACGAGCGGGTCGCGGTGGTCGTCGACGCCGAGGGCGGCGTCGTGTCCCGGCGCGCGGTCGACGTCTCGGGGGAGCACCTCGTCCGGCCCGCACCTGACGGCACCGTCGTGGCCGCCACCTGGGTGGGGGAGGCGGACGAGCCCGACGTCGCGGTGCTGGGCGACCCCACCGTGGGCGACGTCGAGGTCGACGGCGAGATCGCCGACGGGTACGACGCGCGGGTCCGGCTCCTCGACGCCGTCACGGGCGAGGTGCGGTGGGAGCACGTGGTGGAGTTCGCGCCGGTCCTCGACGGGTACCGGTGCGTCGAGTACACCGACGGCGGGCGCGACGCCGAGATCCAGCTCCAGGGAGAGCTGCGGTCGGCGGCGGCAGGCGACCTCCTGTGGGTGTTCGGGTGCGGCATCGACGCGTGGTTCACCCCGTCCGGCGAGCGGCTCGACGTCGCGGCGGGAGTCGGGCCGTCGACCTTCGGGGCCGCCGTGCGGGCGCTCGACGGCGGCGGCTACGTCGGGTCGTCGAGCGGCGGCCGGATCGGCGCGTCGGACGAGGGGGACCGGCTGCTCGGCAGGGACGGCCGGGTCCGGCGAGAGCTCGACGGCCACCTCCTGGTACCGCGTGCCTCCGACGGGGCGACGGACGACGTGCACCTCGTGCGCGTCGGGGACGAGACCGTGGCCGTGGACGGCGACGGCCGGCCGCTGTGGCGGCTCGGCCTGCCGGTGCAGGCCCTGCTCGCGCAGGCGGGCGGGATGGCGGTCGTGTCCGACATCGAGGGCAGGGTCGTCGGGCTCGACCTCACCGCGGGGACCGAGGTCTGGGCGCACGACGACCTGCTCGCCGACATCGAGGGCGACGACGTGTGGGGCAGCGTCGCCGACCGGGTCCAGTCGGTGTTCACCGACGGGCGGCGGGCGGCCCTGGTGTGGCCGGCGCTCGACCACGGGAGCATCGCCGTGCACTGGGTCGCGCTCGACGTCGCGACGGGGGCGGTCGTCTGGGACCGCATGATCGAGCACGACGCGTGGGGGATCGACCTCGCCGCCGA
>JAPSLQ010000341.1 GCA_031180595.1 Isoptericola sp. | reverse complement strand
GGACCCGTGACCGACACGCGCGAGAACACCACCGACGCCTTCGCGGGCGGCCCGCTCGACCTGCCGGGCTGGAAGCACGTCTACTCCGGCAAGGTCCGCGACCTGTACGAGCCGGACCTGCCGGCGCTCGGCGGGGCCCACCCCCTGGGCGACGTCGTGCTCGTGGTGGCCTCGGACCGCGTGTCCGCCTACGACCACGTCCTGGTCCCGGGCATCCCCGACAAGGGCGTGGTCCTCACGCAGCTGAGCCTCTGGTGGTTCGAGCAGCTCGCCGACATCGTCGAGAACCACGTGGTCTCGACCGCGGTGAGCGCCGTGCCCGGCGACGGCCTGGTGCCCGACGTCGTGGCAGGGCGCGCGATGGTCTGCAGGCGGCTGCAGATGTTCCCGGTGGAGTGCGTGGTGCGCGGCTACCTCACGGGCTCCGGCCTGGCCGAGTACCGCGCGGGCGGCGAGGTCACGGGCATCCCGCTGCCGCCCGGACTCGTGGACGGCTCGCGGCTGCCCGAGCCGATCTTCACCCCGGCGACGAAGGCCGAGGTCGGGGAGCACGACGAGAACGTCACCTTCGACGAGGTCGCGCGCCGCCTCGGGGACGACGACGCCGCCCGCCTGCGGGAGCTGACGCTCGCCGTGTACGCCCGCGCCGAGGAGATCGCGCGGGAGCGGGGCGTGATCCTCGCCGACACCAAGCTCGAGTTCGGCACCACGCCTGGCGACCCCGGCCGCATCGTCCTCGGCGACGAGGTCCTCACGCCGGACTCGTCGCGCTTCTGGCCCGCCGACGGGTGGGAGCCCGGCCGCGCGCAGCCCAGCTTCGACAAGCAGTTCGTGCGCGACTGGCTCACCTCACCCGCGTCGGGCTGGGACCGCGCGTCGGACGCGGCCCCGCCCGCGCTGCCCGCCGACGTCGTGCGCCGCACGCGTGAGCGCTACCTCGAGGCGTACGAGCGGCTCACCGGCCGACCGCTCGCCTGACGGCGCCTACCAGGCGGCGCCGGCGACGCTCTCGGTCAGCGGCGTGCCGTCCATCGGCTCGACCCAGCACACGATCTGCCGGTCGCCGAGGCCCCACGACGTCTCGGTCGGGTAGAGGTACAGCATGTCGAGCTCCGACTCCATGAAGTCGATCCCGACGTAGCCGGCGAACGCCTCGAGGCAGAACTCCTCGGCCGCGGCATACGCCGCGTCCTCGCCCGGGTAGCTGCTCTCGGTCATGTCCTGGGTACCGACGATCTCGCCGGTGTGCGGCTCCGCGCACGCGACCTCGGTGGGCGACGTGGCGTCGTCGGGGAAGTTCATGCACTGTCCGACGGCGTAGCTGGTGGTGGCGTCGAAGCCCTCGACCGATCCCTCGGTGAAGCCCTCGGAGAAGCCCTCGGCGAAGGACTCCTGGAACTCCTCCGACCCGGCGACGGCGACCGCGAGGGCGATCACGGCGCCCCAGGCGAGGGTCGAGAGCCCGCCGAGCACGATGCCGGCGATCGCCATGCCCTTGCCGCTGCGGCCGCTGCGGCTGATCCGGCGCAGCGCGGCGATGCCGAACCCGACGGCGACGAGCGAGAGCGACAGGAGGCCGGTGACGAGCGACGTGATCGCGAAGCCGTCCGTCCCGGGCTGCGCGGGTGCTCCGCCGTACGGGGCGCCGCCGTACGGGGCGCCGCCCTGGGGCGCGGCGTC
>JAPSLQ010000340.1 GCA_031180595.1 Isoptericola sp. | reverse complement strand
CTGCCTTTCTGGGATGCGGGACGGAGGGTCGACTCGGCGGTGCGGCGCGTCAGGCGAGGCCGCCGTTGGTGAACAGGACCTGGCCGTTGACCCAGCGGGCAGGACCGGCGAGGAAGGCGACGGCCTCGGCGACGTCCGCGGGCTGACCGAGGCGCTCCAGGGGTACGAGCCCGGCGAAGCGGTCGATCGTCGCGTCGTCCTTGCCCTCCAGGAACAGCGGGGTCGCGACCGGGCCGGGGGCGACGGCGTTGACCGTGATGTTCTTGCCCCGCAGCTCGCGGGCCAGGATCAGCGTGAGCCCTTCCACGGCGGCCTTGCTGGCCACGTACGGGCCGTAGGTCGGGTGCTGCGCGCGTGTCTGGCTCGTCGAGAAGTTGATCAGCGCGCCACCGGCGCGCAGCCGGTTGGCGGCGAGCTGAGAGACGACGAACGTGCCGCGGATGTTCGTCCGGTGCATGCGGTCCAGCGCCTCGAGGTCGAACGTGGCGATCGGGCCGAGGACCATCACGCCGGCCGTGTTCACGACCACGTCGATCCCGCCGAACGCGGCCTCGACGGCGTCGAACGCCGCGGCCATCGCCTGCTCGTCGGCGACGTCGCCGTCGACGGCGATCGCCTTGCTCCCGGCCGCGGCGACCTCGTCGACCAGCTGCTCGGCCCGGGCGGCGTTCCCGGCGTAGTGCACGGCGATGGTGAATCCGTCTGCGGCGAGCCGCTGGACGACCGCGCGGCCGATGCCGCCCGAACCGCCGGTGACGAGCGCGACGCGTGACTCGGTGGTGCTCATGATCCCTCCACGGGGCTAGAAGTGAACGACACGTTCATATAAACATCTAATGAACGCGGTGTCCATATGTTGCGGTGAACGCGTCGCGATCCAGCGGGGAAGTTTCACTGTGGGCGAACGCCGTCGTCGCCGTCGTCGACGGCCGGACGACGACGACCGGTCGCCGGGCGGCTCAGTCGTCGATGTCGAGCACGGTCGACGGCGTGGCGGTGGTCGCGCGGAGCCGCGGCTCGCGCAGCACGGCCTCGACCAGGGCGTCGTCACCGGCGACGACCGCCTCGCGGCTGTACTCGGGGACGCTGAGGAACCACGACCTGTCCTCGGGCCAGACCAGGGACGGCGGGTCGGGCCACCGCCGCAGCGCCGTGACCGCCCGGAGGGGCCCCGTCCACAGGTAGTACGAGCGGTGCGGGTGCTCGAGCGGCCGCGCCGCTGGCCGCTCGACCCGCTCCGCGGCCAGCCGCGCCTCCGCCCGGGCCTGCGCACCGGCCAGCTCGGCGCGGACCTTCGCGCGGCGCCGGAGGTTCCACCAGGGCACACGTTCGTCGGCCAGGGCGAAGGCGGCCATGCCGGGGGCGCGCCTCGGGTCGACGCCGTGGTCGTACAGCCAGCCCCAGCCCTCCCACAGGCCGCAGTGCACGCTCTGGTCGCTCGTGGCCGGCTCGAGCACGTCGAGCAGGGCGTCGAGCCAGTCCATGGCGTCCGACGGCGAGTACGGACCCTCGGCCTCGACCGGGATCACCGCGTACGCCGCGTACCCGCTGGGCACGCCGGCCGAGACCTCCGGGCCGAACTCGCCGAGCAGCGGGGCGATCCACGCGCCCGCGCTCGGGTCGGCGTCCCAGGTCGCACCCGCGCGGGCGAGGTCGTCGCTCATCCGGCGAACCTACGCGACGGGTCCCGGA
>JAPSLQ010000339.1 GCA_031180595.1 Isoptericola sp. | reverse complement strand
CGCCCGCCGCCACGTGTAGGGCGTCGTCGTGGAGACCCGGACGAGCCCCGAGCGCTCGAGGATCGGGCGGGAGAACTCCGTCGAGTCGCTGTTGAGGTACCGCTTGCCCATGCGCAGCGCCGACCGGGCCCGCTCTGCGGTGAGCGCCCGGTAGATCCCGCGGCCGCGCCACTCGGGCCGCGTGGAGCCGCCCCAGATGCCCGCGAACTCGGTCCCGGGCACGGGTTCGAGGCGGCCCGCGCTGACGACCCGGCCGTCGACCTCGGCGACCCAGAGCTCCATGTCCGGGTAGAGCCGCTGCCGCAGGAGCATCTGCTCCGCGTGCCGGTCCGACGGCGGGTCGCCGAAGACCTCGTCGCTCATTGCCGCCATGGCGCGGACGTCGGACTCGGCCGTCACGCGGCGCAGGGTCACGCCGTCGGGCAGCGCGACGTCGACGGCGAGCGCCTCGGCCGGGCCGACCATGATCGACTCGGGCTCCTCGGCGACGAAGCCGTGGTCGGCGAGCGCGGTGTGCAGGCCGGGGGCCCGGTCGTGGCCGCGCGTCTTCCACTCGACCTCGGTGACGGCCGGGTCGGCCTGGAAGTGCGTCAGCGCCTGCCCCACGAGCTCGCGGACCTCGGCGGCACCGGCGCCTCCGAGGTCCCGGTACGTGACGAACCCGCTCCCGCCGGGGTAGGTGACGAGCCACAACGGGCCGAGCCGCTCGACGGCGTCGGCGCCGTAGGTCTCGGCCTCGGTGCGGAGCTGCTCGTCGTAGGCCGCGAGCAGGGCGGCGGCGTCGGTCATGGCGCCACCGTCTCCTCGGTGCCGGCGTACGGCAAGCCGTTTTGCGCTCCCGCGCGGCTACCAAGGCTGGGCGGTCGGGTCGAGCCGTTCGGTCACCGGACGAGGAGCATCGTCCCGGGCAGCAGGGTGACGAGGTAGTAGACGGCGGGCGGCATGTCGCCCGCGACGACGGTGACCACCAGGACGGCCGCCATGGTGCCCGCCACCGTCCAGCCGACCCAGGGCGGCAGCAGCCCGCTCATGAGGAGCGCGACGCCGAAGAGCGCGACCGCCACCGGTGTCAGGACGAAGTAGGCCCAGAGCCACCACCGCGGCAGCTCGCCCCCGGCGAAGGCCTGCGGGTTCGTCGCCCGCGCGTGCAGGTGCACGATCCACGGCAACAGGCCTCCGAGCGCGAGCGCCGCGCTGACCACGGCGACGACGCGGGCCGCACGATCGTCGAGGCCGAGTGCGAAGAGGACGATCCCGACGGCGACGACCGTGGCCCCGACCCCGAACAGGACGTTCGCGACCGTCCACTGCGTCGCCGACGCCCGCATGTGCTCCAGCTTCTTGCGGGGAGACGGCTCGGGGAAGACGCGCACGGAGACGGGCAGCACCGCCGCGGCGAGGAACACGACGCCCGCCACGAGGGCGATCGCGCTCAGCCGGAGCATCATCGCAGGACACCTCCTCGTGCCGCTCCGGACCTGCTAGGGCTGGTCAGGGGGCGTGTCGGCGTGTCGATGAACGACCTTCCACGCGCCTTCCTCGCGTCGATAGATCTGCGTCACGCGCAGGGTGTAGGTGCGATCCGCCCCGTCGACGACGGCCTGCGTGTGCTCGAAGCCGACGGTGTAGGCCATGTCGCCGACGACATCGGCGGCCACGATCTCGTGGACGTGGGACGTGCAGCCGGAGAAGGTCCGCTCCAGGAAGGC
>JAPSLQ010000074.1 GCA_031180595.1 Isoptericola sp. | reverse complement strand
TGTACGTCCACTCGATCGTCCGCGACCGCCCGTACCGCAGCTGCGGGAACGACGCCGTCGCGACCGCGGTGCTCGCGTCGTCCGTCGGCTCGATCCGCACGGGGAGCGTCACCCCGTCGCTGACCGCACGCACGTCCTTGGCGCCCGCCGGCACGGGGACCCCGTAGTCGTCGTAGTAGAAGAAGTACGTGCCGTCCGCCGTCTGGCGGTCCGGCGTCACGTTGCGCACCGTGACGGTCACCGCCGCGTCGACGACCGTGTCCTCGGTGTCCAGCACGAAGCGGCTGTGCGAGGTCTCGGTCAGCCCTTCGTCGGCCGACGCGGCCGGTCCCGCGACGAGGGCCGCGCCCAGAAGCACGGCGCCGAGCGATCCGGCCGCAGCGCGCCGCAGCACCCCGTGCCATCGCCGGCTCACGCCGCCCATGCCCGTCTCCCGCCTGCCCGCCCGTCGGCGCGCCACGACTGGCGCACCTGCCGTGCGGTTCTGGGCAACTTTACCGACGCCGGGCGGCGCGGGGCAGGGTCGTCGTTGACACCTTCACCCGCCTGCAGGAAGACTCGAACCATGCACGTGGTGCGACTCCTCCTTACCAGGCCGCGCTGACTCGGCTCCCTCGGGCACACTCGGCGCGGCGACCCCTCCTGTGCGAGGGGTTTTTTCGTGCCCGACGACGAGCCGAGACCCCGGAGGAGTCATGACCACCGCCACGCCGCGGCACCCCCGCACCTCTGCCCACCGCACCCCGGCCCACCGGACCATCGAGGACCGGTGGCAGCGCTTCTGGGCCGAGGGAGACCCGTTCCGCGCGCGCGACGACGGCAGCCGTCCGCGCCGCTACCTGCTGACGATGTTCCCGTACCCGTCGGGCGACCTGCACATGGGCCATGCCGAGGTGCTCGCGCTCGAGGACGTCGTCGCGCGCTACTGGCGCCTGCGTGGCTACGACGTGATGAACCCGGTGGGGTGGGACTCGTTCGGCCTGCCCGCCGAGAACGCGGCCATCCGGCGCGGCGAGAGCCCGGCCGTCTTCACCGAGGCGAACATCGCCACCCAGGCCGCGACCCTTCGGCGCTACGGAGTCTCGTTCGACTGGTCGCGCCGGCTGGAGACGCACCGACCCGAGTACTACCGCTGGACGCAGTGGCTGTTCCTGCGCCTGCTCGAGAACGACCTGGCCTACCGCGCGACGGCACCCGTCAACTGGTGCCCGCAGGACCGCACCGTGCTGGCGAACGAGCAGGTCGTGGGGGGCCGGTGCGAGCGCTGCGGCGCGGCGGTGACCCAGCGCGAGCTGACGCAGTGGTTCGTGCGGACCACCGCGTACGCCGACCGGCTGCTGGACGACACCCGGCTGCTCGACGGCGCGTGGCCGGCACGGGTCCTCGCGATGCAGCGCCGCTGGATCGGCCGCAGCACGGGGGCCCGCGTGCGGTTCGACGTCGTCGGGGGCGGCAGCGTCGAGGCCTTCACGACCCGCCCGGACACGCTGCCGGGCGTGACCTTCCTGGCCGTCGCGCCCGACGGCCCGGCCGCGGCCACGCTGTGCGCCCCGGACCGCACCGGCGCGCTGGCCGCCTGCCGCCAGGCGGCGCTGGCGGCGGGCGAGATCGCGCGCACGACGGCGGACCACCCGGCTGTGGGCACGTTCCTGGGGACGTGGGTCGTCCACCCGACGACGGGCGAGCACCTGCCCGTGTGGGCGGCGGACCACGTGCTGCCCGGCTACGGCACCGGCGTCGTCATGGGCGTGCCCGCGCACGACGAGCGTGACGCGCGGTTCGCGGCGGCGCACGGTCTGCCGGCCGGCTCGGGCGAGACGTGGCCCTCGGTCGACGACGCCGTCGCGCACCTGGAGCACAGCGGCCGGGGCGAGCGTGCGACGTCGTACCACCTGCGCGACTGGCTGGTCTCGCGCCAGCGCTACTGGGGCGCGCCGGTGCCCGTGGTGCACTGCCCGGGCTGTGGCGTCGTGCCCGTGCCGGACGCCGAGCTGCCCGTCCGGCTGCCCGACCTGGCGGGGGACGACCTGCTGCCGCGCGGCCGCTCACCGCTGGCCTCCCCCGCCGCCGACGCGTGGCGCCGGGTCCCCTGCCCGCGCTGCGGCGCCGACGCCGAGCGCGACCCGGACACGCTCGACACGTTCGTCGACTCGTCGTGGTACTTCCTGCGGTACTGCTCGCCGGACGCCGACGACGTCCCGTTCCGCCCCGAGGACGCGCGCCGCTGGATGCCCGCCGCGAAGTACGTGGGCGGCGGCGAGCACGCGGTGCTGCACCTGCTGTACAGCCGGTTCGTCACCAAGGTGCTGCACGACCTGGGGTGGGTCGACGCTGTCGAGCCGTTCGCGTCGCTCCTGGCGCAGGGCCAGGTCGTCAACCGCGGCCGCGCGATGAGCAAGTCCCTCGGCAACGGCGTCGACCTGGGCGAGCAGCTCGACCGGTACGGCGTCGACGCCGTGCGGCTGGCGATGGTGTTCGCCGGGCCGCCCGAGGACGACGTCGACTGGGCCGACGTCGCGCCCGCGGCCCTGCAGCGCTTCTGCTCGCGCGCCCTGCGCCTGGCCGACGACGTCGGCCCGGCCGGTGGTCCGGCGTCGGACGCCCCCGTCGAGACCGCACGGGACGGCCGCGCGCACACGCTGCGCCGCACTACGCACCGCACGGTGCACGAGGCCGCCGACCTGCTCGAGCGCGACCGGTTCAACGTCGTCGTCGCGCGCGTCATGGAGCTGGTGACCGCCGCGCGCGGCGCGATCGACGCCGGTCCCGGGCCCGGCGAGGGGCCGGCCGCGCACGCGGCCGCCGTGCGCGAGGCGGTCGAGGTCGTCGCGGTGCTGCTGAGCCTGTTCGCACCCTGCACCGCCGAGGAGATGTGGGAGCGGCTGGGGCACGCGCCGTCGGTCGCGGAGGCGGGGTGGCCGCAGGTCGACCCCGCGCTCCTGGTCGAGGCGACGGTCGAGGCGGTCGTCCAGGTCGACGGCAGGGTGCGCGACCGCGTCACGGTCGCACGCGACGTCGGCGCCGACGCGCTCCGGGGAGCCGCCCTGGCGACGGCCGGCGTCGCGCGCTCGACGGCGGGACGCGAGGTCGTCCGCGTCGTCGTGCGCCCGCCGCGCGTCGTCAACGTGGTCACCCGACCGCGGGACGCGACGACCGCGGAGCCGGATGTCCCCCCGGACGGCGCGTCTGCGCTCGCGAGCCACCCCACCGTGCGATAGACCCAGAGGTACGGACCACCGAGGGGGGCCTCATGGGTACGGACGCAGGATCGACGACGATCGCGCTGCTCACGGCGTGTGCCGAACCTGAGCTCGGCATCCGGTCGCGCGTCGTGCAGGAGATGCTCGACGAGGCGTGCGCCGACCCGCAGACCGCCCGCCAGGTGCTCACGACACTGCTCACGGCGTCCGTGCTGTCGCTCGAGGCGTACACCCGTGCCGCGCACCGCACCCCTCAGGAGGTGCTGCAGACCCTCGGCGCGAGCTGGTCGCGGCGCACGCTGGAGGTCTGACTCCCGCTCGGCCCGGTGGCGCCCCGGTGGCGTCGGAGGCGGTCAGTGGCCGGCGCCGAGCTTGCCGGCGAGCCGGTCGAGGCGGCGCCGGCTGTCCTCGTTGAGGCCGCGGAAGACGACCTCCTTGCCCTTCGCCGCGTACTTGTGCTGGACGGCGTCGAGCGCGGCCACGGTCGAGGCGTCCCACACGTGCGCGTTCGTCATGTCGATGACCACGCGCGGAGGGTCGCCCGCGTAGTCGAACTGGTAGACGAGGTCGTTCGAGGACGCGAAGAACAGCTCGCCCTCGACGGCGTACACGCGCTCGCCGTCCTCGTCGGACGTGTCGAGCCGGCTCACGGTCGTCATGTGCGCGACCCGCTGCGCGAACAGCACCGCGGCCACCAGGACACCGACGACGACGCCGTAGGCGAGGTTGTGCGTCCACACCGTGACGGCGACGGTCGCGACCATGACCGCCGTCTCCGACCTGGGCATCCGGCGCAGCGTCGCCGGCCGGACCGAGTGCCAGTCGAACGTGGCGACCGAGACCATGATCATCACGGCCACGAGCGCGGCCATCGGGATGATGCCGACGAGGTCGCCGAGCCCCACGACGAGGATCAGCAGGAACGTGCCGGCGAGGAGCGTCGACAGCCGGGTCCGCGCGCCGGACGCCTTCACGTTGATCATCGTCTGGCCGATCATGGCGCAGCCGCCCATGCCGCCGAAGAAGCCGGTCACGAGGTTGGCCACGCCCTGGCCCCAGGACTCGCGCGTCTTGTTCGAGTGGGTGTCGGTGACGTCGTCGACCAGCTTGGCCGTGAGCAGCGACTCGATGAGGCCGACGAGCGCCAGCGCGAGCGCGTACGGGGCGATGACCCGCAGCGTCTCGAAGGTGAGCGGCACGTCGGGGAACAGCAGCTGCGGCAGCGACTCGGGCAGCTCGCCCTCGTCGCCGACGGTGGGCACGGCGATCGCGGCGGTGACCGTGACGAGCGTCAGCAGGACGATCGCGACCAGCGGGGCCGGTACGACCTTGGTCAGGCGGGGGAAGAGCGCCATGATCGTCAGGCCCGCCAGCACGAGCGGGTAGACGGCGACGGGCACGCCGGTCAGGTGCGGCACCTGCGACAGGAAGATGAGGATCGCGAGCGCGTTGACGAAGCCCACCATGACCGAGCGCGGGATGAACCGCATGAGCCGCGCCACACCGACCAAGCCGAGCACCACCTGGATGAGACCGCCCAGGAGGACGGTGGCGATGAGGTAGTCCAGGCCGTGCTCGTGCGCGACCGGCGCGACGACGAGCGCCACGGCACCCGTCGCGGCGGAGATCATCGCGGGCCGGCCGCCCACGAACGCGATGGTGACGGCCATCGTGAACGAGGCGAAGAGCCCGACGCGCGGGTCGACGCCCGCGATGATCGAGAACGCGATGGCCTCGGGGATGAGGGCGAGCGCGACGACGAGGCCCGCGAGGACCTCGGTGCGCAGGGTGCGCACCGACGCGAAGGCGGCGCGGAAGGAGCCGGAGGCGTCGGCCTCCGGGGCACCGGCCACCGGCAGGGGCTCGGGCGCAGGGTCGGCCAGGGAGGCACGCAGGTCGTCCGACACGCGGCGGTCTCCGTTCGGGTTCGTGGGCGGGAGCGGGCACGCGTCGTCGCGCGGGTGGAGGTCTGGGTTCGCGGCCGCCGCAGGGCACGGGCGTCGCGACGGCGGCAACTCTACCCTCACGTGAGGGTAGAGTTCACGGCGTCGTCTCAGGAGGCGGGAGGATCGGACCATGAGCTCGCACACGTCCGGCCACGCCACCATGCACATCGGCGCGGTCGCCGAACGCACGGGGCTGTCGCTGCGGACGCTCCGGCACTACGACGACGTCGGGCTCGTGCGGCCGTCCGGCCGGTCCGAGGGCGGCTTCCGCCTGTACACCGAGGAGGACGTCGAGCGCCTGCTCCTCGTCCGCCGGATGAAACCGCTCGGCTTCACGCTCGAGGAGATGGCCGGCCTGCTCGACGTCGCCGACCGCATCGCCGAGAACGACACAGGTACCGACGTCGGGCCGCTGCGCGAGCGCCTGGAGGGCTACGTGACGGCCGCCGAGCAACGCCGGGCCGAGCTCGCACGCAAGCTCGACATGGCGGACGAGCTCATCGCCCTGCTGCGGGCGCTCTAGTCCCGGCGCAGCCCGCGCAGCCGGTCGATCTCGCGCCGCTCGCGCTTGGTGGGCCGTCCGGCGCCCCGCTCGCGGAGCCCGACGACGGCACGCTCCTCACGCGTCGGCACCGGCGGGCTCTGGTCCTCGTAGGCCTTGACGGCCAGCGGCGCGCCGACCCGCTTGGGCAGGAGCTCCTTGACGACGACGACGCGGTCGCGCAGCGGGTCGCGCCACGTGACGCGGTCGCCCACCGAGACCTGGGTCGACGGCTTGGCCACGACGCCGTTGACGCGCACGCGCCCGGCGCGCAGGAGGGACGCCGACGACGACCGGCTCTTGAAGAGCCGCACCGCCCACAGCCAGACGTCCACCCGCATCTGCCCACCTTCTCACGCCCCCCGGACGGCAACGAGCGTGCTGGATCTTCCCCCACAGCCGCGCCAAGGGGAAAGATCCAGCACGCTCGACGCACCGGTCGGCGGTCGTCGTCAGGCCGGGGTGCGCTCCACCTCGGCGGTCACGATGCGCGGGTCGGCCGCCGTGACCTCGTGCACGGGACCGGTGATCGACAGCGCTGCGCGCGCCGTCGCGGTCCCCGGGATCTCCCGCTTCTCGGCCACCTTCTCGTTGGTGATCGCCCCGCCGGTCATCTGCTGGACGTCCTCCGGCCCGTCGTCCGCGGCGGCCGCGGCGTGCGACCCGACCCACACCTCGACGTCGCCCGGCTCGACGACCCGCACCATGCGACGGTCGCTGAACGCGAGCCGCGCGGTCGGCACGGCGAACCGCACGACGGCGGACTCCCCCGGCTCGAGCGCGACCCGCTCGTACGCGAGCAGCTGCGCCACGGGACGCGTGACCGAGCCGACGACGTCGCGCCCGTACAGCTGCACGACGTCGGCGCCCGCCACGTCTCCCGTGTTCGTGACGCGGACCGACGCCGCGAACACGCCACCCGCCTCGACCGCCGCGTCCACCTCGAGGTCGGTGTACGAGAACGAGGTGTACGACAGCCCGAAGCCGAACGGCCGCAGCGGCGTCGAGTCGGTCGACGTCACGTCGGAGGGTCCGCCGAGCACCGGGTGCAGGTAGGAGTACGGCTGGGCCCCGGCCGACCGGGGCAGCGACACCGGCAGGCGTCCGGACGGGTTGACCGCCCCGGAGACGACGCGGGCGATAGCGGTGCCGCCCTCCTCGCCCGGGAAGAAGGACTGCAGGACCGCGCCCGGGCGACGGTCGCCGTCGAGGGCCCAGCCGATCGCGTACGGCCGGCCCGACAGGACCACCATGACCACGGGCGTGCCCGTGGCGAGCACCTCCTCCACGAGCCGGCGCTGCACGCCCGGCAGCTCGAGCGACTCCGAGTCGTTGCCCTCGCCCACCGTGCCGCGGCCGAACAGGCCCGCGTGGTCCCCGACCACGACGACGGCGACGTCGGCCGTGCGCGCCGTGGCCACGGCCTCGGCGATGCCGGAGGTGTCCTCGCCCTCGACGTCGCAGCCGCGGGCGTGCACCAGCTCGGGCCGCGGCAGGCCCGCCGAGGCGAACGCCCCGCCGATCGCGTCGAACACCGTCGGGATCTCGAACCCGAGCGGCTGGCCGGGGTGGTGGGCGAGCACGTGGTTGGCGAAGGAGTAGCACCCCATGAGCGCGTCGGGCCGGTGGGCGTTGGGCCCGACGACGGCCACGCGCCTCGGTGCCTCGCGCCAGGTGCGCAGCGGCAGCAGCCCGTCGTTGCTCAGCAGCACCACGGACTCCTCGGCCAGCCGGCGGGCGACCTCGCGATGCCGCGGCGTGTCGACGTCCACGACGGCGGGCGGCTCGTCCGCGAACGCGTCGTCGTCGAGCAGGCCCAGCTCCTCCTTCTGCGCGAGCGCCCGCAGGACGGCGCGGTCGACGAGCGCCTCGTCGACCCGGCCCGCCCGCACGGCGTCGGCGAGCGGCCCGAGGTACGCGTCGCCGGCAGGGAGCTCGACGTCGATCCCGGCGGCGAGCGCCTGGCCGGCGGCCTCGCCGCGCGAGGCAGCGACGTGGTGCATCACCTCGAGGAACGCGACCGCGAAGTAGTCGGCGACCACGACGCCGTCGAAGCCCCACCGCTCGCGCAGCACACCGGTCAGGTACGTCGGGTCGGAGGCCATCGGCACCCCGTCCACCTCGGTGTACGCGTTCATCACCGAGCGCGCACCGCCGTCGCGCACCGCCATCTCGAACGGCGGCAGGAACACGTCGGCGATCTCGCGCGGACCGGCCGAGACTGGCGCGTGGTTGCGGCCCGCACGCGACCCGGAGTACCCGGCGAAGTGCTTGAGCGTCGCGTGCACGCCGGCGTCCTGCAGCCCGCGCACGTACGCGGTGCCGACCGTGCCCACGACGTACGGGTCCTCGGCGATGCACTCGTCGACCCGTCCCCAGCGGGGGTCCCGCACGACGTCGAGCACGGGCGCGAGCCCCTGGTGCACTCCGAGCGTGCGCATGGACTCGCCGATGAGGCGGCCCATCTCCTCCACGAGCGCGGGGTCGAACGAGGCGCCCCACGCGAGCGGCGTCGGGAACGTCGCGGCCTTCCACGCGGCGAGGCCGGTGAGGCACTCCTCGTGCACGAGCGCGGGGATGCCGAGCCGCGTCTCGCTCCGGAGCCGGCGCTGCTCGGCCCAGAGCCACGCCGCGCGCTCGGCCGGGTCCACGGGCCGCGTGCCGTACACGCGGGTGTAGTGCCCGATGCCGTGCCGCGTGACCTCCGCCAGCGTGGTCGAGCCGGCCGACGCCATCTCGCCCTGCATGGGCGCGACGACCTCGCCGCCCTGGTCGGGCCAGAAGCCGACGATCTGCGCGAGCTTCTCCTCGAGGGTCATCCGCGCGTGGAGCGCGGCCACCCGGTCGGAGACGTGCGGCACCGCGGGCAGCGGCGTCACCGGCCTCGGCGTCGGCTCCGGCGCCGTCGGCGCCTGTGGGGCATCGGTCACGGGGTCCATCCGTCCTTCCCTCTGCGCGGTCATCCCTTGACCGCGCCCTGCAGTCCGTTGACGATGCGCTTCTGCATCGCCAGGAAGAACACCAGCGCCGGGATCATGGCCAGCGTGGTGAAGGCGAACACGCCCGCGGTGTCGGCCGAGTGCTCCGAGGAGAAGTCGGCGACGCCCAGCGGCAGCGTCTTCATGTCGCTCTGGAGCAGCAGCAGCGGCAGCAGGTAGGCGTTCCACGAGCCGACGAACGCCAGCACCCCCACGGTCACCATGCCGGGTCCCGACAGCGGGACGAGGATGCGCCAGAAGAACCCGATGCGGGACGCGCCGTCGAGCATCGCCGCCTCCTCCAGCTCCTTGGGCAGCGCCATGAGGAACGGGCGCAGGATGACGACCGTCATCGGCAGCGCGAACGCCGCCTGCGGCAGGGCCACCCCGAGCCACGTGTTGCCGAGCTGCAGGTTCTGCGTGATGAGGATGAACAGCGGCACGATGGCGACGGCGGCCGGGAACAGCAGGCCGACCACGAACACCATGAACAGGCCCTCGCGGCCCTTGAACTCGTAGCGCGCCAGCGGGTACGCGGCCATGACGCCGAAGACGACGACGACGGCCGTGGTGATCACCGCGATGGCGACCGAGTTCCAGGTGTACTGCCAGAAGCTCGGGTTCGTCAGGACGCCCGTGTAGTTGGTGAGGACCCACGGGTCGGGCAGGCCCGCGGGCGCCTGCGCGAGCTGGGCGTTGGTGCGGAAGCCCCCCAGGACCCCGTAGACCACGGGGCCGAGCGTCAGCGCGGCGACGACGAGCGCGATGCAGTACACGAGCGGGTTGCCGCCGGAGTACGCGCCGCCTCGGCGGCGCCGGGGCTCCGCGCCGGGTGCCGGCGGCGTGCTGGGCGGAGCGGTCACGACGGCGGTCATCGCGTCGCCTCCTTCCGGGGCCTCGCCGCGCGGCGGCCCCCGTCGTCGGGCCGCGTGTCGCGACGCAGGATGAAGTGCTGGTAGGCGAGGGCCATCACGAGGGCGACGACGAAGAGGATCACCGACGCCGCGCCGGCGATGCCGAAGTTCTGGCGCCGGGTGCCCTCGTTGATGAGGAAGGTCGCCATCGTGGTGGTCGCGTTGGCGGGGCCGCCGCCGGTGAGGATCCACACCATGTCGAAGAGCTGCAGCGAGCCGATCATCGACAGGAAGGCCCACGTGCGCAGCGTCGGGCCGAGCAGCGGGATCGTGATCCTGCGCTGGACCTGCCACCAGCTCGCGCCGTCGAGCTGCGCCGCCTCGTAGAGCTCCTCGGCCACGCCCTGCAGTCCGGCGAGGAACAGGATGACGGCGAGCCCCAGGTACTTCCAGGTCAGGACGACGATCACGGTCCACAGGGCGACGTCCGGGTCGCCGAGCCAGCCCTGCGCCGGGCCCTGGAGCCCGACGGCGGCCATGATCGTGTCGAGCACGCCGTACTGCGGCTGCAGCAGCTGGAACCACACGACGCCCGCGATGACCTCGGCGAGCACGTACGGGACGAAGATGATCGTCCGCAGGAGGCCCTGACCCCACATCTTGCGGTTCAGCAGCAGCGCGATCGCCAGGCCGAGCGGCAGCTGGACGACGATCGACATCACCACGATGACCAGGTTGTGCACGAGCGAGTCGGTGAAGACCTCGTTCGTCAGCACCGACACGTAGTTCCGCAGGCCGACGAAGTCGACCAGGGGGCCGAAGCCCTTCCAGCGGTAGACCGAGAGCTGGACCGCGGTCAGGATCGGCCAGATCACGAAGAGCGCGAAGATCGCCAGCGCGGGCGTCACGAAGAAGGCGATCTCGAGACGCTTGCGCACCCGCGAGCTCGCCGCGCGGCGCCCGCCCCGCGCCGGCACCGCCGGCCGCGCCGCGGAGGCGCGGCCGGCGGTGGCCGGCTGCGGGTGGGACGTCGCAGGCGAGGCGGCCACGGACGTGGTCACGTCGTCTGCCACGTCGTCACTCCGCTTCTGCGGCGGACTCGATCGCGCCGACGACGTCCTGCGGACCCGCCTGGCCCGCGAACACGAGGGCGATCGCGTCGTTCATGGCCTGGCCCACCGACTGGCCGAGACGGGTGTCGAGGTAGAGCTGCGTGTTGCCGCCGCCGTCCCGCACGGGGATCAGCTGGGCCAGCACCTCGTTCGCGACCGAGCCGGTCGCGGCCGGGTTGGTCGGCAGCCCCATGTCGAGCTCGGCGAATCCTGTCTGGACCTCGTCGGACAGCAGGTACTCGGCGAAGTCGACCGCGGCGTCGGGCGCACCGGCCGACACCGACCAGGCGTCGCCGCCACCCATCTGGTCGGCCGGGTCACCGGCCTGGCCCGGGAAGGTCGGGTACGCGAACCAGCCGAGGAAGTCGGGCACCTGACCGTCCTCCGTGAGGCCGCCCGCCACGCCGGGCTCCCAGTGGCCGGCGAGCTCCATGGCGACCTTGCCCGTGGCGAGCAGGCCGGACGCCGACGTCGGCCCGGACTGCGCCGGGGTGGCCAGGAAGCCCGCGTTGAAGGGCTCCTTCTCGAGGAGCGCCTGCAGGTCCTCACCGGCCTTGACGAAGCACGGGTCGGAGTAGTCCTTCTCGGCGATGGCGGTCTCGACGGTGTCGAACGAGCACTGGCGGACGACGTTGTAGTACCAGTAGTGCGCCGCCGGCCACTTGTCGCCGGCGCCCACGGACGCCGGGGTGATGCCGGCCGACTTGAGCGTGTCGAGGTAGCCGTAGAACTCCTCGATCGTCGGGTTCGGCGACACCTCGGTGATGCCGGCCTGCTCGAAGAGGTCCTTGTTGTACCAGAAGCCCACCAGGCCCATGGAGTACGGCAGGGCGTAGACCTTGTCGTCCACCGAGTACTGGCCGGTGAAGGCGGAGATCTTCTCGATCGTGTCGGCGGCGTCGTCGGTGAGGTCGCGCACGAGGCCGGCCTCGACCTCGGCCTTGAGCTCGCCACCGCCACGGCTCATGTAGACGTCCGGGATCTGCGCGTCGTCGCCGGACTGGAACGCGGCCTGCAGCTTGGTCAGCATGTCCTCGTGCTGCATGGCCTCGACCTGGACGGTCACCCCCGGGTTGTCGGCCTCGAAGTCGGCCGCCACCTGGTCGTAGTACTCCTTGCCCTCGCCGGTGTTGGAGTTGTGCCACCAGGTGACGGTGGCGTCGCCACCCGAACCCGTGGTCTCGCCGTCGCCGCCACCCTGGCCACCGGTGCCCTGCCCTGCGCAGGCGGCGGCGAGCAGGGAGACGGCCGCGCCGATCGCGACGGCGGTCGCGCCTCGCATAGTCCTCGTCATCGTGGATCCCTCGGTCGTCGTCGACAGGTCTGGCAGCCGGGCCACTCCGCGGCGGTGCGTCTGCCTGGCACGAGCCTGGCAGCGCGACCACCGGTTCGTCAATCGTTGTCGATAACGATTTCGAGAACGAGAGGTCCAACCGGGTCGCCGAGTCGTCCGAACCGGGTCCGAGCGAATACTGTCGACCCGTGAGCACCGCCGCCCAGCCCCGTCGCGACGCCACCGCCGCGGGCCGCGTGACGATCTCCGACGTCGCACGCGCCGCCGGGGTGTCGGTCGCGACCGTGTCCAAGGTCGTCAACAACCGGTACGGGGTGGCGCCGTCGACGGCCGAGCGGGTCCTCGGCGTCGTCGCCGAGCTGGGTTACGAGTCGTCCCTGGTCGCGCGCAGCCTGCGCCGCCAGAGCACCAACGTCATCGGCGTCCTCGTCGCGGAGTTCGAGCCGTACTCGACCGAGCTGCTGAAGGGCATCTCCGCCGCGGTCGACGGCACGGGGTACGAGCTGCTCGCGTACTCGGGCGGCAGCGACGGCGGCGTCAAGACCGGCTGGGAGCGGCGGTCGCTCTCGCGCCTCGCGGGCACGCTGATCGACGCCGCGATCGTCGTCACGCCCACCATGGTCATGTCCGAGGCGGTCGGGATCCCGGTCGTCGCCGTCGACCCGCACACCGGCCCCGAGGGGACGCACACGGTCGACTCCGACAACACGACGGGCGCCCGCGAGGCCGTCGAGCACCTCCTCGGCCTGGGCCACCGGCGCATCGCCCACCTGGGCGGGCGCACCGACCTGGAGTCGGCGCGCCTGCGCGAGCTGGGCTACCGGCAGGCGCTCGAGGCCGCCGGGATCGCCGTCGACCCCGAGCTCGTCCGCGTGGGCGGCTACCGCCCGGACACCGCCGACACTCCGGCCCGGGAGCTGCTCGACCCGGCCGCCGGGGCGCGGCCGACGGCCGTCTTCGCGGCCAACGACCAATCGGCCATCCACGTCATCGAGGTCGCGCAGGAGCTGGGCCTGCGCGTGCCCGAGGACCTGTCCGTCGTGGGCTTCGACGACGTTCCCGAGTCGGCGACGAGCGCGCCGCCGCTCACCACGGTCGCCCAGCCCCTGCACCGGATGGGCGCCGAGGCGCTGCGCATGGTCCTCGACCTGCTCGCCGGCGCCCCGCGCGAGCAGCACCTACGCCTGCCCACGTCGCTCGTCGTCCGCGCGAGCACCGCCCCTCCCCCGGGCTAGCGCTCAGGGCAGGCGGTAGCCCGAGCCCCGCACCGTCTCGATCCGCTCCGCCCCGAGCTTCTTGCGCAGGTACCGCACGTAGACGTCGACGACGTTCGAGCCGGGGTCGAAGTCGTACCCCCACACCCGGGACAGCAGCTGCTCGCGCGACAGCACCTGCCCGGCGTGCCGCAGGAACACCTCGGCGAGCGCGAACTCGCGGGCCGACA
>JAPSLQ010000338.1 GCA_031180595.1 Isoptericola sp. | reverse complement strand
ACGCCGCGGCGGTGCTCGCGCGCGTGGCGCCGCTGCCCGCCGTGGCGCTGCCGCTGGACGTGGCGGCGGTCGACGGCCTCGGTCTGGTGCTGTCGCACGACCTCGTCGCCCCGGCCGCCGTTCCGCCGTTCGACCACGCGGCCATGGACGGGTACGCGGTACGGCTCGCCGACCTGCCCGGCGACGGCACCCCGGTCACGCTGCCCGTCACGGGCGACGTGCGCCCGGGCTCGGCCGCCGACGGCGCGGGTACGGGCGCCGGTGCCGCGGGCCTGCCCGCCGGGCGCGGCTGCGCGGTACGGATCATGACCGGCGCGCCGCTGCCCCGCTGGGCGGACGCCGTCGTGCCGGTCGAGCGCACCTCGACCGGCCGGTTCGTCGCCGGCGGCACGACGGCGGAGCACGAGGTGACGCTGCGCCGCCAGGCGCGCATGCACGTGCGCCGGGCGGGCGAGGACGTCCGACCGGGGGACGTGCTGGCGCGCGCCGGTGACCGGGTGACCCCCACGCTCGTCGCGGCCGCCGCGGCGTCGGGGCTGTCGGCGGTGGACGTCCACCGCCGCCCGCGCGTGGCGGTGCTGTCGACCGGGTCCGAGCTCGTGCCGGCGGGCCTCTCCGGGACGACCGGCACCGTCCCCGACTCGAACTCGCTCGCGCTGGCGGCGCTCGCGCGTGCCGCCGGTGCCGACGTCGAGCGCGTGGGCGCGGTGCCCGACGACCCGACCGCCCTCCGTGACGCCCTGGACCACGTTGTGAGCGGAGCTTTGGCCCACTCCGGCGACGCGAACCGGGCCAAAGGTCCGCTCACAACGGTCGACCTGGTGGTGACGTCGGGCGGGGTGTCGGCCGGGGCGTCCGACGTCGTCCGGGAGGTGCTCGCGTCCGGAGCCCGGGAGGTGTCCGACGCCGAGCTCGCCGCCGTGGCGATGCGCCCGGGCAAGCCGCAGGCGCTCGCCCGGTGGCGCGGCGTGCCGTGGGTCGCGGTACCGGGCAACCCGGTGAGCGCGTTCGTGTCGTTCGTGCTCTTCGTGCGGCCGGCGATCGGGCGGCTCGCGGGCGCCCAGATTCCGCGTGCCAGGACGGCGCGCGCCGCGGTCGGCTGGCCGAGCCCCGCCGGGTACGAGCACGTGCTGCCCGTGCGGGTCCTCGCCTCGGGGGAGATCGAGCCGTGCGCGCCGCTGCACGGGGACGCCGCCGCGGGTCACCACCTGTCCGCGCTGCTCGCCGCGGACGCCCTCGCCGTCGTCGCGGCCGACGTCGAGAAGATCGCGGTCGGCGACGACGTCGCCCTCCTCGACCTGCCGGGGTGGCTCTCATGACGGACGACGCGACGTTCGACGCGACGTTCGACGGGACGTTCGACGGGAGGTTCGACGCGGTGGTCCTGGCGGGCGGGCGCGCGTCGCGCCTCGGCGGCACCCCCAAGCCGGGCGTCGTCGTCGCGGGGGCGACGCTGCTCGACCACGCGCTCGCCGCGACGCGCGGCGCGCGACGCACCGCCGTCGTCGGGCCCGACGACGGCACACCGCGCGAGCGAGCCGTGCTGCGGACCCGCGAGGACCCGCCGTTCGGCGGCCCGGTGGCCGGCGTCGACGCCGGTCTGCGCGCGCTCGAGGGGCGGGACGACGCGGCGCCGCTCGTGCTCGTGCTCGCCGTCGACGTGCCGCGGGCAGCGGCCGCCGTGCCCCGGCTGCGCGACGCGCTCGGAGGCTCGCC
>JAPSLQ010000337.1 GCA_031180595.1 Isoptericola sp. | reverse complement strand
CCGAACAGGTCGCCGAGGTCGGCGCTGTGGATCCGCGACACGACGTTGCGCGGGCGGCCGTTGCCGTCGTTGAGGTACTTGTAGGCGGCACCCTCGTAGATCACGTAGGCGCGGCCGTTGAGCGTCGTGACGCCCTCGATCATCGACGGCGCACGGAAGCACGAGTTGTTCGCGTCCGTCCGGGTGGCCACACCGCGCTTGAACACCCACACGTTGCTGCGGTCGCCGCGCGTCCAGGACGTCGTGAAGATGACCCCGCGATCGGTGACCGCGACGCCCTGCGTCTTCTTCGGGGCGAAGAGCTGCGTCTGGTAGGTGAGCCGCCCGTTGCCGCCGGCCGTGTGCACGTAGCGGTTGAGGTGCGCGGTGGTGTCCTTCTCGAACCTGCCGGCCCACAGGTACCCGTCGCCCGAGCCGACGAAGCCGACGGTGTACGAGGTGCCCTCGACGGCGCTGGGCCGCACGGGCGTGCCGGAGCTCCCGCCCTGCAGGCCGTTCTTGATCCGCGACCACGGGTAGGCGTAGATCGCCCGCTCGCTGCCCACGTGCACGTAGCCCTTGTAGACCGCCACGCCGCCGGCGTGACCGCGCAGCGCCACGTTGTCGCCCGACGGGCTCTTGCCGAGGGTGACGTAGCCGAGCCCCGTGCCGGTACGGCTCCCGCTCGCCACGACGCCGTAGACGCGGCTCGGTCCGTCCACGGCGGAGTCGCCGTCGACGGCCTCCCGGTAGGCGGAGATCAGCAGGATGTCCTCGGAGGTGCCGTTCCAGTTGCTGACGGCGGCCAGGCCCTGCGGGACGTACCGGTCCTGGAGCAGGCCGGCGGGGATGTCGATCACGGCGCGGTCCGTGGGGTTGTTGAACCGCCAGAACTGGTTGTCGTAGCGCTTGCTCGCCGACGGGCCGTCGTACCAGGTGCCGGCGTTCGTCGACGTCGTGTAGCACAGGGCGTCACCACCGCCGTCGCCGTCGACGTCGGCCGCCGCGGGCAGCGCCGTCGTGGCCACCCCGAGGCTTGCAAGAAGGCCGGTCGCCACGATCATCGTGGCGGCCCTCAGCCGGGTCCGAGCGCTCATGTCGTCTCCTCGTGGAATGCCGCTCTCGCGTGGCCCGGCGCCCGCCGTGCCACGCCGACGGTAGACGGCGACGCGGCCCCGGACCATGGGGAGACCTCCCCACCTCCGGGGTCGCCGAGGTCACCGGACCCGGGCGATCGCGAAGCCGTCCCAGCCCTTGGAGCCCACGGTCTGCAGCGCGGTGCCCTCGAGCCGGGGGTCGCTGCCGATCGCGTGCAGGAACGACCGCACCCCCTGGACGTCCGGGTCCTCGTGCGACGGGTCGACGACGCCGCCGCGCCGCACGACGTTGTCGCCCACGATCACGCTGCCCGCACGGGTGAGACGCAGCGCGAGCTCGAGGTAGGCGGGCATGTTCGCCTTGTCCGCGTCGATGAAGACGAGGTCGTACGTCTCGACCCCCTCGTCGGCGAGACGGGTGAGGACGTCGGTCGCGGGCCCGACCTCGACGTCGACACGGTCGGCCACGCCCGCGTGGTCCAGGTTCTCGCGCGCCACCTCGGCGTGCCGCGGGTCGAGCTCGACCGTGGTCACGCGGCCCCCGGGCCCGACCGCCCGGGCGAGCCAGATCGTGCTGTAGCCGGCGAGCGTCCCCAGCTCGAGGACGCGCCGCGCGCCGGCCACCCGGGCCAGGAGCGCCAGGAAG
>JAPSLQ010000336.1 GCA_031180595.1 Isoptericola sp. | reverse complement strand
GCCGGCTCGCGGCGGCGCACCCGGACAAGCAGGTGCACTACCTCGACTCGACGGTGTGCTTCTGCTCCACGATGAACCGGATCGACCTGCCGCACCTCGTGTGGGCCCTGGAGTCCCTCGTCGAGGGGCGCGTCGTCAACCGGATCGTCGTCGACCCCGACGACGCGCACTGGGCACGCGTCGCCCTCGACCAGATGCTGGCGCTGCCGGGGATCTGACCCGGCGCGCGGGAACGGTGAGCGCATGAGCACCGACGGCGGGTTCCACGTAGGCGTCCTCGTCTTCGACGAGGCGGAGGAGCTCGACGTGGTCGGGCCGTTCGAGGTGCTCGCCGCGTGGATCGAGCACTCGGAGATCAAGCCGCACGTCAGCACCTTCTCGCTCGACGGCGGCGGGGTCCGCCTGGCGCACGGCCTCCGCATGGTCCCGGCGCGCTCGGCCGACGACGTCGGACCGTTGCACCTGCTGGTCTACCCCGGCGGGTGGGGTACGCGCCGGCTGCTCGCCGACCCGGGCCACCTCGAGTGGCTGCGCCAGGTCCGGGCGCAGACGCCGATCATCGCGAGCGTGTGCACGGGCGCGCTCGTGCTCGCCGCCGCCGGGCTCCTGGCCGGTCGGCCGGCCACGACGCACCACCACCACTACGACGAGCTGGCCGAGATCGACCCGAGCGTCGTCGTCGACACCGAGGCACGGTTCGTCGACGACGGCGACGTGGTCACCTCGGCCGGGATCTCGGCCGGCATCGACATGGCCCTGCACCTGGTGTCGCGGCTCGAGTCGCCCGCGGTCGCCCGCGCCGTGCGCGAGGAGCTGCAGTACGACCCGGACCCGCCGGTGTGACCCGCCCGGGCGGGGCCGGCGCGGGCGGCCGCGTTACCTGATACCGCCGGTGCGGGCTATAGCCTGCTCGCGTGACGCGAATGATGCAGCTGGCCTGGGCGAGCACGCGCCCCCGCAAGCCCGTGCCCGGGCAGGGCCTCCTCGACCCGTCGGTGACGGTGCTGCGGGTCCATCCGGGCGACCTCGACCTCTACCTCCACGTCAACAACGGCGCCTACCTCCAGATGATGGACGTCGCCCGGTCGAACTACCTCGCCGACATCGACGGCTTCCGCAGGCTCCGCCCGAGGGGCTGGTACCCCGTCGTGGCCGCATCGACCATGCGCTACAAGCGCTCGCTCCGGCTGGGCGACAAGGTGACGCTGACGACGCGGGTGCTCGGCTGGGACGAGCGCGTCGTGTACCTGGAGCAGGTCTTCACCTGCCGCGACCGGCTCTGCGCCAAGGGCTACGTCGCCGGCCGCTTCCTCGGGCCGGACGGGACCCGGGTGCCTGCCCCCGACGTCGTCGCGCTCATGGCCGACGGCGCGCCGCCCGAGAGCCCGGCGCTGCCCGACGAGGTCGCCGCGTGGGCCCGCGCGCTGGACATCGCCCACCGGGACGTCGAGAACGCCTGACCGCTGGCGCGCGCCCGGCGGAGGACCCGCCGGGCGCGACCCACGTCAGGCGAGGGCGGCCACCTGATGCAGCAGCAGCGCCTCCGCGAGCACGACCTTGCGCAGCTCGCCCAGGTGCACGGACTCGTTCGCCCCGTGGGCGCGCGAGTCCGGGTCCTCCACGCCGGTGACCAGCACGGCCGCGTCCGGGAAGAACTCGAGCAGGTCGGCGATGAACGGGATCGAGCCGCCGACGCCGATGTCGACCGGGTCCGTGCCCCACGCCG
>JAPSLQ010000073.1 GCA_031180595.1 Isoptericola sp. | reverse complement strand
TGCAGCGCGGGCTCAAGGCGCGGTGGATGGGCATCCTGTTCGCCGTCGTGCTCATCTGCTGCTTCCCGTTCGCGTTCTCGTCGCTGCAGGCCAACACGATCAGCGCCACGGTCGCCTCGACCGCCGGTGCCGGCTCCGGCGACGGCCTCGCCTGGGTCGTCGGCATCGTCCTGGCGGTCCTCACCGGCCTGGTGATCTTCGGGGGCGTGCGGCGCATCGCGAGCGTCACGCAGGCCGTGGTGCCCGCCATGGCGCTGCTGTACCTGCTCACCGGTCTGGTGGTGGTGGCGCTCAACGTCGAGCGCGTGCCCCAGGTCGTCGCGGCGATCTTCACCGACGCGTTCGGCTTCAACGAGGTGCTCGGTGCGACGCTCGGCACCGTGATCATGCAGGGCGTCAAGCGGGGCATGTTCTCCAACGAGGCCGGCCTCGGCTCCGCGCCCAACGCGGGCGCGACCGCCGCCGTGACCCACCCGGTCAAGCAGGGGCTCGTGCAGTCGCTCGGCGTCTACTTCGACACCTTCGTCGTCTGCTCCGTCACGGCGTTCATCATCCTCGTGACGGCGCCGGACCTGGCGAACGCGTCGCCGGGGATCACGCTCACGCAGGAGGCGCTGGTCGCGAGCCTCGGGTCGTGGTCCAACGTGCTGCTGACCGTCGTGATCTTCCTGCTCGCGTTCAGCTCGATCCTCGGCAACTACTACTACGGCGAGGCCAACGTGGAGTTCATCACGCGGTCGCGCCGGGTGCTGCAGGGCTACCGCGTGCTCGTGGTGCTCGCCATCCTGGCCGGCTCGGTGCTCTCCTCGGAGCTCGTCTGGAACACCGCCGACGGGATCATGGGCATCATGGCGCTGGTCAACCTCGTGGCGATCGCCCTGCTCTCGGGCCTGGTCTGGCGCCTGCTGACCGACTACCGCGAGCAGCGGCGCGCAGGCCTCGACCCGGTCTTCACGCGCGCCAAGCTGCCCGACGTCGACGGCATCGAGTGCTGGGAGGACGAGCACAGCGTCTCCGGTGTGGTGCCCCTCGTCCGTCGGTAGCCGGCGGGGCGCTCGCGACCGTTTGCCACAATGGGGGACGTGACTCCCACGCTCGAGACCGTCAGCACGACGACGCCGCAGCCCGCCCGCGAGGCGGGCGCGCCGTCGTCGGGCGCCCGCGTGCTGCCGCCCCTGCGGATCGGCCCGATCACGGTGGACACGCCCGTCGTGCTCGCGCCCATGGCCGGTGTCACCAACCGGGCCTTCCGCACGCTGTGCCGGGAGGCCGGGGCGTCGCAGGGCTTCGACCCCGGCCTGTACGTGGCCGAGATGGTCACGAGCCGCGCGCTCGTGGAGCGCAACGTCGAGTCGCTGCGGATCGTGACGTTCGGGCCCGAGGAGACGCCCCGCTCCGCGCAGGTGTACGGCGTCGACCCCGCGACGGTGGGCGCCGCGGTGAAGATCATCGCGGGCGAGGACCGCGCCGACCACGTCGACCTCAACTTCGGGTGCCCGGTGCCCAAGGTCACGCGCAAGGGCGGCGGGTCCGCGCTGCCGTGGAAGCGCCAGCTCTTCACGGACATCGTCAAGGCGGCGGTGGACGCGGCCGAGCCGTACGGCGTGCCGGTCACCGTGAAGATGCGCAAGGGCATCGACGACGACCACCTCACGTACCTCGAGGCCGGCCGGGTCGCGGAGTCGCTCGGCGTCGCGGCGGTCGCCCTGCACGCCCGCACGGCCGCCGACTACTACTCGGGGACCGCGGACTGGTCGGCCATCGCGCGGCTCAAGGAGGCGGTGCGCTCCGTCCCGGTGCTGGGCAACGGCGACATCTGGTCGGCCGAGGACGCGGTCCGCATGGTGCGCGAGACGGGTGCCGACGGCGTCGTCGTCGGCCGCGGGTGCCAGGGGCGGCCGTGGCTCTTCGCCGACCTCGCCGCCGCGTTCCACGGCTCCGACCACCGCGTGCGCCCGGGCCTGCGCGAGGTCGCCGAGACGATCTACCGGCACGGCGAGCTCATGATCGACTACTTCGACGGTGACGAGGGCAAGGGCATGCGCGACCTGCGCAAGCACATGGCCTGGTACCTCAAGGGGTACGCCGTCGGGGGAGAGGCGCGCCGCGGCCTGGCGATGATCTCCACGCTCGCCGAGCTGCGCGAGCGCCTCGACGCGCTCGACCTGTCCCAGCCGTACCCCGGCGAGGACGCCGAGGGTCCCCGCGGGCGTGCCGGCTCGCCCAAGCAGCCGCACCTGCCGTACGGCTGGCTGGACTCGCGGGAGCTCGACGAGGAGTTCGAGGCGAGGCTGCGCGAGGCGGAGCTGAGCGTCTCGGGCGGCTGACGCACCTCGTTCGCGGTAGAGGCGGGCGTCGTGCGCCCGGTCGCGTTCACGCGCCCCCAGGGGGCGCTCCACTTCGGGACTGACGACCGGGCGCACGACGCCCGCCTCCACCGCTCGTGCATCAGCTCGCGTCAGACGCGGGTGCCGTCGATCGTGAGCCACCAGGACTCGTCGAAGAAGTCGGCGGCATCGATGGTGGCGCGCTCCTGCGCCCAGTCGATGAGGAGCTGGCGGATCTCCTTCTGCTCGTCGTAGACCAGCGGCGCCGACGAGATGTGCGGGAACCCGCCACCGCCCGAGCGGCGGTAGTTGTTGACCGCCACGACGACCTCGGCGTCGGCCGCCAGCGGCGTGCCGTCGGCGAGCGTGAGGTTCTCGATGCGCGAGCCGACCGGCTGCGACAGGTCGATCTCGTACTCGAGGCCGGAGACGATGTCGAGGTTGTAGTCCGGGGTGCCGCCGGCGCCGGTGTCGCGGTCGGGGTCGAACGTACCGCCGGCGGGGACGGCGGCGAAGTACCGGGCCGAGAACTCGAGGTAGTCCTTCACCTGCGCGCCCGTCATCGTCACCGCGTGCAGCGTGTTGTCGTAGATGTACAGCCCGGCGATGTCGCGGACCGTGACGTCGCCCGCAGGGAAGACGGCGGTGCGCGAGAACGGCGCCGCGATCGAGAGGACCGGCAGGTCGGCGTGCTCGGTGCCGGCCAGTGCCTCGGTGACCGTGTCGGTCTGCACCTGCTGGATGAAGTCGATGATCGCGGTGTCCTCGTAGCGCGAGGTCACGGCGGACAGCTCCTCGGTCGACCGCGCGACGACCTGGTTGACGTACGCCACGGTCGTGGCGTGCTCGTCGGCGACGAGGTCCAGGATCTCCTGCGACTCGGGGTAGTCCCTGGTGCGGATCGCGGACGCCTCGACTCCGGACACGTCCCACCGCCCGCGGACCTTGTCGAGCGAGAGGTCGACGCGCGAGACGGTCGAGCCCCAGCGGTACGGCTGCGTGAGCAGGACGTCGTCACCGGTCACCTCGTTCGTGATGACCTGCGACGGCGCGTCCCGGTGCGTGTGGCCCACGACCATGACGTCGATGCCCGGCACGGTGCGCGCGACGACGTCGGCGGGGTTCTCGGCGGGGGCGAGCGACTCGTCGTACGACGACCCGCCGATGCCCGCGTGCGACAGCACCACGACGACGTCCGCACCGGCGGCGCGCACGCGCGGCACCCAGGTCTCGGCCGCGGTCACCATGTCCTGGAACTCGAGCACGCCCTCGACGTTGCCCTTGTCCCAGATCGCCGAACCGGGCGTCGTGAGGCCGAGGATGCCGACCGTCACGGGCTTGTGGCCCTTCACGTGCTTGCGCACGAGCGTGTACGGCTCGAGCGCGGGCTCGCCCGTGGCGGCGTCGAGCACGTTGGCGCCGAGCAGCGGGAAGTCGAGGTCGGACTCGTACTTCGCCAGCAGGTCGAGCCCGTAGTTGAACTCGTGGTTCCCGACGACCTGCGCGTCGTAGCCGATCGCGTCGAACGCCGTCGCGAGCGGATGCTCGGCCCCGGTCTCGTGGACGGGCTCCTGCACGGCGTAGTAGTAGCTCAGCGGCGTGCCCTGGATCGCGTCGCCGTTGTCGACGACGAGCACGCGGTCCTCGCCGACCTCGGCGCGGACGTCGTCCACGACCGACGCGACCGACGCGAGGCCGACGCTGTCCCCGGCCCGGTCGCTGTACGGCGCGTTGCTGAAGTAGTCCCAGCTCGCGACCCGCCCGTGCAGGTCGGTCGTCGCGAGCAGGGTGAGGTCGAGCGTGCGCGACGACGCCGGTGCGGGCGCCGCGGTCGCGAGCGAGGCAGGGACGGCGAGGCTGACGAGCAGCCCGGCCGCCACCGCCGCTGAGGCGCGGTTCTTCACGGTGGTCCCTTCGCAGGATGGCTCGGGCGAACGGGTGGTTCGCCCGGGCAGCACCCTAGGGTTCCGGTGTGAACGCGACCACACCGCCCGGTGAACGCGGAGGGAGCGCGTCCCGCGCGAGGTAGCGCGCTACCTCGGCGCAGGACGCGCTACCTCGGCGGGAGGTGCGCTACCTCGTCAGGCGCGGACCCAGACGGTCGTGTCGGCGGGCACGCGGAACCGCGGCGTGGCCGACCGGTCGGACGGGACCGGGCCGGAGGCGACGAGCAGCTCGACACCCTCGGGCAGCGCGACCGGCTCGGTGCCCAGGTTCGCCAGCACGACGACGTCGCGGTTGCGGAACGCGACGACGTCGGGCGAGCCAGCGAACGCGTCGAGCCACGCGAGGCCGCCGTGGCCGAGGCCCTCGGCGCGGCGCACCGCGAGCGCGGCCCGGTACATCTCGAAGGTCGAGCCCTCGACCCCGACCTGCACGTCGGCGGCGTAGCGCGCGAACGACTCGGGCTGCGGCAGCCACGTCCTGCCGGACGGGCCGAAGCCGTAGCCGGGCGCCTCGGCGGACCAGGGGAGCGGGACGCGGCAGCCGTCGCGGCCCGCCTCCGCGCCCTGCGTCCGGAAGAACGCCGGGTCCTCGCGCACCTCGGCGGGCAGGGACGTGTGCTCCGGCAGGCCGAGCTCCTCGCCCTGGTACACGTACGCCGAACCGGGCAGGCCGAGCATGAGCAGCGACGCGGCCCGGGCGCGGCGCAGCCCGAGCTCCTCGTCGGGCTGCGGGTCGGTCGCGAAGATCCCGTTGGGCCGCACGCCCGGGTTGGGCAGGCCGAGCCGCGACGCGTGGCGCACGACGTCGTGGTTCGACAGCACCCAGGTGGTCGGTGCGCCGACCTCGTCGTTCGCGCGGTACGACGCCGCGATCACCGTGCGCAGCGCGCCGGCGTCCCACCCGGTCGTGAGGAACGAGAAGTTGAAGGCCTGGTGCATCTCGTCGGGGCGCACGTAGCGGGCCAGGCGCGAGAGCGGCTCGACCCACGCCTCGGCGACCAGGCACCGGTCGCCGTCGTACTCGGCGAGCACGCGGTGCCACGAGCGGTAGATCTCGTGCACGCCGTCCTGGTCGAACATCGGGCCGTGGTTGCCGGCACCGGTGGAGCCGTCCTCCGGCGCGCCCGCGTCGACGGCCTCCTCGTCGACGGTCCCGTCGACCATCGCGACGCTGCCCTCCCAGTCGGGCAGGCCTTCCGCCTTGACCAGGCCGTGCGCGACGTCGACCCGGAAGCCGTCGACGCCCTTGTCCAGCCAGAACCGCAGCACGTCCTCGAACTCGGAGCGCACCTCGGGGTGCGTCCAGTCGAGGTCCGGCTGCGAGCCGTCGAACAGGTGCAGGTACCACTGCGGACCCAGGGGGCCGTCGTCCTCGCGCGGCTCCAGACGGGTCCACGCCGGGCCGCCGAAGATCGACTGCCAGTTGTTCGGCGGCTCGTCGCCGGCCGGGCCGCGTCCGTCACGGAAGACGTAGCGCGCGCGCTCGGGCGAGCCCGGTCCGGCGGCCAGCGCGGCCTGGAACCACTCGTGCTGGTCCGACGTGTGGTTCGGGACGAGGTCCACGATGACGCGGATGCCGCGGGCGTGGGCCGCGGCGAGCATCTCGTCGAAGTCCTCGAGCGTGCCGAACAGCGGGTCGACGTCGCGGTAGTCGGCGACGTCGTACCCGGCGTCCTTCTGGGGCGAGCGGTAGAAGGGCGAGAGCCACACGGCGTCCACGCCGAGCGTCCGCAGGTGGTCGAGGTGGGCGGTCACGCCGGGGATGTCTCCGATGCCGTCGCCGTCGCCGTCGGCGAACGAGCGCGGGTAGACCTGGTAGATCACCGCCTCGCGCCACCACTCACGGGCGGCGTCGCTGCCCAGGTGGACGACGGCGCCCGCGGTCAGGGTGTCGGCGGCGGGCGCGGTGGACTGGGTGCTCGTCATCGCGGAAGTGCTTCCTCACGGTCGTCGGGCGGTGCAGCGATCGAGTGTAAGCGTTGCTGCAACCGTTTCACCAGGGGGTCCGGCGGAAGCCGCCGGACCGGTCAGCGAGGCGCTCGCGGCGCCGTGCCGGTCGAGCCCCGGACCACGAGCTCGGGTGCGAAGAGGAGCTCGGTGCGAGGTGCGCGGTCGCCCGCGATCTCGGAGAGCAGCGCGCTCACGACTGCCCTCGCCATCGCCTCCACGGGCTGGCGGACCGTCGTCAGGGGCGGGTCGGTGAACGCGATGAGCGGCGCGTCGTCGTACCCGACGACCGAGACGTCCTCGGGAACGCGGAGACCGCGCGAGCGCGCGGCCCGCACGGCGCCGAGCGCCATCAGGTCCGAGCCGCACACGATCGCGGTGTGCCCCGACTGGACCAGCTCGGCCGCGGCGGCCTGCCCGCCCTCGAGCGTGTAGAGCGTGCTCACGACGTGGTCCGTGCGCGCCTCGGCCGCGTCCTTCGCCAGGCCGTGCTCGACGAGCATCGCCACGAACGCCTCGACCTTGCGCCGCGCCGGCACGTACCGCTCGGGGCCGATCGCCAGGCCGATGCGCTCGTGGCCGAGCGAGACCAGGTGCCGCACGGCCAGGTCGACGCTCGCCGCGTCGTCGGGGGACACGAACGGCGCGTCGATGCCCTCGGCGTAGCCGTTGACCAGGACGATCGGGATCCCGCGGCTGCGCAGCACCTCGTAGCGCGAGTGGTCCGCGCGCGTGTCGGCGTGCAGGCCGGAGATGAACACGATCCCGTCCACCGAGTGGTCCACGAGCGTGTCGACGTACTCGTCCTCGGTGGTGCCACCCGGTTCCTGGGTGCACAGCAGCGGCGTGTAGCCGCGCTCGGAGAGCAGCGACTCGATCGCCTGCGCGAAGGCGGGGAAGACCGGGTTCGTCAGCTCGGGGACGAGCAGCCCGACCAGCCCGGCCGAGCGTCCGCGCAGCGCCTGGGGGCGTTCGTAGCCCAGCACGTCGAGCGCGGCCAGGACGGCGTGCCGCGTCTCGCTCGCCACGCCCGGCTTGCCGTTGAGCACGCGCGAGACGGTGGCGGTGGAGACGCCGGCCTGCTCGGCCAGGTCGCTCAGACGGGTGCGCACCCGCGGAATTCTAAGAGACATCGGACCTCCTCGTCCTGGTCCGACGGCTGGCGTCGTCGAGCCCGAGCCCCCACCGGGGGACCTCAGGACTCTAGGCGGCTGCAACCGTTGCCGCAACGTTATCGCAAGATCTTGCAATCGCGCTGTGGTCCGCCTACGTTGTCGGCCAGCAGGGCACGACGACGGGCCCTCCGCCCCGGACCCCGGGGCACCCGAGTGCCACATTTCGACGAAGCTGGGAGTGAACCGATGCGACGGAGCATCCTTCTTGCCGCCGCGCTCACCTCGACGCTCGCGCTCGCCGCGTGCGGCGGAGGCAGCGAGCCCGCCGGTGACGAGACCACCGAGCCGGCCGAGGAGACGAGCGCCCCCGCGGCGGGCGGCTCGCTCACGGTCTGGGTGGACGAGACCCGCGAGCCCGCGGTCGAGGCCGCGGCCGCGAACTTCGAGGCCGAGACCGGCACCACCGTGGAGCTCGTCCAGAAGAACTTCGAGGACATCCGCACCGACTTCCTGGCGCAGGTCCCGACGGGCGAGGGCCCGGACATCACCGTGGGCGCCCACGACTGGCTCGGCGAGCTCACGACCAACGGCGTCGTGGCGCCCATCGAGCTGGGCGACAAGGCCGGCGAGTTCGAGGAGGTCGCCGTCCAGGCGTTCACGCAGGACGGCCAGGTCTACGGCCTGCCGTACGCGATCGAGAACATCGCGCTGATCCGCAACACCGCGCTCGCCGCCGAGGCCCCGGCCACGTTCGACGACATGATCGCCGCCGGCGAGGCCGCGGGCACCCCCTACCCGTTCCTCGTCCAGACCGGTACCGAGGGCGACCCGTACACGTACTACCCGTTCCAGACGTCCTTCGGGGCGCCGGTCTTCGCGCAGAACGACGACGGCTCCTACCGCCCGGAGCTCATGCTCGGCGGCGAGAACGGCGAGGCGTTCGCGCAGTGGCTCGCCGACCAGGGCTCGGCGGGCGTGCTGAGCACCGACGTCACGTACGACATCGCGGTCGAGGCGTTCAAGAACGGCGAGTCGCCGTTCATCATCGGCGGTCCGTGGATGCTCGAGCAGTTCGCGGACCTGGAGCTCGCGATCGACCCCATCCCGGCACCGGGCGACGAGCCCGCGCAGCCGTTCGTCGGCGTGCAGGGCTTCTACGTCAGCGCGCAGAGCGAGAACGCGCTGCTCGCCAACGACTTCCTCGTCAACTACCTGTCGACGCAGGAGGCGCAGGAGGCGCTGTTCGAGGCAGGCGGCCGCCCGCCCGCTCTCACCGCCGCGGCCGACGCCGTGTCGAGCGACCCCATCGTCGCGGGCTTCCGTGAGGTGGGCGCCGAGGCCGTGCCGATGCCGTCGATCCCGGAGATGGGCTCCGTGTGGGCCTTCTGGGGCGTCACCGAGGCCAACATCATCTCGGGCCAGGCCGAGCCGGCCGAGGCCTGGCAGAAGATGGTCTCCGACATCGAGGGTGCGCTCGGCTGATGTCCACCGCGGACTCGAACGTGAGCGCCGCCGTCGTCGCCCCGGGCGACGGCGGCGGTGCCGCATCAGGCACCACCCGCTCGCCGCGCCCGGCACCTGGCGGCCGGGCCGCTCGGACCGGGTCGGGCTTCGGCGTCGGCTTCCTCGTCAAGCTCGTGCTCGTCGCGGTCGTGGACGCGCTCGGGCTGCTCGGCCTCTTCGCGGCGTACACCGAGGAGTCCTGGGGCATCTTCGCCGCGACCCTCGCGCTGCTCGTGGCGGCGAACTGGGTGTACTTCACCAGGCGTGCGCTGCCGCTGAAGTACATCCTGCCGGGGCTGGCGTTCCTGCTCGTCTACCAGGTCTACGTCGTCGGGTACACGGGCTACGTCGCCTTCACGAACTACGGCGACGGCCACAACTCGACCAAGGAGCAGGCGATCGAGGCGCTGCTCGTCCAGAACGAGCGCCGGGTCGAGGGCTCGCCCGCCTCGCCGCTGACCGTCGTCGAGAGCGAGGGCGGCGAGCTCGGCTTCGCCGTCGTCGACGACGCGGGCGGCGTGCGCGTCGGCACCGCGGAGGAGCCGCTCGAGGCGGCGCCCGACGCGTCCGTCACCGACGGCGTCGTGACCGCCGTCCCGGGCTGGACGGTGCTCGACCGGGCGCAGGTGCTCGAGCGGCAGCAGGAGGTCACCACGCTGCGCGTGCCGGTCTCGGACGACCCCGAGGACGGCTCGGTCCGCACCCAGGACGCGCGCACCGGCTACGTGTTCCAGTCCGTCCTCGAGCACGACGCCGAGGCCGACACCATGACGGACACGTCGACGGGCGTCGTGTACACACCCAACGACGACGGCGAGTTCGAGGCGCCGGACGGCACGACGCTGCCGGTGGGCTGGCGCGTGACCGTCGGGTTCGAGAACTTCGCGACGGCCTTCGGCGACTCCCGGTACTCCGGCCCGTTCGCGAGCATCCTCGTCTGGACGTTCGCGTTCGCGCTGCTCAGCGTCGTCTCGACGTTCCTGCTCGGCATGTTCCTGGCGATCGCGTTCAACGACCCTCGGCTGCGCGGCCGCAAGATCTACCGGACACTCATGATCCTGCCGTACGCCATGCCCGGGTTCCTGGCGGCCCTGCTGTGGGCCGGCATGCTCAACCGGGGGTACGGGTTCGTCAACCAGGTGCTCCTCGGCGGGGCGAGCGTCCCGTGGCTCACCGACCCGTGGCTCGCCAAGGTGTCGGTGCTGCTGGTCAACCTCTGGCTCGGCTTCCCGTACATGTTCCTCATCTGCACCGGTGCGCTCCAGTCGCTGCCGGGCGACGTGTACGAGGCCGCGCGGATCGACGGCGCCGGCCGCTGGCGCACGTGGCGCTCGATCACGATGCCGCTGCTGCTCGTCTCGACCGCACCGCTGCTCATCTCGAGCTTCGCGTTCAACTTCAACAACTTCACCCTGATCAAGATGCTGACCGACGGCGGGCCACGGTTCGCGGACGCGTCGGTACCCCTCGGGCACACCGACATCCTCATCTCGATGGTCTACAACGTCTCCGGGCTCGACGGGACGGCGCCGCGCAACTACGGCCTGGCGAGCGCCCTGTCGATCGTGATCTTCCTCGTGGTGGGCACGATCTCCGCGATCGCGTTCCGCCAGACCCGCAAGCTCGAGGAGCTGAGCTCATGACGACGACGACGCACACCGCCCCCCAGATCCGCACGCGGATGCCCGCGGGCCGCTGGGCGCGCGAGCTGGGCTGGCGCCACCTCGTCGGCGTGGTCGCCGTGCTGTTCGCGGTCTTCCCGATCGTCTACGTCGTCTCGGCGTCGCTGTCGCCCAGCGGCACCCTGACCGGGTCGAACGCCTTGTTCAGCTCGACGAGCGGTGCGAACTACACCGAGCTCGGCGGCACCCGGTTCTGGACGTGGATGGCCAACACGCTGCAGATCGGCGTCGTCACGGCCGTCGGGACCGTGCTCATGGGGGCCGCGGCCGCGTACGCGTTCTCCCGCTTCCGGTTCACCGGCCGGCGGGTCGGGCTCACGGCGCTGCTGATCATCCAGATGTTCCCGCAGATGCTCGCGTTCGTCGCGATCTTCCTGCTGCTCATCTCGCTGGGCAACGTCGTGCCGACGCTGGGCCTCAACTCGAAGCTCGCCCTCATCGCGGTGTACCTCGGCGGCGCGCTCGGCGTGAACACGTTCCTCATGTACGGGTTCTTCAACACCGTGCCGCGCGAGCTCGACGAGGCCGCGAAGATCGACGGCGCCACGCACGCCCAGATCTACTGGACGATCATCCTGCGCCTCGTCTCGCCGATCCTGGCGGTCGTCGCGCTCCTGAGCTTCATCAGCACGTTCGGCGAGTTCATCATCGCCCGCGTGCTGCTGCAGTCGGAGGCGAACTGGACGCTGGCCGTCGGCCTGTACGGCTGGGTCTCCTCGCTGCTCGAGGCGAACTGGGGCCTGTTCGCGGCCGGGGCCGTCATCTCGGCGATCCCCGTCCTGGCGCTGTTCCTCTTCCTGCAGAAGTACATCGTCGGTGGGCTGACCGCCGGCTCCGTCAAGGGCTGACCGCAGGGCCGCTCCACGAAAGGGCTCATGATGCAGCCGCTCGACCACCTGATCGACGAGGCGCACCACGACGGCTCGTCGTCCTACGTCCCCGAGGGCGTGCCGGCCCTCGGGGACGTCGTCCCCGTCCGCGTGCGCGTGCCGCGGGCGTCCGGCGTGCGCGACGTGTGGCTGCGCACGGTGCGCGACGGCGAGCCGCGCCTGACCCGGGCCCGCCGCGACGGTGGCGACGAGCACGAGGAGTGGTACGCGGCCGACGTCGTCGTGCACAACCCGGTCACGCCGTACAGGTTCTTCCTCGACGTCCCGGGCGGGTACCGGTGGCTCGACGGGCGCGGCGTGCACGACCGCGAGGTGCCGGACGCCGGCAGCTTCCGCCTGACCACGCACGCGCCGGCGCCGGCGTGGCTCGGCGAGGGGCTCGTGTACCAGGTCTTCCCGGACCGGTTCGCCCGCTCGGCCGCCGCGGACGCGCGGCCGGTGCCGGACTGGGCCGTGCCCGCCGCCTGGGACGACGAGCCGGCGGGCGACGGTCCGCTCGCCGGCACCCAGCTCTTCGGTGGCGACCTGCCGGGCATCGTCGAGCACCTGGACCACCTCGAGGCGCTCGGCGTGCGCACCCTCTACCTCACGCCCGTGTTCCCGGGAAGGTCCAACCACCGCTACGACGCGTCGACGTTCGACCACGTGGACCCGCTGCTCGGCGGCGACGACGCGTACGCGGACCTCGCCCGGGCCGTGCACGCGCGCGGCATGCGGCTCATGGGCGACATCACCACGAACCACACCGGTGACGGTCACGAGTGGTTCGCCCGCGCCGTCGCGGATCCTGCCTCGCCGGAGCACGGCATGTACCTGTGGGCCGACGCCGGCACCTCCGACGTCGCGCTGCAGGACGACGGGCTCGCCTACGCCTCGTGGCTCGGGCACGGGTCGCTGCCCAAGCTCGACTGGGGCTCGGAGGAGACCTGGCGGCGCATGGTGACCGGCGAGGACGCCGTGATCGCGCGGTACCTGCGCGAGCCGTTCGGCATCGACGGCTGGCGCGTCGACGTCGCCAACATGACGGGCAGGTGGGGGAGCGAGGACCGCACGCACGCCGTCGCGCGCGCCCTGCGCGAGCGCATCACGGCCGAGCGGCCCGACGGCGCGCTGGTCGCCGAGCACTTCCACGACGCCTCGGGCGACCTGGCCGGCGACGGCTGGCACGCCAACATGAACTACACGGGGTTCACGCGGCCCGCGTGGTCGTGGCTCGCGGGCGAGGACTCGGGCGTCCCCTTCCTCGGCCTGCCCGTGCCCGTGCCGCGGCGGCCCGCCGCCGCCATGGTCGCCACGATGCGCGAGTTCGCCTCGGCCGTGCCCTGGCAGGTCACCGTGCGGCAGTGGAGCATGCTCGGCTCGCACGACACGGCCCGGCTGCGGTCGATCGTGGGCTCGCGCGAGATGGTCGAGGTGGCCGCGGCGCTGCTCTTCACCTATCCCGGCACGCCCGTGGTGTTCGCCGGTGACGAGGTCGGGGCGACCGGGCTCAACGGGGAGCACGCGCGCACCACCATGGCGTGGGACCAGGCCGCGCGCGGCGGCGGCCCGCGCTGGGACGCCGTGACGCTCGACGCCTACCGGCGGCTGTCGCGGCTGCGCGCGTCGTCCCGCGCGCTGCGCGACGGCGGGCTGCGCTGGGCGGTCGTGGCGGACGACGCCGTCGCGTACCTGCGCGAGACGACCGGTGAGCGCGTGCTCGTCGTGCTCGCGCGGGCCGCGTGGTCCGGGGCCCGTCTGCCGCGCCGGCTGCTCGCGCCCGGTGCCCGCCCGGAGCGCCTGTACGGGTCCGTCGACGTGCGGCTGTCCGACGCCGGCCTCGAGATCGCGGGCGACGGCCCGGGCGTCGGCGTCTACCGGCTCGCCTGATCGCCCGCGGCAGGGCACCGCCCGTCGCCTGCGGGTGACCTCGCCGCCGGGTACGGTCCGGACATGGACAGGTCGGGTGTCGCCCGCTCGCTGACGACGGTCGTGCTCGTCGCCGGGATCGCCCTCGGCGTCCCGGCCGCCTCGGCCGCGCCCGCGGAGCCGATCGAGCTCGACGCGCTCGGCGACTCGTACGCGTCCGGGTACGGAGTCCCGCCCTACGACGGGCCGTGCGGCCGGTCCGCCACCGCACCGGCCGCCCGGCTGGACGGCCGGATGCGGATCGACCTCGACGACTTCGTCGCGTGCGCGG
>JAPSLQ010000072.1 GCA_031180595.1 Isoptericola sp. | reverse complement strand
CGAGGACGAGGACGAGGAGGAGCTCGACGAGGCCGAGGAGGTCGAGCGCGCCTCCACGACGACGGGCTCGGGCTCCGGCTCCGGCTCGGGGGCCGGCGTGATGGCCTCCTCGACCTTCTCGACGCTGACGGTCTCGACCGAGACCTTCGCGTCGCCGGCGACGGTGACGACCGGCGCGGCCGCGAGGGCCTGGCGGGCCTGGTCGGTCAGCGCGGCCAGGTCGACGGTGCTGAGCTTGTTGGCGGCGTCGTTGGCGACCGGCGCGGCCTGCGCGGCGGTCCCGGTGCCCAGCGTCGAGATCAGCAGACCACCGGCGGTGGCGACGACGGCGGCGCGGCGGCCGGCGGTGGAGCTGGGTACGACGGCGATCGGACGGCGAACGGCGCGATGGCGCCCACGAGTACCTGCGGTCACGTTCAACCTCTCCTGACGCCTGCGAGGTCAGCTGTCGGGTTCGGGTGGGAGAAACACCCGGCCTCCCGGACGAGTCCGGTCGGCTTCACCCCAAGGACACCGTCACCGGTGCCCGAATGTGGGTCCCCCGCCCCTGCCGTGCGGTCATTCGTGGAAGCTCGGTCGGTGACAGGGTTCGGCGTCCGATCGAGCACCCGCGGACTGAGATCCGCGGGCGCCCCGACGGTACCGGATCGGACACCGTGATGTCACGTTCCGATCACGACGTGTCAGCGCGCGGCGACGAACAGGTGCTTGGCGAGGTCCTCGGACAGGTCGAGCACCGTGTCGGCGCCGTCGACCGCGACGGTGTACACCGCGCCGTCGTACCGGGCCGTCACCTCGGCCCCCGGCACCAGTCCCGCCGTCGCGAGCCGGGAGAGCAGCTCGACGTCGACCTGCAACGGCTCGGCGATGCGCTGCAGCCGCACGGCGACCCCGCCGTCGGAGCCGCCCGGCGTGGCCGGCACGCGGCCGACGAACAGCGCCGGCAGCGCCTGCACGCCCTCGAGGAACGGCACGTCCTCGTACTGCTCCCCGAGCTCCGAGAGGCCCGGGATGGGGTTGCCGTACGGGTCGTGGTGCGGGTGGTCGAGCAGCGTCACGAGGCGCTTCTCGACGAGGTCGCTCATGACGTGCTCCCAGCGGCACGCCTCGGTGTGGACCTGCTCCCAGTCCAGCTTGATGACGTCGGTGAGCAGCCGCTCCGCGAGGCGGTGCTTGCGCATGACGCGCGTCGCCTTGGCCTGCCCCTCCTCGGTCAGCTCGAGGTGGCGGTCGCCCGTGACGACGACGAGGCCGTCGCGCTCCATGCGCGCGACCGTCTGCGACACCGTGGGGCCGGAGTGCCCCAGGCGCTCCGCGATGCGCGCGCGAAGCGGCGTGATGCCCTCCTCGTCGAGCTCGTAGATCGTCTTGAGGTACATCTCGGTGGTGTCGATCAGGTCGGTCACGTCAACTCCCGTCGGTCGGCCCGGCCCTAGTCTATTCGCACCCCTATCGGCGGGTACGTGCCCCGGGACGCGAGCCGCGTCACGTCCCGCGCCCCCGCCGGGGCACAGATCCGACGACCGGGAGACCCGCCATGACGCTCGCCATCCCTGCATCCCTGCTGCCTGCGGACGGCCGGTTCGGCTCCGGACCCTCCAAGGTGCGCCCCGAGCAGGCCCGGGCCCTCCTCGCCGCGGGCGACCCGTCCTCCCCCGTCCTCGGCACGTCGCACCGCCAGCCGCCGGTCAAGGACCTCGTCCACCGTGTGCGGGCCGGTCTCACCGACCTCTTCTCGCTCCCCGACGGGTTCGAGGTCGTCCTCGGCAACGGGGGCTCGACCGCCTTCTGGGAGGTCGCCACCGCGTGCCTGGTGCGCCGCAAGGCCCAGCACGCCGCCTTCGGCGAGTTCGGCGCCAAGTTCGCCGCCGCGACGCGTCGCGCACCGTTCCTCGAGGACTCGGAGGTCGTCACCGCCGACGCCGGCACGGTCGCGCACCTGCGCCCCGCCGCGGACGTCGACGTCTGGGCGACCCCGCACAACGAGACCTCCACCGGCGCCATGGTGCGCCCGGGGCGCGTCGCGGCGCCGGAGGACGGGCTGCTCCTGGTCGACGCCACGTCCGGAGCGGGCGCGCTGCCGGTCGACGTCGCGCAGACCGACGTCTACTACTTCGCGCCGCAGAAGGTGTTCGCGTCCGACGGCGGGCTGTGGCTCGCCCTGTGCTCCCCGGCCGCGCTCGCCCGCGCCGAGGAGGTCGAGGCGGACGCCGGCACGCACGGCCGCTGGGTTCCCGAGTTCCTCTCGCTCACCACGGCCGCGGCGAACTCGCGGCAGGACCAGACGCTCAACACGCCCGCGGTCGCGACGCTCGTCATGCTCGCCGACCAGGTCGAGTGGATGCTCGAGCAGGGCGGTCTCGACTGGGCCGTGCGCCGCAGCGCCGCCTCCTCCGGGATCGTCTACGACTGGGCCGAGCAGCGCGACTGGGCGACGCCGTTCGTGCGCGACCCCGCCGAGCGCTCGACCGTCGTCGCGACCATCGACCTCGACGACGCGATCGACGCCGCCGCCGTGATCTCCACCCTGCGCGCCAACGGCGTCCTCGACGTCTTCCCGTACCGCAAGCTCGGCCGCAACCAGCTGCGCATCGGCACGTTCCCGGCCGTCGAGCCCGACGACGTGCGCGCGCTCACGGCCTGCGTCGACCACGTCGTCGAGCACCTCGCCTGACCGCCGGCCTGACCGCCGGCCGGACGTACGGCGCGACCGACGGCCCGGCCCACGGCCCGTCCACGGCCTGGGCACGACGGCCTCACCCTGCTAGGTTTCCGCGCGACGTCCACGCCTTCCCTACTGCCCCGAGGGGAACCATGCTCGAGCTCGATCACTTCACGTACGGCATCGTGACGCCGTTGCTGGCCTACCTGACGTCGTGCATCGGCGCGGCGACGGGTCTGTCGGCGACGTCGCGCGCCCGCGCCGCGCGGACCTCGCGCGAGCGAGCCACCTGGCTCCTGGTCGGTGCGGTCGCCATCGGCGGCACCGCCATCTGGGTCATGCACTTCGTCGCGATGCTCGGCTTCACCGTCGAGGGGATGCCGATCAACTACGACGTGACGACGACCATCGTCAGCGCCGTCGTCGCGGTCGTCGTCGTGGCGGTCGGCCTCATGCTCGTCGGGTTCAAGGGCGACCGCCTGCCCTACCTGCTGGGCGGGGGCGTGATCGCGGGCCTGGGCGTGGCGGCCATGCACTACATGGGCATGGCGGCGATGCGCATGACCGGGCACGTCCACTACACCGGCTGGATCGTCGCGCTCTCGGTCGTCATCGCGGTCGTCGCGGCGACGGCCGCGCTCTGGCTCGCGGTGCACGTGCGGGGCTGGCTGGCGACGGTGGGGGCCGCGCTGGTCATGGGCGTCGCGGTCGCGGGCATGCACTACACGGGCATGTCGGCGGTCCACGTGTCCGGCTCGCCCGGCATCCCGACCGACGGGACGACGATGTTCAACCTCATCGGCCCGCTCATCCTCGTCATCGTGGGCCTCACGCTCACGCTCACGTTCATCGTCGCCATGTGGCCGACCGAGGACGAGATGCGCGAGCAGGAGGAGCTCGAGGAGCGGATCCGGATCGCCAAGGAGCGCGTCCGCGCCTGACGTCCCACCACCCGGGCAGCGCCTTCCGTGATGCGGGACGCGCTGCTAGACATGGGACTGCGCAGGCAGGGGGTCGCGCACTCGGGAGTCGCGGCCTGCGCCGGCTCCCCCGCGGGAGGTGACCGTTGCTCGAGACCGATCAGTTCGCGTACGGCGTCCTCGTGCCGGTCCTCACGTTCGTCGTGTCCTGCCTGGGCTGCGGGCTCGGGCTGTCCGCCGCGGCACGGGTGCGTGCGGCGTCCTCACGCGGCCACCGGGGGGCGTGGCTCGCGGTGGCCGCCGTGGCGATCGGCGGCGTCGGGATCTGGGCGCTGCACTCCGCCGCGCTGCTCGGTCTGGAGGTGCACGGCGCCCAGGTGCGCTACGACGTCCCCACGGCGGTCGCCTGCGCGGGCGTCGCGGTCGGGCTCGTCGGCGCGGCGCTCTATCTCGTCGACACGCAGGGCCGGCGGCGGTCCGCGCTCGTCGCCGGCGGCGTCCTGGCCGGGCTGGGGATCGTGGGCACGCACCACGTCGGCGTGGCCGCCGTGCAGCTCACCGGGAAGATCCACCTGCACCCCGGGCTCGTCACCGCGTCGGTGGTGCTCGCCGTCGCGGGCGCCACCCTCGCGCTGTGGTGCCACCGCGCCACGCGGGACTGGCGCGCGACGACGGGGGCGGCGCTCGTCATGGGCCTCGCCGTGAGCGGCGCGCACTACACGGGGATGGCCGCCGTGTCCGTGTCGGGGCCGGGCGGCCCGGTCCTCACGGGCAGCGACCCGGGTGACCTCCTGGGCCCGTTCCTCATCCTCGTCGTGGGGGCGACGATCGTCCTCGCGTTCGTCGTCGGCATGTGGCCCACCGAGGAGGAGATCCGCGCGCAGCACCGGCTCGTGCGACCGGTCCGCCGCCAGGACGACCGACGCAGGCAGCGGAGGCTCACGCCGGGGTGAGCCCCGCCGTCGGGCCTAGGCCGCCTTGGCCACGTCCTGCGCCTGCTCGCGGCCGAGCTCGTCGCGCAGGTCGTCGCGCGTGACGCGCGAGTCGAGGTACACGACCTCGAGGTGGGGACGCCGGAGCAGGTGGTAGCGCACCTTGAGGTGCCAGTTCCGCACCGCCCACACCGTCGCGCCGGACGCCACGACGAACGTCGCGATCGAGCCGACGAGGATCGCCCAGCGGGGGCCGACCGCCTCGCCGATCCAGCCCACGATCGGTGACCCGACCGGCGTCGCGCCGAGGAACACCATCATGTACAGCGCCATCACGCGGCCGCGCACGAGCGGGTCGGTGGACGTCTGGATGGTCGAGTTCGCGGCCGTCATCATCGTGAGCGACGCGAGCCCCACGGGGATGCACGCGAGCATGTAGAGCTCGTAGGTGGGCATGAGCGCCATGGCCGCGGTCGTGATGGCGAACGCGAACGCCGACCCGATGACGAGCCGGACGCGCGGCCGGTCCCGCCGGGCCGCGAGCAGCGCGCCGGTGAGCGACCCGATCGCGAGGACGGAGCCCAGGATCCCGAACTCCTCCGCGCCCTTGCCGAACTCGACGCGTGCCATCATCGCCGAGGTGAGCTGGAAGTTGAGGCCGAAGGTCGAGACCACCGCCATGACGACCATGATCACGACGATGTCGGTGCGCCCGCGCACGTAGCGCACGCCCTCGGCGATCTGGCCCTTGGCGCGCGGGGCCGAGGGCATCGTGCGCAGCTCGCGCACGCTCATGAGGGCGAGCGCCGCGATCGTCGCGCCGAACGTCAGGCCGTTGATCAGGAAGACCCAGCCGGCGCCCACGGCGGCGATCAGCAGGCCCGCGACGCCCGGGCCGAGGAGCCGCGCGGCGTTGAACGACGCGCTGTTGAGCCCGACCGCGTTGGACAGCTTGTCGGCGGGGACCATCTCGGCGACGAAGGTCTGCCGCACCGGGTTGTCCAGGGCGGACACGACGCCGAGCAGGAGGGCGAAGACGTACACGTGCCACAGCTCGGCGTGCCCGGACAGCACCAGGGCGCCCAGGCCGAGCGCGAGCACGCCCATGCCGCCCTGCGTGGCCATGAGCAGCCTGCGCCGCGGCAGGCGGTCGGCGAGCAGGCCGGCCCACGGTGACAGCACCAGGAACGGCAGGAACTGCAGCGCGGTCGTGATGCCGACCGCGACGCCGGAGTTGTGCGTGAGATCGGTGAGGACGATCCAGTCCTGCGCGATGCGCTGCATCCACGTGCCGATGTTGGCGACGAGGGCTGCGGCGAACCAGATGCGGTAGTTGCGGTACTTCAGCGAGGAGAACGTCGCGCTCATCGTGCGGCGATCCGGATCAGGAGGTCGGTGGCTCGGGCCAATGTCTCTCGTTCGTCGGAGGTGAGGTCGGACAGCTGCTGCGTGAGCCAGGCGTCGCGCCGACGGCGGGTCTCGGCGACCTCGCGCGCGCCGGCCTCGGTGAGGCGGACCACGACCTGGCGGCGGTCGGTCGGGTGCTCGACCTTCTCCACCAGGCCCAGCTCGGCCAGCGTGCTGACCATGCGCGTCATCGAGGGCGGCTTGGTGCGCTCGTGCTCCGCCAGCGCGCCCGGGCTCATCGCACCGTGCTTGTGCAGCACGGTGAGCACGCCGAACTGCCCCTCGGGCAGGTCCGCCTCGCCACGCTGCGTGCGCAGGCAGCGCGAGACGCGGGTCAGGGCCACGCGCAGCTCGCCGCCGAGGGCTCCGGGTCGCGTGCGGTTCTTCGGGATCGTGCCCGACGACGGTGCGGCGGCGGCTGCACCGGCCCCTGCCTGCGCGGTCGCGGCGGGCGGGGCGGAGTTCGGCATGGTTCTTACTCTAGGTCATTACCCTCGGTAACGACCAGCGGTGTGAGCACTCTCACGGTCCTGAGGCCGCACGAGAGGTGGGCGCGATCACCCGAGGCTGCCGGGCAGGATCTCGAGCTCCCCGGCGTTCTGGCGGACGTACGCGGCGGCGTCGTCGGCGGCGACGGCCGCCATGAGCGGGTCGAGCCGGTCCCGGTCGAGCAGCACGATCGACTGCCCGTCGGCGCTCCGCCCGGTCCCCTCGTACGGCGCCGTGAGGAACGCGACGTCGTCCGCCCGCAGGTCGCGCGCGCCGAGGAGCAGGTCGAGCATGCGGTCCGTCGTCAGGCCGTCGTCGGCCGCGACCGACCCGCTCACGACCTCCAGGAAGCGCTTCATCCCGCCGGGGTCGGTGAGGCTGTCGCCGACCTGGCCCAGGATGGCGCGCATCCAGCTCTGCTGCCGCTGCACGCGGTCGAAGTCCCCGCCCGGCAGGCCGTACCGCTGCCGCGTGTACTCGAGCGCCTGCTCGCCCGACATGAAGTGGTCACCGGCCGGGAAGAGCCCGTCCGGCCCGTCGGACACCTCCTCGGGGACGTGGACGGTCACGCCCCCGAGCGCGTCCGTCATCGCGGTGAACGACTCGAAGTCCGTGACGACGAAGTGGTCGATCCGCACCCCGGTGAGGTGCTCGAACGTCTCGATGAGCAGCGGCGGCCCGCCGAACGAGTAGGCGGCGTTGATCTTCGCCTCGCCGTGGCCCGGGATCGGCACCCACGAGTCCCGAGGAACCGAGACCACCTGGGCCGACTGCCGGTCGCCCGCCAGGTGCACCAGCATGATCGCGTCCGTGCGCTGCGCGCCCGCCTCCCACTGCGCCGGGTCCCCCGCGGAGATCCGCGAGTCCGAGCCGAGCACCAGGATGTTGACCGGGGGCGGCGAGTCCGTCCCGACGTCGCCCGGTGCGGCCTGCGGCCGCTCGGCGAGCCCGGCGAACGGGTCGCCGAGCCGCTCGATGTTGGCGTCGAGCTGCCCCTTGAACCAGAGCGCGGCGCCGGCGCCGGCGACGAGCAGCGCGAGCAGGAGGAGTCCCGCCACCGTCAGCGCACGCACCGTCGCCGAGCGCTCGGACGCAGCCGAGGGCGGGCGGGACGCCTCGGGGCGCCCCGTCAGCACGGCGAGCGGGTCTGCCGGTCCGGACACCTTTCGAGCGTAGGCGCGGCGGGCGCCGGGCGGATCGGGTATCTGCGCTGGACAGGGGTGGTTTCTGGGGTGAAATGCGCGGGAGCGCCGGCCCTCCGGACCACCGCCGTCCGGAATGACCGGAAAGCCGGTGCGGCGCCGAGACCCGGAAGGACGGTGCCCGCCCCCACGGGACGTGAGGGCGGGCACGGTCCTTCCGAGGGGCGGGGGCTCAGATGCCCAGCGCCGCCTGGATCGGCTCGAGCGTGAAGTACACGACGAACAGCACCGACGCCACCCACATGAGCGGGTGGATCTGGCGCACCTTGCCGAGCGCCAGCTTGATCAGCACGAAGGCGATGAAGCCGGCGCCGATGCCGTCGGCGATCGAGAACGTGAACGGCATGACGACGATCGTGAGGAACGCGGGGATCGCGATCTCGACGTTCTTCCACGAGATGCCGGCGACCTGGGCCATCATCAGGTAGCCCACGAACACCAGGGCCGGCGCGGCCGCCTCGTAGGGCACCAGCGCGACGATCGGCGACAGGAACGTCGCGAGCAGGAACGCCAGGCCGGTGACGACCGACGCCAGGCCCGTGCGCGCTCCCTCGCCGACGCCCGACGTCGACTCGACGTACGCGGTGTTGGACGAGACGCTGCCCGCACCGCCGGCGACCGCGGCGAGCGAGTCGACGACCAGGATCTGGCGAGTCCTGGGCGGGTTGCCCTTCTCGTCGAGCAGCCCGGCCTCGCCACCGACGGCGACCATCGTGCCCATCGTGTCGAAGAAGTCCGCGAGGAGCAGCGAGAAGACGAGCAGGACCACCGTGACGGTCGCGATGTTCTCGAACGACCCGAGCAGCGAGAACTGCCCGAGCAGGCCGAAGTCGGGGACGGTGGCGACGCCGTCGAAGGCCGGGGCGTTGAGGTTGAAGCCGTTGGCGTTGCCCTCGGCCTTGGTGCCGATGTGCAGGGTGTTCTCGATGACGACCGCGAGCGCCGTGGCGGTGACGATCGCGATGAGCATCGCGCCGCGCACCCTGCGGACGAAGAGCACGATCGTGAGCACGAGCCCGACGACGAACACGAGCACGGGCCACGTGCCCAGGTTGCCGAGCGACACGATGGTGCCGGCGCCCGGCACGACGAACCCGGCGTTGACGAAGCCGATGAGCGCGATGAACAACCCGATGCCGACGCTGATCGCCGTCTTGAGCTCGACCGGCACGGCCTTGAACACGGCCTCCCGGAAGCCGGTGAGCACCAGCACCAGGATGATGAGCCCCTCGATGACGACGAGGCCCATGGCGTCGGCCCACGTGACGCCCTCGAGCGACGCGATCGAGTAGGCGACGACGGCGTTGAGGCCGAGGCCGGCCGCGAGCGCGATCGGGAAGTTCGCGAACACGCCCATCGCGATCGTCAGGAGCCCCGCGACGAGGGCCGTCGCGGCCGCGATCATGCCGAAGTTGGGGCCGGGCTCGGTGCCGCCGCCGAGCACCTGACCGGTGCCGTCGTTGACCGTGCCGATGATGAGCGGGTTCAGCACGATGATGTAGCTCATCGCGAAGAAGGTGACGAGACCACCGCGGATCTCGGTCCCGATGGTCGAGCCGCGCTCGGTGATCTTGAAGAAGCGGTCGATCGCGCTCGGCTCGTGCTCGGGCGGCGCGGAGGTCTGGTTCGCCATGGGCGCAATCGTGCCAGGTCCGAGCGGCTGGCCGGGAACCGCTGCCCGGATCGCGACTGCGATCTACCGCACAGGCCTCGCCCGGCGGCGGCACCTACCATGGCGATGTGCCGTCCCTCGTGAAGCTCCTGGTCCACCCGGAGCTGCGCCGACCCGGTCCGCCGCCGCTGCGCGTCGACCTGCGCCGCGTGCTGCTCGCCGGGATGGCCGGGTGGCTGGTGGCGCTCGTCGTGTTCGGGGTGCTGACCGCCCTCGGGCGCACGAGCGTCGAGGTGCTCGCGACGTGCGTCGTCGGGCTGCTGCTCGGCGGGGCCGGGCTCCTCTGGGAGCGCCGGCACCGGCGCGAGTACCGCGGCGAGGACTGAACCGCCCGGGCGCGGTGCCTCAGTACGCCCCGCGCCCGCTGAGCACGGCCTTGGCCGTCCGGGCGAGGATGAGGAGGTCGCCGAACGGCGTCCAGTTCTCGACGTAGTACACGTCGAGCCGCACGCTCTCCTCCCACGACAGGTCCGAGCGTCCGCCCACCTGCCACAGCCCGGTGATCCCCGGCTTGACCAGGAGCCTGCGGAGCATCCGGGCCTCGTACCTCGAGACCTCGTGCGGCAGCGGCGGCCTCGGCCCGACGAGCGACATGTGGCCGGCGAGCACGTTGAACAGCTGCGGGAGCTCGTCGAGCGAGTAGCGGCGCAGGACGCGGCCCACGGGCGTCAGGCGCGGGTCGTCGCGGCGCTTGAAGAGCACGCCGTTGCCGTCGTCGGCCGCCGTCAGCACGTCGGCCTCCCGGTCCGCGCCCGGCCGCATCGTGCGGAACTTGATCATGGGGAACGTGCTGCCCCCGCGACCGACCCGGTGCTGGGTGTAGAACATCCCGCCCGGCGAGCTCAGCACGACGGTGAGTCCGACGAGGGCGAGCGCAGGCAGCAGGACGGCGGTGAGGATCGCGGCGCCGACCCAGTCGATGACCGTCTTGACCACGTACTTCGGCCCGGCGAACCGCGGCGCGTCCACGTGGAGCAGGGCCACCGACTGCGCGGGCGTGACGGTGATCCGTGGCCCCGCGACGTCGGCGAGCTCCGTCGCCAGCATGAGGTCGACGCCGACCGGCTCCAGCTCCCAGCCGAGCCGTCGCACGACGTCGGCGGTGATCCGGTCGGAGCCGCTCACGGCGACGCAGTCGGCGCCCACCTCGGCGGCGATGGTGCCGGCGGTCCGCAGGTCGCCCAGCACCGGCACGCCGAGGATCCGCTCGCCGGGCAGGACGTCGGCGGTGGGGACGCAGACACCGATCACCTGGTAGCCCGAGCCCGGCCGCTCGTTCATCTCCCGCACGAGCCGCTCCGCCTGGTCGCGCAGGCCGATGGCGAGCACCGACGTCGTGCAGGCGCCGGAGGCGCGGCGCTTGTGCAGGAGCGCGCGCCAGACCCACCTCTCGAGCAGCAGGGCGACCACCCCGAGGGGGAACGCCACGAGCAGGAAGGCGCGCAGGCCGGGGCGCGGCAGCAGGAGGGTCATGAGAGCCAGCAGGCTGAAGAGCTTCCACGAGGCGTCGAAGACGCGCTGGTACTCGGTCGGGCCCGAGCCGTAGACCCGGATGTCGTAGGCCCGGCTGAGCGACAGGGCGAGCGACCACGCGACCGCCAGCACCCCGACCAGGACGACGCGGTCGGCCGTGCTCGGGCCGAGGCCGCCGTCGCGCGTGAGCACCGCGACCCGGGCCAGGTCCGCGGTGAGCGCGGTGACGAGCACGACGACGGCGTCGGACTGGGCGAGCCGACGGCGGTACCGCACCTGCCAGGCGCCGGACCGGAAGCGCTCGCGCACCTCTCTCAGGTACGCGGCACGAGCCGCGGCGAGCCGGCGCCGGGGGGCCCGCCGGGCGTCGAGTTCGAAGATGGCCACGCGTTCCTCCTCGGAGGATGCTGCACCCCTCCCACGGGCCCCCGAGGCGCTGCTGCTCCCACATGCTAGGAGCGGGTAGACGATGTAAAGACCTTCCTACCGGGCCTTTCACCCGCTTTCTCACCCGCGGGTGAAAAGCGCTCCGGCGACGTCATACCGACACTTGCTCGGGCTCTCTAGGCCGGCTCCCACGCGGCGTCCGCCCAGAGCCGGGCGGCGGCGTCGGGGTCCTCGAGCGCCCGGGCCAGCAGCGATGCGAGTGCGGGCCTGCCGAGGAGGTCCGCGAGCGCTCGCGCCAGGCCCTCCCGGTCGGCCGCGTGCGGGGCGCCGTCGGCCGTGACCCACCACCGGACGGCGACGCCCTCGACGACGAGCTCGTCGTGCGCCCACCAGGTGTCGCCGACCCGCGGGTCGAGGGCGGCGACGCGCGCGTCGAGCGCACGCCGCCGACCGGGTGACTCGGGCTCGGGGACGCCGTCCTCGCCTGCGAGCGGCAGGTCGAGCAGGTCGGCGAGCGCCGCGGCGTCGGAGCCCGGCGCGGGGACGACCGGCCCGAGCTGGGCCCACCGCGCGCTGCCCGCGACCTCGAGGTCGTCGGCCGGCCGCACGACGGCGCGACCCCCGTCGAGCGCGGGCAGCCGGTCGGGCAGCGGGTCGAGCGCCGCTGACCGGCGCTCCGGGTCGACGGTCCGCGCCAGCCCGGCCAGCCCGCGCCACACCGCGGACGCGTCCCGCAGCGGCATCGGCTGCCCGACGGCGGGGATCGCGTCGAGCAGCGCCGGCCAGTCGGCGACGTCGAGGTCGCCGAGCGTGTCGACGCCGCCGAGCGCGCGGCGCACCGCGTCGTCGAGCCCCTCGAGCAGCGAGGGCGCCGGCGGAAGGAGCGGGACGGCGTCGTGCAGCGCGAACGGCGCGCCGAGCCGGTCGCGCAACCACCACGCGGTGTACGAGGGGACGGCCCCGCCGCGCGGGCCCGCGAGGAGGGCGCGTCGGGTGCGCGGGTCGTCGGCGAGGCGGCGCAGGACGTCCGGCCACGCGTCGTCCGCGACCGCGTCGAGGTCGGGGACCGCCTCGACGTCCCCGACCGGGACGCCCGGGCCCAGGCGCTCGGCGAGGAACGCCAGGTAGTCGGACCACCCGGCCAGCCAGCCCGCCGGGTCGTCCGGACCGTGCTCGTCGTCGGCCGTCTCCAGACCGGGGAGCTCCTCGGCGTCCGGGGTCACGACGTCGGGCACCGTGTAGACGGCGAGGCCCGCGTGGGCTCCCGCCGCCGCGAGCGTGACGGGCCCGTAGCGCACGGCCGCGTCGTCGGCGACCGGCACGAGCCCGTCGAGCACGTCGGCGGCCCACGTGCCGGGCAGCGTCGTCTCCCGGAGGGGCGCGAGCTCGCCGTCGGCGGTGGGGACGGGCAGCTCGCCGAGCCAGAACGGCAGGTCGGGGGCGTGCCGCGCCTGCGCGCGCCCGGCCCGGGACGCGTCGGCGGGCGAGGTGAGGCGCACGAGCGCGAGCACCGTGTCGAGGACCTCCTGCGCGCCGGCGTCGACCGTGCCCACGATGCTGCCGGCCGCCGGCCCGGGGTCGACGGCGTCGGCCGCGGCGTCCGGGCCGGCGTCGAGCAGGGCGTCGGCGGCGGCGAGCGCCACGGCGCGCACGCCCGGGTCGCCGAGCAGGCTGCGGGGGTCGGTGCGCGAGGCGCCCGCCCGCACGAGCACCGGGTGCGCGGCGTCCGGGTGGACGACACGGACGCCCAGGGTGCGCGCGATCGCGGCCAGCGCGGGGTCGTCCTCGTCCTCGGGCAGCACGACGGTGCCGCGCACGCCGGTGACGGTGCGGCCGTCGGCGAGGGGCACGCGCGCGCCGGCGAGCGCCTCGAGGACGCCCGGGTCAGCGGCGTGCGGCTCGAGGGCGTCGTAGATCGCGTGCCAGCGGTGCGGCGCGAGCCCGTCGGGGAGCTCGTCGACGAGGTCGGCGAGGCTGACGGTCGACGCCCCCAGGGCGCGGGCGACCGCATGGTGGCGGACCGGGAGCGCGACGAGCCCCGGGACCGCGGGGGCCAGTGCCGCCACGAGCCGCTCGTCGTCGCCCGCCGGGCCGGTGATCACGACGGCGTCCTTCGGCGCGAGCCGGTGCTCGAGCACCGGTGCGCCGCGCAGGGCGTCGAGCGCGGCGTCGCGGACGGTGGCGTCCAGGTCCGACGCCGGCAGCCCCGTCGGGACGAGGTCGAGCACGTCGCGCCCGCGGTCCGGGTCGGCGGCGAGACGAGCGAGCAGGTCGGCGTACGCGCGGCCGGCCTCGCGCGCGAGCCGCGTGGCGGCCGGACCGGGCTGCACCTGGCGTCGGCCGGGGTCGACCGGGAAGGACGCGACGAGCAGCGCGGGGAAGGTCAGGGGCACGTCGGTGGGCGTGGGCGCGTGCAGCACCCGCGGGACGTGCGGTGCGCCGGCTCCCGGGCGCGGCACCGCCCAGACGAGCGACCAGTCGGCGCGGCGCTGCTCGAGCGGCAGCTCCTCGAGGTCGGCGGGGTCGAACGTCCCGGCCCGCCGCTCCACGACCCACCGCTCCCCCACGTCGCTGTGAGCGGACTTCTGGCCCGGTCGAGGCGCCTCGAGGGGGCCAGAAGTC
>JAPSLQ010000001.1 GCA_031180595.1 Isoptericola sp. | reverse complement strand
TCGGCCCTCACCCTTCGCTGCGCCTCCGGCTCAGCCGGACTCTCTGCTCGGCCGAGCCTGCGCCTCCGCTGCGGGCGAGTGCCTCGTTCCTCGGCCCTCACCCTTCGCTGCGCCTCCGGCTCAGCCGGACTCTCTGCTCGGCCGAGCCTGCGCCTCCGCTGCGGGCGAGTGCCTCGTTCCTCGGCCCTCACCCTTCGCTGCGCCTCCGGCTCAGCCGAGGTCCCACAGGAGGCGGTAGTACGCGATGCGATCGGCGTCGGGCTCGACCCCGTACGCCTCGAAGAACGCGGACTCGTGGCCGTCGCCGTAGTTCCACCCCAGGCTCGCGCTCGCCACGGCGAGGTCGGCCCACCGGTCGGCGACGCCGAGCGAGTCCAGGTCGACGTGCGCCGTCCACCGGCCGTCGTCGTCGAGCAGCGTGTTGGGCACGCAGGCGTCGCCGTGGCACACCACGAGCCGGTCGGTCGGCGGCGTGCCTGCGACGCGGTCCCGCACGGCCGGGTCGAGGCGGGCGATGCGCTCGGCCGCGCTCCACGTGAACGGGCAGTCGTCGACCGGCAACGCGTCGTGCAGCGCGCGCAGGCCCGCGCCGATCGCGCGCGCGGCGACGTCGGGCCGCGCCACCCAGGCCGGGTCGACGGCGGACCGGCCCGGAACCGCCGCCGTCATGAGCCAGGCGCCGTCCCCGTCACGGCCGGCGTCGAGCACGCGCGGCACGGGCGTGTAGGGGGCGGCCCAGCCCAGACGGGCGGCCTCGGCCTCCAGGTCCAGCTCGGGCGTGCCGTGCGCGACCCACTTGACGTACCGGTCGCCGCCGGCGCCTCGCAGGCGGAACGTCAGCCCACCGAGGACGTTGCGCCAGACGGGCTCGACGACGTCGCCCCGCGCGAGCGCGGCGACGGCGTCAGGCACGGTGACGGGGCCCTCGGGGGCGGCGGCGAGCTCGCGGTCCACGGTCATCGGCACATCGTGGCACGGCTCCAGGGCCTTCGGCCCGGGGATTCTCAGGGCGCCGCGAGGGGGTCGACCGCGCCGCCCGTGCGGGGGCGCGAAACCTCCCGACGCGCGGTCGCCGCCTCGCCCTGCTGCACGGCGACGACGCCGGCGAGGACGAGCAGGCCGCCGAGGAACTGCACGGGCCGTGGCAGCTGGCCCAGGAGCAGCCAGGCGAGCGCGATCGCGCTGACCACCTCGGACAGGCCGACGAACGAGGACAGCCGCGCCCCGAGGCGACGTCCCGCCGCCACACCCGTGACGTACGCGAAGCCCGCGGTGACGAGACCGAGGAGGACGAGCACGAGCCACCACGGCACCGCCGCGCCGGCGAGCACAGCCGGTGCGGGCGACGTCGTGACGGGCATGAGCCCGGTCGCGGCGAGCAGCCCGAGCACCACGGTGCCGACCGTGAGCCCGCCCGCCGCGAGCGCGAGCGGCGGCAGCCCCGTGTCGGTCCGGGCGTTGATCACGAAGTACGCCGACACACCCACCATCGCGCCGAGCGCCCAGGCGACGCCGACCGGGTCGAGGCGCGCGCCCGCGAGGTCGAGCACGAGCACCAGCCCCACCGCCGCGAGGCCGACGCCGCCGATCGTGAGCGGACCCGGCCGCTGGCCGTGTCTCGCCCAGAACCAGGCGACGACGACGGCCGGGGCGGTGTACTCGATGAGCAGCGCGGGGCCCACGTGCATGTGCTGCACGGCCGCGAAGTAGCAGAACTGGGTCGCGGCGACGCCGAGCGTGCCGTACGCGACGACGAGCCGCGCGTTGCGGCGCACGGGCGACCAGTCGCGACGCAGGGACGCCACGCCGAAGGGGACCACCACCAACGCACCGAGCGCCACCCGCACGAGGACGATCGCGCCCGGGCTCCATCCTGTCGCCAGCAACGCCGCGGCGAGCGGGCCGGAGAGGCTGAAGCTCACCGCGGACCCGAGCGCGAGGACGAGCCCCAGTCCGACGCCCGAGCGCTTCGCGCCCGTGTCATGTGTCATCGTCGCCATGACTCATGACGCTAGGTCCGGTGCAGTAATCTGTCAACATGCTCTTCGCTCATGACACGGTCGAGTCGCTGCGCGCGGCCGTCGCGCTCGTCAACGCCGAGGAGCCGCCCCGCACGCTCGAGACCGTCGCCGACCTCGACGCCTTCTTCGCGCGCTTCGGCTACACCGGCCGCCACGATCGCACCCAGGCCGAGCTCGACGAGGTGCGAGCGCTCGCCCCGCGCCTGCGGGACCTCCTGCTCGCCGACCGGGACGCCGCGGCCGGCATCGTCAACGCGATGCTCGCGGAGGCGGGCGCGGTGCCCCGGCTGGTCCGGCACGAGGGTGAGGACTGGCACGTCCACGCCGTGCCCGACGACGCACCGCTCGCCACGCGCATCCTCGTCGAGACCGCCATGGCGATGGTCGACGTCATCCGCGAGGACGAGCACTCGCGGCTCGACGTCTGCAGCGACTCGGACTGCCGCGGCATCGTGCTCGACCTCTCGCGCAACCGCTCGCGGCGCTACTGCTCCGCCGCGTGCACGAACCGCAACGCGCAGGCCGCCCTGCGGGCCCGCCGCGCCGCGCACGCCTGACGGGTCGTTCTCACGCCCGGTCGGCGGTCTTCGCGTCGTGGTGGGCCGGGTCGCCCGCGAGCACCGCGTCGCACCCGGCCACGAGCCGTGCCCGCAGCCGCTGCGAGCGCTCGGCGAACCCGCGCTGCCGGCGCACGTACTCTGCCTTGCCCTCGGTCGTCTCGATCGCCACGGCCTCGACGCCGTACGCCGAGACGTCGTAGGGCGACGCCGCCATGTCGGTGTAGCGGATGTCGCGCGCGAGCTCGAAGCAGTCGAGCAGCAGCTCGCCCGGCACGGCGGGCCCGAGCTTCAGCGCCCACTTGTACAGGTCCATGTTCGCGTGCAGGCAGCCCGGTTGCTCCATCGCGGGCTGCCGCTCGCGCGTGGGTCGGAGCTGGTTGGCGTCGCGCGCCTCGGGCGTGAAGAAGCGGTACGCGTCGAAGTGCGAGCACGTGACGCGGTGACCCTCGACGACCGCGTCCGTGCCGTCGTGCCCGAGCCGCAGCGGCAGCGGGTGCCGGTGGTCCCGGCCGGCCGCGGCGTCCCGGTAGACCATGGCCCACTCGTGCAGGCCGAAGCAGCCGAACGTGCCCGGTCGCCCCGCCGTCGCGCCGACCAGCGCGCGCACGTAGCGCACCGCGTCCCCGCGCTCGGCCAGGAAGGCCGCGACGTCGAGGGTGACGCCCGTGCGGGCGTCGGGCAGCGCGACGGGCCGGTACCAGCGCCAGCCCAGCCGCTCGTCGTCGGGCCGGACCTCGAGCACGACACCGGCACCCGGGTGCCAGCGCCGCAGCTGGCCGAGGCGGGTGGGGTAGTAGGTGAAGAGGAAGTCCTCGATCGCGTGCTTGGCGCCGCGCTCGTGCGCCTCGCGCCACACGGCGGTGAGCGCGTCGGCGCGCTCGGCGTGCGCGCGGGCCCGCCCGGTCCACCCGCCCACGGGCACGACGACGGCACCCGGCCGGGCGCGGCCGGGTGCCGTCGGTGCGTCGAGAGCGGGGGAGGGCACGGCTCCAGGGTACGAGGCGGTACGAGCCGGCTCAGCGGGCGCCGGCCGCGGGCGCCGTGAGCCGCTCGGCGATGGCGGCCACGTGCGCGTGGTCGGTGCCGCAGCACCCGCCCACCACCCGCAGGTCGGGCAGGATCGTCCGCAGCCGGTCGTACGCCTCCGCGAGCTCCTCGGGGTCGCCGCGGTGGAGCTCGGTCGCGACGTCGAGCTCGGCGTGCGACAGGCGTGAGGCGTTGGCCCGCACGGCCTTGACCCGGTCGAGCCACGGGGCGCCCTGCACGAACGCGTCGGTGAAGTGGGTCGGGTGCGCGCAGTTGACCATGAAGTACGCCACGCGCCCGTCGGTCGCCGCGTCGACGGCGGTGATCGCCTCGCCCAGCACCGCGCCGGACGGCAGCCGCCCGTCGGTCTCCGTGGTGAAGCCGATCGCGACCGGCAGCCCGGCGTCGATCGCGGCCTGCGCGACGCCGATCGCCTCGTCGGTGTAGGTCAGGGTCACGGCCGTGACCATGTCCGCACCGGCCCGCGCGAAGGCCCGCACCTGCAGCGCGTGGTACCGCCGGGCCTCCTCGGACGTCATCGTCTCGCCGACGACGTACCCGTCGCCCCGCGGCCCAACTGCTCCGTTGACGACGGCCGTCAGCTCCGGGCGGGAGGCCGCGAGGTCCCGCACCCACGCGACGGCCCGCTCGTTGACCTCGGCGAGGCGCTCGCGGTCGTAGCCGAGCCTGGCGCCCCAGTCGGGGTTGGCCCGCCAGGTCGGGGTGTCGAGCACGATCCCGACCCCGCGGCTGCGTGCCAGCTCCAGGTAGGGCTCGAAGTACGCCTCGAGCGCGTCGCGGCCGGCGGCGTCGTCGAGCAGCGGGAACGCCGCGAACTCCGGGAGGTCGACGTCCTGCAGGTACAGCAGGCTCGTCTCGAGCCCGCCGTCGGCGACGAACAGCGGGGCGGTGAGCTGGGGCAGGGCGGACATGGTTCTCCTCGGGTGAGTTCTTCGCCTGACACCCTGGGGGCGTGAGATCGCGCCTTACGGTGTGAGTCGGGGGCGCACGGCGCCGGCCCCGGGGAGACCGACCATGGAGATGCTCGGACGCGACGACGAGCTGGCCGACGTGCTCGCGCGCCTGCGCGAGCGCCGTCTGGTCACGCTCACGGGGCCCGGCGGCATCGGCAAGACCGTGCTCGCCGACGCCGTCGCCCGCGTCGCAGGGACACGCTTCCCCAAGGGGTCGGTCCGCGTGGACCTGACCCGCGTCGACCAGGCGGAGGGCGTCTTCGAGGCCGTCGCCGCCCAGCTCGGGTACGCCGACTACGACTCGCTCATGGGATCGCCGGGCGACCAACCGGTGCTCGTCGTCCTCGACAACTGCGAGCACGTGCTCGACGCCGCGGCCGAGGCGACGGCGAGCCTGCTCGCCGCGTGCCGCATGCCCAGCGTCCTCGCCACCAGCCGCTCGCCCCTCGACCTGCCGGACGAGTCGATCGTCACCCTCGGGCCGCTGCCCACGCCGGCGGGCGACGTCGACGACGGCGCGCCGGCGCTGCGCCTGCTGCTCGAGCGCGCCCGCGACCAGGGCGTGACCGTGCGCGAGGCCGACCTGCCCGCGCTCGCGGCCGTGTGCCGCCAGGTCGACGGTGTCCCCCTCGCACTCGAGCTCGCCGCGGCCCGGCTGCGTGTGCTCGCGCCGACCGACCTGGTGCACGAGCTCGAGGACCACCTGCACGCGCTGGCGCGCCGCACCTTCCGCGGGCGGGTCACGCACCGCAGCGTCGGTGACGTCGTCGCGTGGTCGTGCGACCTCCTCGGTCCGGAGGAGCGCACGTTCTTCGCCCGGCTCGGCGTGTTCGCCGGGCCGTTCACGGCGGCGATGGCGCACGACGTCGCCGGGTCCGGCGACGCGGCCCGCTCGCGGGGGCTGCTCGAGACCCTCGTCGTCGCGTCGCTCGTGACGACGGAGCGCGCGCCGTCGTCGGGCGCGACGTGGTACCGCCTGCTGCACCCGGTGCGGGCGGTGGCTCGCGAGCGTCTCGAGCACGGCGGGCAGGCCGCCGAGGTGCGCAGCCGGTTCGTCGACCTCGTGGTCGAGCGGGTGCAGGACGTCTCCGCGCGGGAGGCGGCCGTCTGGCCGCCCGGCACGGTCGGCGACCTCCTCGCGCTCTACGACAACGTCACCGCGTCGCTGCGGTGGACGCTCGCGCACGACGACGGACCGCGTCGTTCGCTGCTGCTGCTCGCGTCGCTCTGGGGCCCGGCGCACCAGGCGCACACCGCCGAGGTGTGCGCGCTCGGCGAGAGCGTGCTGGCGCGGTGGGACGACCCGGACGCCGGGCTGTGGGCCGACGCCGCGGCGACCGTCGCGACGAGCCGGTACCTGCTCGGGCGCGGCGACGAGGCGGACGCGCTCGCCGAGGCGGCCCTGCCGCACGCGGGGACGTCGCGGTCCGCGCGGGCGAGCCTGCTGCGCGTGCTGGCGCTCTCCGCCCGGGCGCGGGGCGACACCGGGCGCGCGGCCGGGCTGCTCGAGCAGGCCGCGGCGGCGGCGGAGGCGACCGGGGTGCACGGGCTCGCGATGGAGGTCCGCGTGGCGCGCGGGCTGGTGCTCACCGAGCTCGGCGACGTCGAGGGCGGGCTCGACGAGGTCGAGTCCGTGCACGGCGAGGCGACGCGGGCCGGTTCGGCGGTCAACCGGGCGTGGGCCGCGGCCGCGCGGGCGGCAGTGCTCGTCGGCGCGGCGTCCGTCGGCCCGGACGCGAGGCGGGCGGTCGCGGCGGCCGGGCGCGCGCTCGAGGACGCGCGGACGGTCCGGCACGCGCCGGCCGTGGTGCTCGCGCTGCGCTCGCTCGCCCGGGCGCGGCTGGCGGCCGGCGACCTGCCGGGTGCCGCGGCCGACGCGGAGGCGCTGGTCGACGAGCTCCTCGAGGCCGGAGGGCTCGTCGACCTGCGCCTCGCGCTCGACGTCGCCGCCGAGGTGCTGGAGCGCGTCGGCGACCCGGTGTGGGCGGACCTGGCCGCGACCGCGGGCGCGCTGCCCGTCACGTCGGTCGCGACGCCGGTGCGTGCGCCGGTCCTCGAGCGGGCGCGCGTCGCGGGCGGGTCCGTCCTGGAGGTGCGCGACGCGTACCGCACGAGCATCGACGCGCTGCGTGCCGTCGTCGGACGGGTGCCGGAGCGGGTGCAGGAGGCCGGGCCGGCGTCGGGCACCGTGCGGACCGAGGGACCGCCGCGCTTCGTGCGCGAGGGCGACGTGTGGCGCATCGAGTACGCCGGCCGGACGGTCCGGCTCGCGGACGCCAAGGGCATCGCGGACCTGGCGACGCTCGTCGCGGCACCCGGGCGCGAGGTGTCGGCGCTGGACCTGGCCGGCGCGCGCGTCGTCGGCGGGACGCGCGACGAGCTCGTCGACACGACTGCCCGGCGGCGGTACGAGCAGCGGATCCGCGAGCTGCAGGCCGAGGTGGAGGACGCGGAGGACGCGCACGACACCGGGCGGGCCGAGCGGGCACGCGTCGAGCTCGACACGCTCGTCGACCACCTCACCGCCGCGCTCGGGCTCGGCGGCCGCGCGCGCCGCGCGACGGGCGAGGCCGAGCGCGCGCGGTCCGCCGTCACGCAGCGCGTCCGGGCCGCGATCAAGCGCATCGGCGAGCAGCACCCTGAGCTGGGCGAGCACCTGCGCGCCTCGGTGACGACGGGGACCTTCTGCCGGTACGGGCCGTGAGCGAGCACGGCGAGAGGGTCAGGCCGGGAAGATCTCGTCGAGCTCGGTGAGGTCCTCCGCCGTCGGCTCCCACGACCACGCCCGGGCGTTGCGGCGCACCTGGTCGGGCGTCGTCGCGCCGGCGATGACGCTCGCGACCTGCGGGCGCGTCAGCAACCACGAGAGCGCGACGTCGACCTCCTCGATGCCGCGCACCGCGCAGAACGCGTGCAGCCGGGCGAGCGCCTCCCACGGCGCGGACTCGAGCAGGTGCGGCTTGGCCTCCACGAGCCGCGATCCCTCGGGCCGCGCACCGCCCGCGTACTTGCCCGTGAGCAGACCGTTGGCCAGCGGGAAGTACGGCAGCACGCCGATGCCGTAAGCCTCGGCCGCGGGCAGCACCTCGTGCTCCAGGCCCCGCTCGAGGAGGTTGTAGCGGTTCTGCGCCGAGACGAACCGGGTGCCTGAGCCCAGCGAGCGCGCGACGTGCTCGGCGTCGGCCACCTGCCAGCCGCGCAGGTTCGAGTGGCCGACGTACCGGACCTTGCCCGCGCGCACGAGGTCGTCGAGCGCCGTGAGGGTCTCCTCGACGGGCGTCAGCGGGTCGGGGGCGTGGAGCTGGTAGAGGTCGATCCAGTCGGTCTGGAGGCGCCGCAGCGACGCCTCGCACGCCCGCACGACGTACCTCCGCGAGCCGCGCGCACCGAAGTCGGCGCCGTTGGCGCCGTCCATCGACGCACCGAACTTGGTGGCGAGCACGACGTCGTCGCGCCGGCCCCGCAGCGCCCGCCCGAGGAGCTCCTCGCTCAGCCCGGGCCGGGCCCCGTAGCGGTCGGCGGTGTCGAAGAACGTCACGCCGGAGTCGATCGCGGCGTGCACGACGGCGTCCGCACCCTCCTGCGTCTCGCTCGCGGTGCCGGGGCGGCCGAGGTTGTTGCAGCCCAGGCCGACGGCCGACACCGCGAGGCCGGAGCGGCCGAGGCGGCGCAGGGGAGGGGGTGCGACGTCGTCGGGGGTCATGACTCCGACCCTACGAGCCCCGCCGGTACGGTGGCCGCGTGAGCACCCTCCCGTTCCGTCAGGTGGACGTCTTCGCCTCCGGCCCGCTCGCCGGCAACCCCGTCGCGGTCGTGCACGACGCCGACGACCTCACCGAGGAGCAGATGGCCGCCTTCGCGCGGTGGACCAACCTGTCGGAGACGACGTTCCTCCTCGCGCCGACACGGCCCGGCGCCGACTACCGGCTGCGGATCTGGACGCCGGGCGGCGAGCTGCCGTTCGCCGGCCACCCCACGCTCGGCAGCGCCCACGCCTGGCTCGAGGCCGGCGGCAGGCCCGCGGGTGACGATGTCGTGCAGGAGTGCGGGGCCGGACTCGTCACCGTCCGTCGCCAGGCGCTGCCCGACGGCGCCGCACGCCTCGCGTTCGCCGCGCCGCCGCTCGTGCGCTCGGGTCCGGTCGGCACCGAGGACCTCGCGCGGATCGCGCGGGCGCTGCGCGTGCCGGTGTCCGACATCGTCGACGCGGCGTGGGTGGACAACGGGCCGGGCTGGGTCGCGGCCCAGCTGGAGGACGCCGCCGCGGTGCTCGCGCTGCGTCCCGACGTCGGCGCGTTCGGCGACCTCAACATCGGCGTGGTGGGCCGGTACGCGCCGGGGGAGTCCGACGCGGCCGTCGAGGTCCGGGCGTTCATCCCCGAGGTGGGCGCGCCCGAGGACCCGGTGACCGGGAGCCTCAACGCCGGGATCGGGCAGTGGCTCGCGGGGCGGGTGCTGCCGGCGTCGTACGTGGCGTCGCAGGGCACCGTGCTGGGGCGGCGGGGGCGGGTGCACGTGCAGCTCGCCGGCGACGGGACGCTGTGGGTGGCCGGTGACACCGTCACGACCATCGAGGGCACCGTCTCCCTCGCGCCGTAGCGCTACCCCGGCGGGGCGGGGACGGCGCGGGCGGCGACGTGGGCGAAGAGCCGCTCGAGCGGGCCGCGGCCGAGGAGGAAGCGCCACAGCGTCGCGGCCACGAGCGTCACGACGACCATGACGGCGAGCGGCCGGTTCGTCTCGGACCCCAGCAGGTCCCAGTGCCAGATCGCGACGACCTGCAGCGAGTACACCGTCAGCGCCATCGCACCCACGGCGGCGAGCGGCGCGAGCACGCGCGACCCCACCGTCCCGGCGTACAGGCACAGGCCCAGCACGGCGACGGCGAAGCCGCCCGAGCCCACGGCCTCGAGCGTCGTGTCGTGGTGCGGGCCGGCCAGGAACAGGTACTCGCCCGTGGGCCACGGGGCCGACCACGGGTCGGCCAGCCCGCCGAACGCCTCCGACGTCGACTCGACCTGCTCCTCGAGCGCCTGCTGACCGCCGGCGGCGGCGACGAGCCGCTCGGAGACGAGGGCGCTCACCGCGGCGGCGGCCAGCCCGCCGACGACCATGACCGACCGCAGCCGCTCCGAGGTCAGGTCGCTGCGGCCGATAGCCATCCCGGCGAGCACGTAGGCCATCCACACCGCGGCGGGGTACGCGCCGGTGACGAGGAAGTCCGTCAGCGCGCCCGAGCCGTCGTGGGGAAGGCGCAGCCCGGCCCGGGCCAGGACGGCCGGCAGCCACAGGACGACCGGCGGCCCGGCGACCGCCACCACCGCGGCCGCGGTGAGCAGCCGTCGCGGCGACCACCGCAGGAACGGCAGCGCGAGCACGAAGTACGCCGCGTAGAAGCCGAGGATGAGCAGCACGCGGGTGCCGAGCAGGTCGAGCAGCGCGACGAGCGCGAGCAGCAGCACGGCGCGCACCAGCAGGCGCGCACGTGCGTGGACGAGCGCCTCGCCCTCGAGCGGTCGTTCCCGCCCGGTCACGAGCGCGAGAGACACGCCGGCGACCAGGGCGAACAGGATCGAGGACCGTCCGTGGGCCAGCGACAGCCACCCGGTGACCGAGCCGATGTCGTCGTCGGTGACGCCGACGTGGGCCGTGAACATGCCCAGCACCGCGATCCCGCGCGCGACGTCGACGCCCGTGACGCGGCCCGGGCCGCCGAGCAACCGGCCGGTGCCGCGCCGGAGCCGGCCCACCGTCGTCGTGCCCGATCCGGGCTCCGTCCGCATGCGCCGATGATGTCAGCAGGTCCGCAGCGTGAGAAGCGGCGTGAGACAGCGCGCCCGGATCACTACGGTGAGGCTATGAGCGACCTGCGCAGCGAGACCGACGGCACCGCGGCCGACCCGGCCGGCGCCGACCTGACCGACGCCATCGAGGCCCCGAGCACGCACCACACCGTGCCGAGCAAGGAGTCGGAGTCCTACACGCACGGCCACCACGAGTCGGTGCTCCGCGCGCACCGCGCCCGCACGGCGCAGAACTCGGCGGGGTTCCTGCTGCCGCACCTGCGCGACGACATGTCGCTGCTGGACGTCGGCTGCGGCCCGGGCACCGTCACCGCGGACCTCGCGCGCATCCTCGCCGGCGGCGAGGTCGTCGGCGTCGACGCGTCGTCGACGGTGCTCGACGCCGCGCGCACCCACGCGGACGCGCTCGGGTACACGAACGTGCGCTTCGAGCAGGCGAACGCCTACGAGCTGCCGTTCGACGACGACACGTTCGACGTCGTGTACGCGCACCAGCTGCTGCAGCACCTGTCCGACCCGGTCGCCGCGCTGCGCGAGATGAAGCGCGTCGCCAGGCCGGGGGGCCTCGTGGCGGCGCGCGACGCCGACTACGCGGCGATGGCCTGGTACCCCGAGTCCGCGGGCCTGACCGAGTGGAACACGCTGTACCACGAGGTCACGCACGCGTACGGGTTCGAGCCCGACGCCGGCCGCCGCCTCTTCTCGTGGGTGCAGTCCGCGGGCTTCGACGTCGCGCACATGGTCCCCTCCGCGTCCTCGTGGTGCTACGCCACGCCGACGGACCGCCAGTGGTGGGGCCAGGTGTGGGCCGAGCGCTGCGTCGAGTCGAACTTCGCCGTCCAGGCCAAGGAGTCCGGGCTGGCCGACGACGTCGCGCTCGAGCAGCTCGCCCAGGACTGGCTCGCCTGGGCGCAGGCGCCCGACGGGTGGTTCGCGATCCTGCACGGCGAGGTGCTCGCGCGCGCCTGAGAAGTACGCTGACCCGGTGCGCATCGCGAGATTCACCACCGGAGACGACCCCCGATTCGCCCTCGTCCAGCAGGAGGGCGACACGACGTACCTGGCCGTGCTCGGCGGCGACCCGCTGTACATGCCGGCGATGCCGACGGGCGAGCGCGTCGAGCTCGGCGACGGCGTGCGGCTCCTCGCGCCCGTGATCCCGCGGTCCAAGGTCGTGGCCGTGGGCCGCAACTACATGGACCACGTGCGCGAGATGGGCAACGAGCCGCCGACGTCGCCGATGCTGTTCCTCAAGCCGAACACGTCGGTCGTGGGCCCGGACGACCCGATCGTGCTGCCCGACTGGACCCAGGAGGTCAGCTACGAGGCCGAGCTCGCCGTCGTCATCTCCAAGGTGTGCAAGGACGTCACCCCGGAGAACGCGAAGAGCTACGTGCTCGGCTACACCGTCGCGAACGACGTGACCGCGCGCGACGCGCAGCGCACGGACGGCCAGTGGGGACGCGCCAAGGGCTTCGACTCGTCCTGCCCGCTGGGCCCCTGGATCGACACCGACCTCGACCCCGAGGACGTCGCGATCCGCTCGCGCGTCAACGGCGAGCTCAGGCAGGACGGGCGCACCGCGGAGATGATCTTCGACGTGCCGTTCATCGTCTCGTTCGTCTCCGAGGCCATGACGCTGCTTCCCGGCGACGTGATCCTCACGGGCACGCCCGCCGGCGTCGGGCGGATCGAGCACGGGGACCGGGTCGAGTGCGAGGTCGACGGGATCGGCGTGCTCGCGAACCCGGTCGTCCGCCGGGCGATCTGAGCACGGACGCGCGCCCTGAGCCCGGACCTCAGCGGCGGTAGTGCTCCTCGTCGATCGTCGCGAGCCGTGAGGGCCGCAGCCGCTCACCCAGGCCGTAGAACTGTTGGAAGCTCATGATGAGCGGACGCCAGCGGTCGGGGTCGACCCGGTTCGCGTGGCCTGCCAGGCGTAGTGCCGGGTCGATCCACACCCGCGTGACCTCGGCCTCGACGGCCAGCTGCGAGGGTGCGGCCGGCGGCCCCTCGGGCCCCGACCCGAGCGGGTGGATCGCCCGGACCACGGCCTCGAGGTGGACCGGGCTCTCGGCGACGCGCCGCGGCGCCACGGTGCCCGACTCGCGCGCGGTGAGCCCGGCGGTGGCGAACTTGTCGGGCGCGTAGACGTAGCCCGCGCTCGCCTTCCACGGCGACACGTCGCGGCGCCCGGTCGTCAGTGCGAGCCGGTCGACGTGGTGCGTCATCGCCGTCGAGGCCAGGTTCATCACGAGCTCTCCGTGCGCGCGCAGGTTCGTCGCGGTCTGGCTGCGCGCGCCGATACCGAGCACCGCCCGGCGTCCGAGCCAGAACACGGACGACATCGGCATGAGGTTGGTCGAACCGTCGGGGTTGAGCGAGCTGAGCAGCACCACGGGTGTGCCGAAGTAGAGGATGGCCGGGTCGATCGGGACGTGCTCGGCGGCGACGTCGGGCGCGGTGGTGGTCATGGCCCGACGGTAGGGAGGCGCGCACGGTCCGGTCTGGCGGGAATCGGACGTCGCACCGGGCGCACGGGTGGGTACGTACGGAGAAGACCGCGGCGACGTGCTCGAATAGAACCATGTCCGCCTGCTGCGAGCCGCAGGGCTACGACCGGGTCTTCGACGACCGCGAGGCGCGTCGCGCGCTCGCCCGCTACCGGCGGTCCGGGCTGACGACCCTGCCGCGTCGCACGGTCGAGCTCTACCGCGACGGCACGATCCAGGGCGAGACGCTGCTCGAGATCGGCGGCGGCGTCGGGGACTTCGAGGTCGAGATGCTCTCCGCCGGCGTGCGGCGCGCCGTGTGCGTCGACATGTCGCCGGCCTACGACGCCGCCGCGCGCGAGCTGCTGGCCGAGACCGGCCTCACCGCGCGCGCCGAGCGGCGGGTCGGGGACTTCGCGGCCGACCCCGATCTCGCCGGCCCGGCCGACGTCGTCGCGATGCACAGCGTCGTGTGCTGCTACCCGGACGCCCGCCGCCTGCTGACCGCCGCCGCTGCGCGGGCGCGCCGGTTCCTCGTCGTGTCCTTTCCGCGCGACGCCTGGTGGCTGCGCACGGCCGCGCCGCTGCTGAACGTGTACCCGCGGCTGCGGGGCAGCGGCTGGCGGTTCGTCGTCCACCCGGCCGAGACGATCGTGCGCGCCGTGACCGACGCCGGGCTGGTGCTGGAGCGCACCGAGCGGCTGCGGTTCGACGTGCACGCCGTGTTCGCCCGGCCGTAGCGCCAACTACGCTGGGGGCCGTGATCCCCGCAGCTGGTTCCTCGAGCCCTTCGAGCACGGTCCGTGTCCGCTTCGCCCCGTCCCCGACGGGCATGTTCCACGTCGGTGGCGGCCGTTCGGCGCTGTTCAACTGGGCCGTCGCCAAGCAGTCCGGTGGCACGTTCGTGCTGCGGATCGAGGACACCGACGCCTCGCGCAACAAGCCGGAGTGGGTCGCGGGCATCCTGTCCGCGATGGCCGCGCTCGGCATCCGCGAGGACGACCCCACGTTCGAGGGGCCGTACTACCAGTCGGCGAACGTGGACAAGCACCGCGAGGCCGCGACGCGCCTGGCCGAGACCGGCCGCGCCTACTTCTGCGACTGCACGCGCGACGACGTCGCCGCGCGCACGGGCAACCCGCACTCGGGCTACGACGGGTTCTGCCGAGACCGCGGCCTGGCCTACGAGCCCGGTCGCGCGCTGCGCTTCCGCACGCCTGACGAAGGGGAGACCCGCGTCGTCGACCTCATCCGCGGCAACCCCGTGTTCCCCAACGCGGCGATGGAGGACTTCGTCGTCGCGCGCGGCGACGGCTCGCCGGTGTTCCTGCTCGCGAACGTCGTCGACGACCTCGACGAGCGCATCACGCACGTGGTCCGGGGCGAGGAGCACCTGCCGAACACGCCCAAGCAGCAGCTGCTGTGGGAGGCGCTCGGCGCCACGCCGCCCGTCTGGGCCCACCTTCCCGTCATCGTCAACGAGAAGCGCCAGAAGCTCTCGAAGCGCCGCGACAAGGTCGCGCTCGAGGACTACCTCGCCGAGGGCTACCTGCCGGAGGCGATGGTCAACTACCTCATGCTGCTCGGCTGGGCTCCGGGCAACGACGAGGAGATCCTGCCGTTCGACGAGATGGTGTCCCGGTTCCGGATCGAGGACGTCAACAGCGCGTCGGCGTTCTTCGACGTCAAGAAGCTCACCGCGTTCAACGGCGAGTACATCCGCGCGATGGCGGTTGAGGACTTCGTCGCCGCCGTCGACCCGTGGCTGCACGCGCCCAGGGCACCGTGGAGCGAGGACCGGTTCGACGCCGACGCGTTCGCCCGCGTCGCGCCGCTGGCGCAGTCCCGCGTCGCGCTGCTGGCCGACATCACCGACAACGTCGACTTCCTGTTCCTCGACGAGCCGGTGTTCGACGAGCGCTCGTGGAGCAAGGCGATGAAGGAGCCGGCCGCCGCGCTGCTCGACGACGCGCGCGCGGCGCTCGCAGACCTCGAGCCGTGGGAGGCCGAGCCGCTCAAGGACGCCGTCACCGAGGTGGGGGAGAAGCACGGCCTCAAGCTCGGCAAGGCGCAGGCGCCCGTGCGCGTGGCCGTGACCGGCCGCACCGTCGGTCTGCCCCTGTTCGAGTCGCTCGAGGTGCTCGGCCGTGAGCGGACGCTGGCGCGCGTCGACGCGGCGATCGCCCGGCTCGCGCAGGCCGACGGCGCCGCCGACGCCCCGGCGCAGTGACAGGTCTGGCGTCCGGCCGGGTCGACGGCGTCCTGTTCGACGTCGACGACACGCTCGTCGACACGCGCGGCGCGTTCGCCACGGCCCTGACCGCCGTCGCGGTCGAGTACCTGCCGCACGTCCCCGCCGACCGCTACGGCGAGATCCTCGACCACTGGCGGTCCGACCCGGGCGGGTACTACCGCCGGTACACGCGCGGGGAGACCGACCACGCCACGCAGCGGCGGCTGCGCGCCGACCTGCTGCACCGCACCTTCGGCGGCGAGCCCGTCACCGAGGAGTCGTTCGAGGCGTGGGACGGGCTGTTCTGGGGCACGTTCGAGCGGTCGTGGCACGCGTTCGACGACGCCCGCGCCGCGCTCGAGCTTCTGCGCGCGGCGGGCGTCGCCGCCGGGGTGGTGACCAACGCCGCCGTCGCGCTGCAGGAGCGCAAGCTCCGCTCGGCCGGCCTGGACGGGCTGCCTGTGCTCGTCGGCGTCGACACGCTCGGGTTCGGCAAGCCGGCACCCGAGGTGTTCGTCGAGGGCGCGCGCCTCCTCGGCACCGACCCGGCGCGGACGGCGTACGTCGGGGACGAGCCCGAGGTCGACGCGAGGGCCGCGTCCGAGGCCGGTCTCCTGGGCGTCTGGCTCGACCGGCCGGGCACCCGCCGGATCCACGAGCGAGGGGTCGACGTCGGGGCGATGCGCGCCGACGGGGTGCGGGTCGTCGCGGGCCTCGACGAGCTCGCGGAGGCGCTCGGGCTCCGCGCGCCGGCACCCGGGAGCGGCGCCCGGGAGTGACGCACGGCACCCGGCATCCGTTTTGGAGCCAGGGGCCTTCGTCCGGTAATGTTCTCGGTCGTTGGGTCCTTCAGGGCGCGCCGACGAAAGTCGGATTTGCCCCAGAAGGTCCGGCACCATGGGGTATGGTGTAATTGGCAGCACGAGTGATTCTGGTTCACTTAGTCTAGGTTCGAGTCCTGGTACCCCAGCGGAGAGCTCTGGTGCATCGATCCGGCGTCCGAGGACGCCGGTGGATGCGTTAAAGTTCTCACCGGCACGGCGGTCCGCGAGGATCGACGAGTCATAGGCCCCCATCGTCTAGCGGCCTAGGACGCCGCCCTCTCACGGCGGTAACGCGGGTTCAAATCCCGCTGGGGGTACGCAGGAGGTCCACCGTGGTGGACGCCTCGCTCGGGTTCCTCGGAGCTCACGGCTTGCCCCTATCGTCTAGTGGCCTAGGACGCCGCCCTCTCACGGCGGTAACGCGGGTTCAAATCCCGCTGGGGGTACCAAGCAAGGCCCGGTCCGTCAGGACCGGGCCTTCGTCGTTCCTAGGCTTCGTCGTTCCCGGCGCGTGCTCCCGGCTCAGAGGAACGGCCTGGGGACCGTGGGGCCGGCGCCGTCGCTGGGCGGTGGGGCCGGGTACTCCGTGCGGCCCGTGGGCGTCCACGGCGGCGGCGCCACGCGGCCGGTGGTCGTGGCGTGGCCGGTCGGCTGGCCGGCCGTGGCGTCGTGGTCCGGACGGCCCGGCACGGGGATCGGCTGGGTGGTCGGACGCGGCTCGCCGGAACCGGGCACGAGCGCCGGCGGGCGACGGCCGCTGGGCTGCTGGACCGGCGCGCGGCCGGGGATCTGCCCGGGCAGGAAGATCGTCGCGCAGAGCTTGCGGTACGTGTCGTCGGGCTGGGGCACCCAGTCGACCTGGCGGAGAGCCTGGTCCTGCCCCGCGGACTCCATGACGAACCGCCCGTAGCCGAAGACCTGGCCCATGGGCGTGCGCGAGTAGCCCATGTCCGTGACTTTCATGAGCGGCATCATCGCGACCTTGTGGATGACGATGCCGAACGCGAGGATCAGTCGCTTGTCGGTGGCCACGAACCACTCGTTGTACCAGTGCAGCCACCGCCACACGAGGCGGCCCAGCACCAGGAGCCACGCGACCCACAGCCAGCGCAGGCCGGACGAGTACGCGACGGTGCCCACGAGCAGGAACGCGATCAGCGTCGTCGCGGCGGGCTCGAGCAGCCGCGCCCAGTGCCGGCGGGTGGCGACCACGACGGTCTCGTTCGCCAGCACGTAGCGACGCAGGTGCGCGTGCGCTGCGACGGTGTTCCGCGGGTCTGTCACGGCGACCTCCTCGGACGGGCCGCCGTCAGGCCACCAGGCCGCCGAGGAACGCGCCGAAGCTCGCGACGGCGTTGACGATCACGTCCCAGAGCGCCTTGACGACCTCGGACGCGCGGTCGGGACTGGTGTAGATCGCGTAGACCACGAAGATCACGACGAGCCAGATCAGGATGGTCTTGGCCTTGGCCGGCATCAGGTCCTCACGCCTCTCGGGATCGCGCGGCCGGGCGGCAGCGCTGGTGGGCAGCCTACTGATCCGGACAATCCGGCACGAGCACCTGCCTCGGCGCGCCGCCGGCGCGCCGAGACGCCAGGATCACTCGCCGGCGCGGCGCAGGACCTCGGTGAGGCGGTTCGCGGCGGCGACGACGGCGGCGGAGTGCAGGCGCCCCGGCTGGCGGGAGAGGCGCTCGACCGGGCCGGAGACCGAGACGGCGGCGACGACCCGGCCTGACGGGCCGCGCACCGGTGCCGACACGGAGGCGACGCCGAGCTCGCGCTCGCTGACGGACTGCGCCCAGCCGCGGCGTCGGACACCGGACAGGATGGTCGCGGTGAAGACCGCGTCGCGCAGGCCGCGGTGCAGGCGGTCGGGCTCCTCCCACGCCAGGAGGATCTGGGCGGCCGACCCTGCGCCCATGGTCAGCGTGGCGCCCACGGGGATCGAGTCGCGCAGGCCGACCGGACGCTCGGCCGCGGCCACGCACACGCGGTGGTCGCCCTGGCGCCGGTAGAGCTGGGCGCTCTCGCCGGTGTGGTCCCGCAGGGCCGTCAGCACGGGGTTCGCGGCCGCCAGCAGGCGGTCCTCGCCGGCGGCGGTGGCGAGCTCGTTGAGGCGCGGGCCGAGCACGAACCGCCCCTGCATGTCGCGGGCCACGAGCCGGTGGTGCTCGAGGGCTACGGCCAGGCGGTGGGCCGTCGGGCGCGCCAGGCCGGTCGAGGAGACCAGCTGCGCGAGGGTGGCGGGACCGGCCTCCAGTGCGCCCAATACGGACGCGGCCTTGTCCAGTACGCCGACTCCGCTAGTATCGTCCATAGGTCGATACTGACGTCTCGCGGACTGAGATTGCAAGTTCGGTTCGCTGAGCGAACCACCTCGGACGTCGGATCGCACGGTAACGCAGTCGCGACAGCCGCCCGACGGGGGCGGCGGACGAGGAGCTCGAGATGGCCGGCACGCTGGCGGAGAAGGTCTGGGAGGCGCACCTGGTGCGCCGGGGAACCGATGGTTCGCCCGACCTGCTCTACATCGACCTCCACCTCGTGCACGAGGTGACCAGCCCTCAGGCGTTCGAGGGGCTCCGTCTCGCGGGCCGTCAGGTCCGCCGTCCGGACCTCACGATCGCGACCGAGGACCACAACACCCCCACGCTCGACATCGACCTGCCGATCGCCGACCTGACGAGCCGCACCCAGATCGACACGCTGCGCAACAACGCGCGCGAGTTCGGCGTCCGGATCCACTCCCTGGGCGACGCGGACCAGGGGATCGTCCACCAGGTGGGACCGCAGCTCGGCCTCACGATGCCCGGCCTGACGGTCGTGTGCGGCGACTCGCACACCTCCACGCACGGCGCGTTCGGCGCGCTCGCGTTCGGCATCGGGACCTCCGAGGTCGAGCACGTGCTCGCGACCCAGACGCTGCCGCTCGCGCCGTTCAAGACGATGGCCATCACCGTCAACGGCCAGCTGCCGCCCGGTACGACGAGCAAGGACATCATCCTGGCGATCATCGCCAAGATCGGCACCGGCGGCGGTCAGGGCTACGTGCTCGAGTACCGCGGGGAGGCCATCCGCAACCTCTCGATGGAGGCGCGGATGACCGTCTGCAACATGTCGATCGAGGCAGGCGCTCGCGCCGGCATGATCGCCCCCGACGAGACCACGTTCGAGTACCTCAAGGGCCGCCCGCACGCCCCCGAGGGCGAGGACTGGGACGCCGCCGTCGAGTACTGGAAGACGCTGCGCAGCGACGACGACGCGGTGTTCGACGCCGAGGTCGTGCTCGAGGCGTCCGACCTCGAGCCGTTCGTCACCTGGGGCACGAACCCCGGCCAGGGCCTGCCCCTGTCGGCCAACGTCCCGGTGCCCGCGGAGATCGCGGACGAGAACGAGCGCGTCGCGGCCGAGCGTGCGCTCGAGTACATGGGTCTCGAGGGCGGCACGCCGCTGCGCGAGATCAAGGTGGACACGGTCTTCATCGGCTCGTGCACCAACGGCCGCATCGAGGACCTGCGGTCGGTCGCCAAGGTCGTCAAGGGCCGCAAGAAGGCCGACGACGTGCGCGTCCTGGTCGTGCCGGCGTCGGCCCGCGTGCGGATCCAGGCCGAGGCCGAGGGGCTCGACGTGATCTTCAAGGAGTTCGGCGCCGAGTGGCGCAACGCGGGCTGCTCGATGTGCCTGGGCATGAACCCGGACCAGCTGGCGCCGGGGGAGCGGTCGGCCTCGACGTCGAACCGCAACTTCGAGGGCCGTCAGGGCAAGGGCGGCCGCACCCACCTGGTCTCGCCGCTGGTCGCCGCGGCCACCGCCGTGCGCGGCACGCTGTCGTCGGTCGCCGACCTCGACCTGCCCGGCGAGGTCGACCTCACCACGTTCGACGGCTCGCCGCTGGCGCCGCTCGAGACCCCGTCCTTCGTCTGAGCCACCTGCGAGGAGCTACCCGCCATGGAGAAGATCACCACCCACACGGGCGTCGGGGTGCCGCTGCGCCGCAGCAACGTCGACACCGACCAGATCATCCCCGCCGTGTACCTCAAGCGGGTGACGCGCACGGGGTTCGAGGACGCGCTGTTCGCCGCCTGGCGCGGTGACCCGACGTTCGTGCTCAACCAGGAGGCGTACAAGAACGGCTCCGTGCTCGTCGCGGGTCCGGACTTCGGCACCGGCTCGTCGCGCGAGCACGCGGTCTGGGCGCTCAAGGACTACGGCTTCCGCGTCGTGCTCGCGTCGCGGTTCGCGGACATCTTCCGCGGCAACTCGGGCAAGCAGGGCCTCGTGGCCGGCGTCGTCGCCCAGGAGGACGTCGAGCTGCTCTGGAAGATCCTCGAGACGAAGCCCGGCACCGAGGTGACCGTCGACCTCGAGCACCGCACCGTGCACGCCGACGACGTCACCGTGCCGTTCCAGATCGACGACTACACGCGCTGGCGGCTCATGGAGGGCCTCGACGACATCGGCCTCACGCTCCAGAACGAGGCCGACATCACCGCGTTCGAGGCCACCCGCGAGGCGTGGCGCCCGAAGACGCTGCCGGCCAAGCACCTGCCGAGCGTCCCCGTGGAGCCCGCCCGCCCCGTCTCCTGACGTAGGCCGCGCGACGAGCGTGCTGGTCCTTCCTCCATCCCGCGGGGAAGGCACCGGCACGCTCGTCGTCCGTCAGAGGGACGGCGGACCCTGGCGGACCTTCGCCAGCAGCGACTCCGGCGTGTCCCTCGCCGGGTCCCACCACGACTCGATCCACCACGTCGCGCCGGCGGCGTCCATCGCCTTCGCCTGGTCCGCGGCCTCCGCGGGGTCGGCCGAGAGCTTGCCCTGGATGACGACGTCGAACGGTCCGGTCTTGCCGGCCGCGGCCCGCCGCTCCTCGATCCAGGACACGAGCGCCGCCACGTCGTCGGACCCCGGGTCGTCGGCGGTGCCACGCAGCTGCGCCACGATGCCGTCCCAGCGCAGTGCGCGCGCCAGGTTCTTCACCGGGGGCCGCCGGGCGTCCCAGACCCCGACGGGCCACACGGGGATGCGGCCGTTCACGGGCGGCTCCGGGAACCGGAACGGCCCTGTCCGCACGTGCTCGCCGTCGAACTCGAACTCCTCACCGGACCACGACCGCTCGAGCCAGGCGAGGTTCTCGTCGAGCTGCGCCGCGCGCTCCTTGAGCCCGGTGGGTTGCCCGGGGACGGACGTGAACGCGCGGTCGTCGGTCACGCCGACGCCGACGGGCAGCACGAGCCGTCCGCCGGAGAGGTGGTCGACCGTGAGCGCCCGCTGCGCGAGCTCCCACGGCCGGTGCCGGGGTGCCGCGAAGACCAGCGCACCGAGGGTGATGCGCTCCGTCGTCGCGGCGACGGCCGCGAGCAGCGAGAACGGGTCGTGGACCGCCAGGCTGCCGCCGCCGAAGCCGGCCATGCTGATGGCGTCCCACGTGAAGAACCCGTCCCAGCCGTGCTCTTCGCACTCGCGTGCGAGGGACAGGTTCTGGGCCGCCGTGCCGAAGCTGCCGATGAAGCCGAACTTCATATCGCCTCCCGTCGTCGATGAGCGGACCTGACGCTACGCACCGCCACCGACACGACCTGCGACCGAACTCACAGCACGGCGACTCGACAGCCCGAATAGGCTGGGGGCCATGGCTTCCCACTACGACGTCGTCCTCCTCGGAGCTGGACCCGGCGGCTACGTCGCCGCGATCCGCGCGGCCCAGCTCGGCAAGTCCGTCGCCATCATCGAGGAGAAGTACTGGGGTGGTGTGTGCCTCAACGTGGGCTGCATCCCCTCGAAGGCCCTCCTGCGCAACGCCGAGCTGGCGCACATCTTCACCCACCAGGCCGACTTCTTCGGCATGTCCGGGGACGTGACGTTCGACTTCGGCAAGGCGTGGGACCGCTCGCGCGAGGTGGCGGACGGCCGCACCAAGGGCGTCCACTTCCTCATGAAGAAGAACAAGATCACGGAGTACGACGGGCGCGGCTCCTTCCGTGACGCCAACACCATCGAGGTCACCCTGAACTCGGGCGGCACCGAGACGGTCACGTTCGACAACGCGATCATCGCCACGGGCTCCAAGGTGCGCCTGCTGCCGGGCGTCGAGCTCAGCGACAACGTCGTGACCTACGAGAAGCAGATCATGACGCGCGAGCTGCCGAAGTCGGTGGCCATCGTCGGCGCCGGCGCCATCGGCATGGAGTTCGGCTACGTCATGAAGAACTACGGCGTGGACGTCACCATCATCGAGTTCCTCGACCGTGCGCTGCCGAACGAGGACGCGGACGTCTCCAAGGAGATCGCCAAGCAGTACAAGAAGATGGGCGTCAAGATCCTGACGTCCACGGCCGTGCAGACCGTCGAGGACAACGGCTCGTCCGTCAAGGTCTCGTACAAGGGTGTCAAGGACGACAAGCCCGGCTCGCTCGAGGTCGACAAGGTGCTCATGGCGGTCGGCTTCGCGCCCAACGTCGAGGGCTTCGGCCTGGAGAACACGGGCGTGCAGCTCACCGAGCGCGGCGCGATCGCGATCGACGACCACATGCGGACCAACGTCCCGCACATCTACTCGATCGGTGACGTCACCGCGAAGCTCATGCTCGCGCACGTGGCCGAGGCCCAGGGTGTCGTGGCGGCCGAGACCATCGCCGGCGCCGAGACCATGACGCTCGGCGACTACCGCATGATGCCGCGCGCGACGTTCTGCTCGCCGCAGGTCGCGTCGTTCGGGCTCACGGAGCAGCAGGCCAAGGACGAGGGCTACGACGTCAAGGTCGCCTCGTTCCCGTTCATGGCCAACGGCAAGGCGCACGGCCTCGGCGACCCGACCGGCTTCGTCAAGATCGTCGCCGACGCCAAGTACAACGAGCTGCTCGGCGCCCACATGATCGGCCCCGACGTCTCCGAGATGCTGCCCGAGCTCACGCTCGCGCAGAAGTGGGACCTCACCGCCGACGAGGTGGCGCGCAACGTGCACACGCACCCGACGCTGTCCGAGGCGATCCAGGAGTCCATCCACGGCATCGTGGGGCACATGATCAACTTCTGATCGGTCGCTCGGCCGTCACGGGCCGTAGTACCTGGTGAGAGGCCCGGATCCGTGGAACTCCGCGGGTCCGGGCCTCTTCGCATCTCGGTGCCCGGCGGGCACCTGAAGACGTGAGGAGCCCCGAAAGCCGTCCGAAGCGGCAGGTCGGGCGCTGAGATGCTCGGGCGGTTCTGTTGACGGCGCTCACGCGCCGGGTCTGGGGCCAGTGCCTCGCCGCCACGCTCCACTGGCTCACCAGCGGCTTCAGGAACACACGTAGGTCTACGCCAGGGTCTTCCTGTAGAAGACGGCCGAGTCTTCGTAGCCGAGCGCGAGGTAGAAGGGTCCCGCCCGCCGACTTGCCAGGGCGAGGTAGGCAGCGCCGCTCTCGCGTGCCCACTTCTCGGCACAGCCCATCAACTCTCGGCCGACGCCGGATCTGCGGTGGCCCTCGGCGACCATCACTTCCTCGACCCAGGCGACCGGACCGTTGGCAAGGAACGTCAGGTGGCTGTTGGCCAGCAGATAGCCCACGATCTCGTGACCCGGTGTCTCAGCGACGACGACCAGGGTGCTGGGTGCATCGTCGAGCCTCTGCCAGGTCGCGTCGAACGCTCCGCGCTCTGGAGCAAACGAGGTCGCGAAGTCGCGGGCCAACGGCCACACCTGATCGGCGTCTCCCGGTCGTGCGGGGCGTATGAGCAATCGCTGGTTGTCAGGCACCGACGCAGTCTCCCGACCCCTCACCTGTGCAGCAAGGCTTGTGCAACACGACCTAGGGACATCCGGCACGGACGCGAGCTCGTCGAACGGAGGCGTTCACTTACCTCTTGACACGTCCCTGACAGGCGGAGGACGGTTTTCGGTGAGCGCCAATGTATCGCCGAAAGGGTGGTACCTCGTCGAGGAGGACGAGATGCACGTGCACCGACTGGGCGACGACGTCGCCGTCCTCGCAGACCAGGCCGACATCCCCGGGCTCGGCACCCTGCCCGTGAACGCGTTCGTGGTCGGGCGCAAGGACGCGCTCGTGGTCGACTCCGGGCTGTCGACACCGGGTACCGGGTTCCTCGACGCGCTCGCCTCGGTGGTGGACCCGCAAGACGTCGGTTGGGTGTGGCTGACGCATCCCGACCGCGACCACACCGGAGGGCTCTGGGAGCTCCTCGACGCCGCGCCCCACGCGCGCCTCGTCACGACGTTCATCGGGGTCGGCATCCTTTCGTGCGAGTACGAGGTGCCCATGCACCGCGTCCACCTCCTCAACCCGGGCCAGGAGCTCGCAGCCGCCGGCCGGACCTTCCGGGGAATCCGACCACCGCTGTACGACAGCCCGGCCACTGTCGGTCTCGTCGACGAGTCGACCGGCGTCCTGTTCAGCTCAGACTGCTTCGGCGCTCCGCTGGAGGACGCGGAGGTCTCTACGCGCGACGACGTCCGCGGCGTGTCGGAGGAGGAGCTGCGCGAGCGGCAGCGGCTCTGGGTCTCGGTCGACGCGCCGTGGGCACAGGTCGCGGACCCGGTCGCGTTCGGAGCAACCGTGGACGCGATGCGGCGGCTCGCGCCGACGACGGTGCTCAGCAGCCACCTCCCGCCCCTGCGTGACGCCGCGTCGATCGCACGGGCCTTCGACGTCGCGAGCTCGGCTCCGGGGACGACGCCGTTCGTCGGCCCAGATCAGCAGGCGCTCGAGGCGCTCCTGGCGACGTTCGAGCCAGACACCTTCTGACCGCGGCGCTCGGCAGTCGCGCTCCGCGCGCTCGACGACGACGGAGGCGTGCTCGCCCGTACAGGGAGGGACGTCAGGTGGGTACGCGTGGGTGGCACGCAGGAGTGCGGCGGACCGACGGAAGGCGGCGTCGACTGGGTCCTCTGACCGGGCAGGGAGCTCTCAGCCGGTGCAGCTTCCCGGCGTCACCGCCGCGTCGAGCTCCTCGGCCTGCGCGACGACGGGCATCAGCTCGGCCGTCGTCACCGCGTACGCCACGTCCTCCTCGGAGTCGGAGCGCCCGAACACCACGCCGGCGACCTCGCCGGCGGTCGTCAGCACCGGGCCGCCCGAGTTGCCGGGACGCACCTCGGCCGCGAGGGCGTAGACGTCGCGCTCGCCGCCGCCGATGCCGCCGGACTCCGGCACGCGGACGGTGCCGACGTTGAGCACCTCGGCGCTCGTCGAGGTGAACGGCCCTCCGTACGGGTAGCCCTGGACGGCGGCCGCGTCACCCGTCGCCAGGGACGGTGCCACGGTCAGCGGGTCAGCCTCGAGCCCGTCGACGGCCACCACGGCGAGGTCTGCCGCCGGGTCGAAGTAGACGACTCGCCCCTCCTGCGCCGCCCTGCCCGGGAGCTCGACGAGTGGCCGCTCGACGCCGGCGACGACGTGCGCGTTGGTCACGACCCGGTCCGGCGCGACGACGAATCCCGACCCGGTCGAGCTCGTCCCGCAGGCGTACGCGGTGCCCCAGATCCGCGCGACCGACTGGGCGGACCTCTCCAGCGCGGGCTCATCGAGGTCGACGGCAGGTGCGACTGGCGCCCGACCGGGGAGCAGGAGACCGTCGAGGCGGGGGAGCCCGTCGTCCAGCACCGCGGCGCGCATCTGGGCGAGCGTCCGGCTGACGGGGGTCGGCGTCAGGTCCTCGACGGTGCGGAGCACCGCGGACGACGAGACCGCCTGGGCGAGGCCCGGAGTCCCCGTCGCCTTGACGGCGGTGCCCACGAACGAGATCACCAGCGCGGCGACGAGCAGGTGGACCAGGCCGCCGAGCAGACGCTCGAACGGACGCAGCGGCGTACGGTCCACCTGACGTCGCAGGGTGTGGCCCGCCCCGGCGCCCATGGATGCTCCGAGCAGAGGGAGCACGACGGCGAGGGCGAGCGTCGCCGGTCCGCGCCACTCGGAGGTGGGCAGCGCGTCGTTGACGACGGGGACGGCCCAGAAGGCGGCGAGGCCGCCGACGGCGAGCCCCAGGAGGCCGCCGACGGTGGCGAGCAGTCCGCGGCGCAGTCCGGCCACGAGGGCGACGACCAGGGCAGCGACGAGCACGAGGTCGACGAGTGTCACGGAGGGCTCCTTCCGCGGCGCCGGGCGGCGAGGACCGCCGACGATACGCGGTCGACCTGGGACCTGCCTGACCGCTACCGGTCCACCGACCAGTGGCCGGGCCGGGCGAGCCCCGCCGGAAGGGTGGTGCGCCGATCCCCTCGCGCCGCTTCGAGCTGGGGCTGGGTGAGGAAGAGGGCGCCGTCGAGGCGGGCGCCGGCGAGGTCCGCACCACGGAGGTCGACGCCGAGCAGGTCGCAACGGCGCAGGTCGGCGTCGCGAAGGTCGGCCCCGAGGGCGTACGCGCCACGGAGCTCGGCCCCCCGGAGGTCCGCGCCGCGCAGCCGTGCGCCGACGAGGTCCTTGCCCGCCCAGCGCCGGCCACCCGGGCCGCGCACCGCCGCACTGACGTCGGCGAGCAGGTCGCCGACCTCACGACGGTAGGAGGCGGTGTCGATGTCGGCGAGCGTGGCGGCGTCGCTGGCGGCGAGGCCCTCGGTCGTCCCGATCAGGGCGTCGACGAGGTCGTGCAGCGGACCGCGGGGGACCAGGTGCGCAGCCTCGCGCAGGTACCACAGCGCCTCGTGCAGCTGACGGAGGACCTCCAGGGCGCCGAACATGCCGGCCGCGTCCTCCGGTGCCTCGCGCCACGTCGCGCCGTCGAACAAGGCGGTGACGCGTTGGCCGGCGCCGAAGCAGTCGAAGACGGCGCATCCCGCGAACCCGCGGCCCCGCAGCTCGGTGTGGATGCCGCAGCGGTCGTCGCCCCGGAGGTTGGGACAGGGCACACCCGCCGGCTTGTCGAGCGCGAAGTCCGCTGAGGCGACGAACATCGGTGCGACGCAGCACAGGGCCACGCAGCGGCCGCAGTCCGCACGCAGCTCGCGGCGCGCCTCAGCCAGGTCGAGCTCCCGCCGGCCGCCCGGAGCGGGCGGGCGCGGGGTGTCCCGCGCCTCGTGCGGTGCCTGGGTCACGCGGGTCGCCTCCTCGCGCCCGCTGGGGTCGGGCGCGCGAGCAGTCTAGGCGCGTCGCGGTCGGGTCGGTTCGCCGCTCACGGTGCCATGACGGTCTCGGGCAGGAGATCGGTGCGGACGGGCTCCGCCGGCGCGTCGGGAAGCGTGAACGTCGTTGCGTACAACGCGAACGCGGCCGCGATCACCGCCACACCCCGGAGCCGGGGAGCCGTTCTCGGACCGGCGAGCCGGTTCATGGGCGTGACCCTCCCGGGCGCGGCGCCGGGCGGTACGGCTCCTCGGGGACCGCGTGCGCGAGCACGAGCTTGAGCACGAGCAGGACCGGCAGCCACCCCCAGCACGCCGGCGACGGCAGGAACGAGGCGCCGAGGGCCACCAGGGCGCACCACGCGAGCGCGACCGGTCTTTGCAGGTACAGGGGACTGAGCCGCACGAAGATCGTGCCGAGGAGCGTCACGAGGTACCACGCCGCCCCCCACCACCAGACGGGGGAGTCGTAGAGCACCCCGACGGCGATCGGGTGGACGTGCAGGGCGGTGAAGAGGACCGGCATCCGCACGACACGCCCCGCCGCGGTCCGCGCCGTCGCCGACGGCATCCGGAGGTGGTCCCGCTTGGCCGAGCCCAGGCCGTTCGCGACGACACCACCGACCACGTCGAACGCGACGATCGCCGCCACGGCGTACTGCGCGGCGCTCCACCAGGAAACCTGCGCCGCCGCCGTCCCCGCGACGAGCAGGGCCCCGAGCAGGCCGGCGCCGGAGGCGAGGGCCTTCTCGCCGCGCGTCGCGCCGGCGCCGAAGAGCGGGTCCCCTCGACGCCCAGGGAGTCGCCGCCTGGCGGCGGGTCGTCCGCCCGCGCTCGTGCCGGTCCTGCGCATGTCGCCCCTCTCGTCCGGACCAGCAGACCACGACGTCCGGACAGCCACGCGGTCCAGTCGACGCAAGCTGGACTGCCCCGGGGCTAGACCATCTCGGGCATCCGCGAGCGGTTGCCGGTCGGTCCCCGGGACGCCAACAGCTCCCACGACTCGGCGAGCGACCGCACGCCCGCGTCGAGGTCGTCGACCGGTGACGTGAACGGCAGGCGCAGGAACCTCTCGAACGTCCCGTCGACGGAGAACCGGGGCCCGGCGACGAGGGACAGGCCGCGTGCCTCGGAGACCGAGGTCAGGGCCGAGCTGCCGGGGCGGTCGAGCTGCACCCACATCGACAGACCGCCGTCGGGCCACGGCACGTGCCACCGGGGGAGGTGCCGTGCCAGGGCCGCGCTCATCGCCGCTCGGTGCGCGCGCAGGAACTCCTGGCGGCGCGGGAGCAGCTCCGGAAGCGCGCGGACGATCCGCTCGCCGAGCAGCTGTTCCAGCTGCGGCGTGCCGAGGTCGCCGGCCGGGCGCGCCTGGACGAGCCGGCGCACCGCCGAGGCGTCCGCGCGGACCCACCCGAGCCGCAGTCCTCCCCAGACGGACTTGCTGAGCGACCCGACGGTGACGACGCCGGAGCCGGAGCCCGGCGAGGCGGCGCGCCCGTGGCGGGCGAACGGACCGTCGTCCCACGTCCGGTCGATGCACAGGTCGGCGGTGGTCTCGTCGACGATCAGCATCGTGCCCGCCGCCCGCGCGGCCTCGGCCAGCCGGGCACGGTCCTGCGGCCGCATGGAGGCGCCGGTCGGGTTGTGGAAGTCGGGGATCAGGTAGGCGGCGGCCGGACGCAGCTGCCGGATCGAGCCCAGCAGGTGCTCGACGTCCCAGCCGTGCGTGGTGACGGGCGTCGTGACCAGCCGCGCACCCGCGCGCCGCAACGCCTCGTAGGCGTGCGGGTAGCTGGGCGACTCGACCAGGACGAGGTCCGACCGGGAGAGGAACGTGTGGGCCGTGAGCGAGATGGCGTGCTGGCCGCCCATGGTCACCAGGACCTGGTCCGCGGACGTGGCGAGGCCGCGCTGGGTGTAGCGGTCTGCGATCGCCTGCCGGAGGGCCTCGTTGCCCAGCAGGTCGAAGCCCGGCCCGTCGAGCGCCCGGACCATCCGCGCCGACACCTCCGCCACGATCTCGTCCAGCCCCTCGACGGGCGGCGGGACCGCCCGGGCGAAGTCGACCCCGCGATCGGGACGCTGCTCCGTCGCGGCCGGGGGCGGCAGTGCCGTTCGGCTTCCGGAGCCGTGCCGCGTCACGACGTGCCCGGTCTCGCGGAGCGACTGGTAGGCCGCCACGACCGTCGTCCGGCTCCGTCCCGCCACGGCGGCGAGCTCGCGCTCGGACGGCAGGCGCGTCCCGGCCGGGATCCGGCCGTCGGTGACGAGCAGCCGGATCCGGTCGGCCAGCGCCCGGTACGCCGCCGTGCCGGTGTCGACCTCGCCCACGAGGACGAGGAGCTCGCGCGCCGAGAGGCGCGGTCGGACGGGTCCTGACATGAGTCCAGTATGGGCGACTGGACCGGGCGCGCCGGGCCACCCGTCGATTGGATCGCAGCTGCACGGACCGCCACCTGCTCGCGGACACCGTGCGGGCGACGACACGAGGAGGTCCGAACCGTGACAGCAGGAGCGGAGCGACGCGAGCCCGACGTCGGGTTCATCGGTCTCGGCGTGATGGGGTCCGCCATGGCGGCGAACCTCGTCGCGACGCGGCCGCTGCTGGTCTGGAACAGGACGCCCGCGGCGAGCGAGCCCCTGGCGCGAGCCGGTGCGGAGGTCGCGGGCTCGGCGGCCGAGGTCTTCGAGCGGTGCGACGTCGTGTTCCTCATGCTGGCCGACGAGCGCGCCACCGACGACGTCGTCCGGTCCGACGGGGCGATCGAGCTCGGCGACCGGCTCGTCGTGCAGATGAGCACCGTGGCCCCGGAGCACTCCCGGGCGGTCGACGCCCGGGTCCGGGACCGTGGCGGCCGGTACGTCGAGGCACCGGTCTCGGGCTCGCGGCAGCCCGCGGTCGACGGTGAGCTGATCGCGATGGTCGCGGGCGACGGCGCCGACGTCGACCGCGTGGTCCCCCTCCTGGAGCCGATGTGCTCCGCCGTCTTCCGCTGCGGGAGCGTCCCCGGCGCGCTGACCATGAAGCTCGCCGTCAACACCTTCCTCATCACGCTGGTGACCGGGCTCGCCGAGTCGTTCCACTTCGCCGAGGAGCACGACCTCGACGTGCGGCTGCTCGAGCAGATCCTCGGTGCGGGCCCGATGGCGTCGGCCGTGTCGCGAGCCAAGGCCGCCAAGCTCGTGGCACAGGACTGGGCCGTGCACGCCGCCGTCCCGGACGTGCTCAAGAACAGCCGCCTCGTCGTCCAGGAGGCGCGCCGCTCCGCGAACGCGTCCCCGTTGATGGACGCCTGTGCGCAGCTGTTCGCCGAGACCGAGGCCCTCGGGCACGACCGCGACGACATGGTCGCCGTCATCTCGGCGCTCCGGAGCCGCACCGGCCGGCTGCGCGCGCCGCACGCCGGCGACTGACCTGCGAGCGACGCGCGAACCGCCCATCCTGGAGACTCCGCCGACACCGACACGGGGAGTGCTTCATGTCCGACCAGACCACCCCGCAGGACCCGACGACGCAGCACCCGCAGCCGAAGCAGCCCGCCGACGACCTCGAGCCCCCGGGTCTCACGGGCGAGATGTCGCAGGAGCCGGACCACGGTGAGCAGAGCTACGTGGGCTCAGGCCGCCTGGAGGGCCGGCGCGCGCTGATCACGGGCGGCGACTCGGGCATCGGCCGCGCGGTCGCGATCGCCTTCGCGCGCGAGGGTGCCGACGTCGCGATCTCCTACCTCCCCGAGGAGGAGGAGGACGCCCGTACCACGGCGCACTGGATCGAGGACGCGGGGCGCAAGGCCGTCCTGCTGCCGGGCGACATCCGCGACGAGTCCTTCTGCCAGAAGCTCGTCGAGGACGCCGTGTCCGGGCTCGGCGGCCTGGACGTCCTCGTCAACAACGCCGCCTACCAGATGTCGCAGGACGACGGTCTGCGCGGCATCACGACCGACCAGCTCGACCGTGTGCTCAAGACGAACCTCTACGCCCTGTTCTGGATCACCAAGGCCGCGCTCGACCACCTGCCGAGCGGTGGCTCGATCATCAACACGACGTCGGTCCAGGCGTTCGAGCCGAGCCCGCAGCTCCTCGACTACGCCACGACGAAGGCCGCGATCCTGAACTTCACGAAGGGGCTCGCCCAGCAGCTCGCGGACGAGGGCATCCGGGTCAACGCGGTGGCACCGGGCCCGATCTGGACGCCCCTGATCCCGGCGACCATGCCGGAGGAGAAGGTCGAGCAGTTCGGCGCCGACACGCCGCTCGGTCGCGCCGGCCAGCCGGCCGAGCTCGCTCCGCTGTACGTGTTCTTCGCGTCGCAGGAGTCGAGCTACATCACCGGCGACCGGCTGGGCGTCACCGGGGGCCGGCCCTTGTGAGGTCGGCTCCGTCCCGGTGCCCGACGGCGTAGCAGGGCGGCGGCGGTGGCATCTCCGCCGCCCTGCTGGCCGCCGCTTCGAGTAAACTCACGAGGTGGCCGAGCAAACGCTTTCCAACGACGGGGTCATCGACGGGACCCGCCCGCTGCGGTCGGTCCTGCGCCTGCTGCGCCGTCGGCCCGGGCGGATGACGGTCGCCCTCCTGGCGTTCTCGCTCAAGGAGATCCCGCTGTGGTTCCTCCCGGTGATCACCGCCGCCATCATCGACATCGTCGCCGACCGTGGCGAGGTGCGGGAGGTCCTGGGCTGGCTCGGCATCGCGGCCGCCCTGCTGCTGCAGAACTACCCGAACCACATCCTGTACACGCGCTGCTTCATGACGGTCGTGCGGGACACCGGTGCCGGCCTGCGCAACGCGCTCGCGGCGCGCCTGCAGTCGCTGTCCATCGGCTACCACACCCGCATGAGCTCCTCGATCGTGCAGACCAAGGTCGTGCGCGACGTCGAGAACGTCGAGCTCATGCTGCAGCAGGTCGCCCACCCGCTGCTGTCGGCGACCATGGTGCTGATCGGCGCCGTGTCGATGACCGCCGTCGCGGTCCCGCAGTTCCTGCCCGTCTACGCCTTCGCGGTGCCGATCGCGATCGGCCTGCGAGCCGGGCTGCGCCGGCGCTCGCGGGCCCGCAACGAGGCGTTCCGCCGCGAGATGGAGGGTCTGGCCTCGCGCGTGGGGGAGATGGCCTCGCTGATCCCGGTCACCCGCGCCCACGGCCTCGAGCAGACGGCCGTGACCCGCGTCGCGAGCGGTGCCGACGGCGTCCGCCGCGCGGGCCTCCACCTCGACATGCTCAACGGACACGTCGCCTCGCTCTCGTGGGTCACGATGCAGCTGCTCGGCGTCGGCTGCCTGGTGCTGGCCGCGGTGTTCTCCCTCACCGGGCTGCTGCCGATCAGCCCGGGCCAGGTCGTGCTGCTGTCGACCTACTTCGCGCTGCTCACGCAGGGGATGACGCAGCTGCTGATGCTCATCCCCGTCGGAGCCCGCGGGCTCGAGTCCGTCCGCTCGATCGCCGAGGTGCTCCAGGAGCCCGACCTCGAGCAGAACGAGGGCAGGCGTCAGGTGGAGACCGTCACCGGCGACATCCGCCTCGAGGACGCCTCCTACCGCTACTCCGGCGCCGACTCGGACGCGCTGCACCGGATCGACCTCGACATCCCTGCCGGCACGACGACGGCGTTCGTCGGCTCCTCGGGCTCCGGCAAGTCGACGATGCTCAACCTCGTGCTGGGCTTCCTCCGGCCCACGAGCGGACGCATCCTGCTCGACGGCGCCGACATGCAGCAGCTCGACCTGCGTACCGTCCGGCGGTTCGTCTCCGTCGTCCCGCAGGAGTCCGTGCTGTTCGAGGGCACCATCCGCGACAACGTCGCCTACGGGATGGCGCAGGCCACCGACGAGCGTGTGGAGCAGGCGCTGCGGGACGCCAACGCCTGGGAGTTCGTCCAGGAGCAACCGCAGGGATGGGACACGGTCGTCGGAGAACGCGGGGCACGCCTGTCGGGCGGGCAGCGCCAGCGGCTCGCCATCGCTCGCGCGCTGGTGCGCGACCCGCGCGTCCTGCTGCTCGACGAGGCGACGAGCGCCCTGGACCCGGAGTCGGAGGGGCTCGTGAAGGAGGCGCTCGCCCGGCTCATGCGTGGGCGCACGACGCTCGTGGTCGCCCACCGGCTCTCGACGATCCGGCAGGCGGACCGCATCGTGGTGCTCGAGGAGGGGCGCATCGTGGAGCAGGGCGGGCACGACGAGCTGCTCGCCGCGGGCGGGCGCTACGCCCAGCTCCACCTGACGCAGGCGGGCCAGGGCTGACGTCCCGGAGCGAGCGCCGCGCACGGAGCGACGCTCAGTCCCAGAGCCCCACCGCGTAGCCGATGAAGGTCAGCGCGACGACGAGGACCACGAGCCCGATCCCACCGGCCCACAGCCACGGCGAGCCCCGGCGCGGCCCCTGCTCGTCATGCCCCTGAGGGGCGCTGACCTGGTCGGCCTCGGGCGGCGTCTCGCCAGGCTGCACGCCACCGCCCGGCCCGCTCCCGCCGGCCGTCGGCGAGGTCTCCGGGTCGGGGTCCGGGACGGCGCCCTGGCCGGGTGCCTTGGGCGGCTCGTGCTGGTCGTCTGGTCCCATGCCACGAGCGTCGGCGACCCGGTACCCGCTCGCACGCGGTCCGGACGTCGTCGCTCCCTGGGCACGGCGAAGCCCGGGCCGCGTCGCGACCCGGGCTTCGCCGACGAGCTGCAGCGGTCAGCTGCCGATGTCGTCGGTGTAGGCGACGTCCTTCGTCTCGCGGGTCAGCAGCAGGGCGACGAGCGTGACGAGGGCGGCCCCCGTCAGGTACACGCCGACCAGCACCGTCGAGCCGTCGGCGAGCGTCCACAGCCACACGGCGATGAACGGGGCCACCGCGGCACCGAGGATCGACGACACGTTGTACGCCACCGCGGAGCCCGTGTACCGCACGTTGGCGGGGAAGAGCTCGGGCAGCACGGCCGCCATCGGACCGAAGGTCAGGCCCATGAGCGAGAAGCCGATCACGAGCAGAGCCAGGACGCCCACCGTGCCCGCGCTGAACAGCGGCACGAACAGCAGGCCGAAGACCGCGATGGTGGCGGTCACGACGAGCAGGTGCGCGCGGCGGCCGAACCGCTCGGCCAGCGGACCCGACACGAGCGTGAACACGCCGAAGAAGACGACGCCGAAGATGAGCATCCACAGGAAGTCGGTGCGCTCGTAGCCCAGGCCCGCGGGCGTCTCGGAGGCCGGCGTCGTGCCGTAGGTGAGGGTGAACGTGGTCATCAGGTAGAACAGCACGTACGTGGCGAGCATGATGAACGTGCCCGCGACGATCTGGCGCCACGAGACCTTGAACGCGCGCGCGACGGGAACGTTGACGACCGCGTCGGCCTCCTGAACCTTGCGGAAGGCCGGCGTCTCGATGAGCCGCAGGCGGACCCACAGGCCGACGACGACGAGGATCGCGCTGGCCAGGAACGGCACACGCCAGCCCCAGGCCTGGAACTGCTCCTCGCTGAGGCCGTTGGCCAGGCCGATGAAGACGGTGTTCGCGAGGATGAAGCCGATCGGCGCGCCGAGCTGCGGGAAGGTGCCCCAGACCGCGCGACGCCCCGCCGGCGCGTTCTCGGTCGCCAGCAGCGCCGCCCCGCTCCACTCGCCGCCCAGGCCGAGGCCCTGGCAGAACCGGCACAGCACGAGGATCGCGGGCGCGAGGACCGCCCAGCCGGGCGTCGAGGCCGGCGGGATGAGCCCGATGACGAACGTCGCGACACCCATGACGAGCAGGGACGCCACGAGCGTCGCCTTGCGGCCGACACGGTCGCCGAAGTGGCCGAACAGCACGGAACCGAGCGGGCGCGCCACGAACGCGACGCCGAACACGGCGAACGACGCCAGGAGCGCCGTCGCGTGGCTCTGGGCGGCGAAGAAGACCGTCGGGAAGACGAGCACGGCCGCGGTCGCGTAGGCGTAGAAGTCGTAGAACTCGATCGAGGTCCCGATCAGGGACGCGACGACGACGCGGCCGCGGGAGTTGGCGGCCGTCGGCGTCTCGGGGGTGCCGGGCGCGCCGGAGGCAACGGAGGTGGTCATGGGCGGGACGGTAGGCAGACCGTCCGCATCACGGGATGTTGTCTCGCGATGCGGATGAGCCTTGACGACCGGCCGTGGGTGTGCGGCACGTCACCTGCGGCGATGCTGCGCCGGCGGAGGCGGCTTGTGGACCTGCGGTGTGTCGCCCTGCGAGCGGGTGCCAGCAGCGTGAAGGTGTGGTGAACGTGAATACGCCAGGGTCCCCGGATGTTGGCACCACCGGACCGGGCGAGGAAAGATCGACGCGCCGCGCACGCCGTGCGGGCGCCTGCCCATGATCATCTGTATGACGGGACGATGAAAAGGCTATGAACGATCTGCTGTACGTGAACGGTGGGAACCCGCTCGAGGGGACGATCACCGTGCGGGGCGCGAAGAACTTCGTGTCGAAGGCGATGGTGGCGTCCCTGCTGGGGGAGTCGCCGAGCGTGCTGCGCAACGTGCCGCAGATCCGTGACGTGGCCGTGGTGACGGGGCTGCTCGAGCTGCACGGGGTCACGGTCAAGGCGGACGCCGAGGCCGGGATCCTGGACCTGGACCCGTCGAACGTGGAGTCGGCGCACGTGGCCGACATCGACGCCCACGCGGGCTCGAGCCGGATCCCGATCCTGTTCTGCGGCCCGCTGCTGCACCGCCTCGGCGAGGCGTTCATCCCCGACCTGGGCGGGTGCCGGATCGGCGACCGGCCGATCAACTACCACCTGGACATCCTGCGCCAGTTCGGCGCGGTCGTGGACAAGCGGCCCAACGGGATCCACCTGCGCGCCCCCCGTCGCCTGCAGGGCACCAAGATCGCGCTGCCGTACCCGTCCGTCGGGGCCACCGAGCAGCTGCTGCTCACGGCCGTGCGCGCCGAGGGCATCACCGAGCTGGCCGGCGCCGCCATCGAGCCCGAGATCATGGACCTCATCGCGGTCCTGCAGAAGATGGGCGCGATCATCTCCGTCGACACCGACCGGGTGATCCGCATCGAGGGTGTCGACCGCCTCGACGGGTACTCGCACACCGCGCTCGGCGACCGGATCGAGACGGCGTCGTGGGCCTCGGCCGCCCTGGCCACGGGCGGGGACGTGACGATCAAGGGCGCGACGCAGCCCGAGATGATGACGTTCCTCAACACGTTCCGGAAGGTCGGCGGCCGGTTCGACGTGCAGGAGGACGGCATCCGGTTCTGGCACCCGGGCGGGGACCTGCGGTCCATCGTGCTCGAGACAGACGTGCACCCGGGCTTCATGACGGACTGGCAGCAGCCGCTCGTCGTCGCGCTGACGCAGGCCACGGGCCTGTCGATCGTGCACGAGACCGTGTACGAGAACCGGTTCGGGTTCGCCGACGCGCTGCGCCAGATGGGCGCCACCATCCAGGTCTACAAGGAGTGCCTGGGCGGGCGCGACTGCCGGTTCGGGCAGCGCAACTTCCACCACTCGGCGGTCATCTCGGGCCCGACGCCGCTCGCGGCGGCGGACATCGAGGTGCCGGACCTGCGCGGCGGCTTCTCCCACCTGATCGCGGCGCTCGCCGCCAAGGGCACGTCCACGGTGCGCGGCATCAGCCTCATCGACCGCGGCTACGAGGCGTTCCAGGACAAGCTCGTCGCGCTCGGAGCCGACGTCTCCCGCGACTGAGCCGGAGACGGAGCGAAGGGTGAGGGCCGAGGGACGAGGCACTCGCCCGCAGCGGAGTCGCAGGCTCGGTCGTCCACCAGCGCGACTGAGCCGGAGACGGAGCGAAGGGTGAGGGCCGAGGGACGAGGCACTCGCCCGCAGCGGAGTCGCAGGCTCGGTCGCCCACCGGCGCGACTGAGCCGGAGACGAAGCGAAGCGTGACGGACCCACGCCGGGGGCAGGGCGGTCGGCGGTAGGCTCTCCTTCCGTGCCGATCGCCCGCCCCTCCTCCCGCGCCTTCCGAGCCATCGCCTGGCTCGTGCGACGCCTCATGTTCGCGATGGTCCGCTACGAGTGGCGCGGCGGGGAGAACCTGCCGCGCACCGGCGGCTTCATCGCGGCGGCGAACCACGCGACCGAGCTCGACGCGCTGACGTTCGCGCACTACCTGTTCGACCACGGGTACGAGCCGCGGATCCTGGCCAAGCGGAGCCTGTTCACGGCGCCGGTGCTCGGCTGGGTGCTGCGCGCCACCCGCATGATCCCCGTCGACCGAGGGAGCGCGGCGGCCGCCCGCTCGATCCAGGCGGCGAGCGACCAGCTCGGCGACGGCGCCTGCGTCGCCATCTTCCCGGAGGGCACCATCACGCGTGACCCCGACCTGTGGCCCATGGAGGCCAAGACGGGCCTGGCACGGATCGCGCTCGCCTCGCGCCTGCCGGTCGTCCCGATCGCGCAGTGGGGCGCGCACGAGGTCCTCGGCCGCTACGGCCGGGTCCTCAAGCCCTTCCCGCGCAAGCGCGTGCAGGTGGTCGCCGGCCCGCCCGTCGACCTGTCCGACCTGTACGACCGGCCGCTGGACTCCGCCACCCTGCGCGAGGTGATGAACCGGGTCATGGACGCGATCACCGAGCTGCTGTCCGAGCTGCGGGGCGAGCCCGCGCCGGCGGCACGGTTCGACCTGCGCAAGCACCCCGAGTACGAGGCGAGGAAGTCGCACTACCCGCCGGTGGAGCGCCCGTGACGGGCACGACGCCGGTGCGCGCCGCCGTCCTCGGGTCCGGGTCCTGGGGCACCACGTTCGCGATGGTGCTCGCGGACGCCGGCTGCGAGGTGCGCCTGTGGGGCCGGGACGAGGCGATCGCCCGCGAGGTCACCCACGAGCGCACGAACGCCAAGTACCTGCCCGGCGTCGCGCTGCCCGCGATGACGGCGACGACGGACGCCGCGGCGGCGCTCGCCGGCGCGAACCTCGTGGTCGTCGCCGTCCCGTCCCAGGTGGCGCGCGGCACGCTCGAGCGACTGCGCGCGCACGTCGAGCCGGGCGCCGTCGTCGTCTCGCTCATGAAGGGCGTCGAGCTCAGCACGGACGAGCGCATGAGCCAGGTGATCGCCGAGGCGCTCGAGATCCCCGAGAGCCGGGTCGTCGTCGTCTCGGGGCCCAACCTGGCGCCCGAGATCGCCGAGCGCCAGCCGACGGCGACCGTCGTCGCGGGCACCGACGACGCGGCGACGAGGTTCGTCGCGGACGCGTGCTCCAACGCCTACTTCCGCCCGTACACCAACCGCGACGTCATCGGCGTCGAGCTGTGCGGCGCGGTCAAGAACGTCATCGCGCTCGCCGTGGGCATGGCACAGGGACGCGGTTTCGGCTACAACACGACGGCGACGGTCATCACGCGAGGTCTCGTCGAGATCACGCGGCTGGGCCTGGCGCTCGGGGCCGACGTCGAGACGTTCTCCGGCCTGGCGGGCATGGGCGACCTCGTCGCCACGTGCACCTCGCCGCTGTCGCGCAACCACCGCCTCGGCAAGTACGTCGGCGAGGGTATGACGCTCGACGAGGCGCTCGCGGCGACGGGCACCACGGCCGAGGGTGTGAAGTCGTGCCGTTCGGTGCTCGAGCTCGCCCAGCACCACGGCGTCGACATGCCGATCACCGCCGGCGTCGTGGCGGTGCTCCACGAGGGCCTGCCCGTGGACGCGATGGCGCGCGGTCTGCTCGCCCGACCGCAGAAGGCCGAGGGCGTCGGCGCCTGAGCCGCCGGCCGGCTCCGTGCCGCCGGCTCAGTGCTGGACGTCGACGACGACGCGGGCCGGCTCGGTCAGCGAGAACACCCGGAAGGGCTTGCGCCCGTCGTCCACACCGACGAACGCCGTCGTGTACCCCTCGAACCAGAACCGGTACACGACCTCCTCGACGGCCTCGGTGTCGTCGGGCGCGAGGGTCGTGCCGTCGTACTCCTCGACGCCGCTGTCGGCGGGCATCGCCGTACCCGAGATGACCACCTGCAGGATGGCGTCGCCGTCAACCTCGACGGGGTTGCCGCTGCCGTCGTCGATCGCCTCGTCCACGTACTCCACGCGCCAGCCGGGCGTGCCTGCGCCCCCCAGGTCGAACACCACGCGGTCGTATCCGTCGTGCTCGCCGACCCGGATGTCGGTGACCGTGAGCCTGGCGTCGCCGGACGGCTCGGCGGTGTCCGGCTCCGCGTTCGCCGGGAAGGGCGAGGTGCCTCGGGCCGGCTCGTCGGCCGTCGTGTCGTCCGTCGTGTCGTCGACCGAGTCATCCCCCGTGTCGTCCGTCGCGTCGTCGTCGCCGCGGTCGTCGGGAGAGGCGCTCGGGGACGCGTTGCCCGACGGCGAGCCGCCCGGCGTCGCGGACTCGCCCGGGGTGGTGGCCGCCGTGGGGCTCGCCTCGCCACCCGGGTCGTCGTCGCCCGTGCAGGCGCCGAGCAGAAGCGCTGCCGCCAGGGCGAGCGCCGCCGCGCTGCCGCGGGTCCCTCGACCGGTCCTCATGTGCACGACCCTGGCACGCGCAGGTGGCGACCGCGTCGCGGCGCGGTCACGGATCGGCGACGATCTCGCCCGCGGCTACGGGCGGACGGCGTCCAGGGCCTGTGCCAGGTCGTCCCAGAGGTCCTCCACGTCCTCGACGCCGACCGACATGCGCACGAGGTCCTCGGGGACCGTGACCGACTCCGTGGGGAAGCGGCGGCGCCGCTCGAGCGTCGACTCGACCCCGCCCAGCGACGTGGCGGGCACCCACAGCCGCACGCCGGCGACGAGGGCGTCGGCGGCCGCGACGCCTCCGTGCGGCCGCAGCCCGACGATCGCGCCGAAACCGTTCATCTGCCGGCTCGCACGCTCGTGACCCGGGTCGCCCGGCAGCGAGGGGTGGCGCACCTCGGCGACCGCGGGGTGCTCGGCCAGGCGCCGCGCGAGCTCGGCCGCGTTGGCGCCCGCGCGCTCGACCCGCAGGTGCAGCGTCCGCAGGCCCCGCAGGGCGAGGAAGACCTCCATCGGGCCGGCGATCGCGCCGTGCAGCGTCCGGTAGGCGCGCACGTCGGCCGCGATCTGCGGGTCGTCCGTGACGACCGCCCCGAGCACGACGTCGGAGTGCCCGGCGAGGTACTTCGTCACCGAGTGCACCACGACGTCGGCGCCGAGCTCGAGCGGGCGCTGTCCCAGCGGCGTCGCGAACGTGTTGTCGACGACGGTGCGCACTCCGCGCTCGCGCGCCGCGGCGAGGATCGCGGGCAGGTCGGCGACCTCGAGCATCGGGTTGGTGGGCGACTCCGCGAGCAGCAGGGAGGCGCCGTCGAGCGCGGCGACGACCTGGTCGGTGTCCGCGACGTCGACCCGGCGCACCTCGACGCCGTGCCGGGCCGCGAGGTCGTCGAGGTACCCGAGCGAGACCTGGTACGCGTGGCGCGGCACCACGACGGCACCGCCGTCGGGCACCTCGCCCAGGGTCGCGGCGATCGCCGCCATCCCGGAGCCGAGGACGACGCCGTGGGCGCCGCCCTCGAGCGCGGCGAGCGCCTCCTCGAACGGCTGCCACGTCTCGGTGCCCGAGCGCGTGTAGAGCAGCTCGTCCGGCCCCGGCGTGCCCTGCGAGACGTACGTCGAGCTGAGCACCACGGGCGGGTTCACCGGTCCGCCCTGCACGCGCGGCGGGCGTCCGGCGGTGACGGCGACCGTGGCGGGGGAGAGCGGGGACCGTCCGGTGACCTCGTGAACCATGCGCGCAGCGTACGACGGCGGCTCGCCGGGTCGGCGGGCCGTCTCGGTCAGAGTGCCGTCGGCACCCGTGTGGTCAGGAGACCGACGTCGCCGAGGAACCGCTCGAGCGCGATCGTGGCCATGCCCGTCGCCACGGAGTTGCCCCGGACGGTCGACACCTCGAGCGCGAGGTCCGCCGCGGAGTCGCCGGGCGACTCCCGGACCACGCGCTCGCGGACGGCCGGGACGAGGTGGCCGCCGAGCGCCCACGCGGTCCACCCGGTCAGCGTCACCATGTCGGGGTTGACCACCGCGACGAGGTCGGCGATCGCCGACCCGAGGTAGCGGGCGGTACGGGAGATCGTCTCGGTCACGGCGGGGTCGGGCTCGGGAGACTCGAGCGCCGCGGCCAGCGCGCCGATGAACTCGCGCTGCATGGGCTCGGCCGCGAGAGGGTGCTCCGGGGCGATCTCGGCGAGGGTCTGCTGGATGCCCGCGGCGCCGACGTACGCCTCGACGCACCCCTGACGCCCGCAACGGCAGCGACGTCCGTCGAGCGCGAGCAGGCTGTGGCCCCACTCGCCCGCCGAGTTGGTCGCCCCGCGCAGGATCCTGCCCTCGAGCACGATGCCGGCCCCGACGCCGGTTCCCAGGTTGACCGTGACCATGCTCGCGAGCCGGCGCCCCGCGCCGAACCACAGCTCCGCCGTCGCGATCGCCTTGAGCGGGTTGTCGACGACCAGCGGCAGGCCGATCCGCTGCCGGAGCCGGTCGACGTGGTGCCACGCCTCGTTGGGCACCACGACCGAGACCTCCGAACGGCGCTGCATGCCCCCGGGGAGCGAGATGCCGACGCCGAGGACGTCGTCGCGCGTCGCGTCCGCACGCCCGAGCGCGGTGTCCAGGGCGTCCACGATGCCGTCGATGACGTAGTCCGTCTCGCCGTGGTGCTCGTCCTTGGCCACCTCGGCCGACGAGAGCTCGTCGAGGGCGGCGTCGAACACCACGGCGCGCACGTACGTCTCCGCCACGTCGACGCCGACGATGCGGCCTCGGTCGCCGTTGAGCCGCAGCGTCGTCGTCGGCCGGCCCACACGCCCCGCCGTCAGCCTGGCCTCGGTCACGACGCCGTTGGCCAGCAGGTCGCTGACGACGGTGGCGACCGTCGCCGGGCTGAGCCCGGTGACGCGCGCCAGCTCGTTGCGGCTCGCCTCGCCCGCCGACAGCAGCGCGTGCATGACCTCGAGGCGTGACTCGCTGCGGATGTCACGCGAGGTACGCCTGACGACGACCACGTTCACTCCTGCCTCACTCCGGCACCGCCGCGGCGGTCACGCGCTCGAGGCGTGGCTGGCCGGTCCCGGCGGTCGCACGGACCAGCAAGCGGACCGTACCGGAGTTCCAGGCCCGGGGCAGCCACAGGCGGCCGGAATCACCCCCGGTGAAGCGCGGCCGGGCGGGGTCGTCGAGCCAGACTCGGCCGAGCAGCTCCCCGTGGGCGAAGGCACTGACCCGTGCGTGCGTGCCCTCGAACCGCAGCGAGCGTCCGCCGCCGGGCACGGCGACGTCGAGCCATGCCTCGGTGCCCGGCGCGAGCTCGAGGGGCAGGTCGACGTGCCGCCCGGCGGCCGTCCGCCCGGCCAGCTCGAGCAGGACCGAGTCCGGCTGCGGCTCGACGTCCCACCCGCTCACCCGTTCGAGGCGCAGGAGCTCCGCGCCGCCGAGGACGCCCGGCGCGTGCGGCACGGTGACCGTCACGTCGGCACCCTCGCCGGGTGCCAGCAGGACCCAGGGGTCGTGCGCGGTGACGGTGCGGGGGACGCCGTCGACCGTCACCTCGCACGTGCCCACGAGCCCGAGCAGGTGGAGCGCGTGCTGGCTGCGCCCGTCGACCGGCAGGGCACGCCGGTACGTCACCGGCCGACCGACGCGTGTGCTGCTCCAGCCGCCGAGGGTGCGAACCGGTGCCGGGTCACCGGCCCACTGTGCGCCACCGTCCACGGTCCAGAGCGCGCCGACGTCGACCGCGGCGGTGACCGACCAGACCGCGCCGAGGCCGCGGACGGACCCCAGTCGTAGGCTCGGCAGCCGTGCGTCGTCGAAGTTGGCGTGGCCCCATGTCTCGACCGTGGCGTCGAGTCGGCGTGCGCCGGCCGCTCCGACACGTGCCACCGTGCCGAAGCCGACGATGCTCGGCAGGGCCCGGCCGTCCAGGCTGAGCTCGACGACGTCGCCGGCCCCGACGACGAGCAGCTCGTCGACGTGAGCGACCGACGCGGCGTAGTGGGTACGCCCGCGGTACACCCCCACCTCCTCCGAGGCCGGCGGGAGCGGGTGGGCCACGGTCCTGCCGCTGCGGGTCTCGAGCTCGAGGTGGACCGCCTCGGTGAGGGCGACGGGCTCCTCCGCGGGCCTCGCGGGAACGGGCGGCACGGCGCCACCCGGCGCGGGCTGGTCCTCGGGATGCCGCAGGACCACGGCCCACGACGCGCCGCCCGAGGTCACGGACAGCCGGGTCGGCGACCCGGGGACCGGGGCGTCAAGCTCGAGCACCGGCGTCGTGTCGTCGCCCGGACCGGCCGAGAGTGCAAGGACGCTCGGGCCGCGGGCGGCGAGCTCGAGGCCGTCCGGGCCGGCTCCCACCAGGTCCGCCGACGCGAGGCGCAGCGTCCCGGGCAGGCCGAAGCGGTCGAGCGGCAGGTCACGGGTGAGCAGCACGCACGACGACGCCGGCAGCGGCACGACGACGTCGGGCGCCGTGCCGTTGCCCGGGACCCTGGCGTGCCCGGGCTCCCGGCCGAGGTTGGGGATCCCGACGATCGTGCCTCCGCCGTCGAGCACGAGCATCGACGGGGAGGCGCTCGTCGGGACGTCCGTCACGACGGCGCCGTCGGCGGCCGTCGTCCTGGCGCGCGCGATCGCCGGGCCGAGCGTGCGGAGGACCGCCGCGAGCACGCGCGCGTCGGCCGTCTCGGGCCGCGGCTCTCCGACCGGGGACAGGTAGCCGCCGAAGTCGTAGTCGTGCGACATGAAGCCGCCGGGGTCGCCCCAGTTGCCGACCGAGGGCGTGTACCCGAGGTCGTAGCCCGATGCCTGCAGGTACGGGGCGAGGAGGGTGGCGCCGCTCACCAGGAGGCGGCGCAAGGTCGCGTGGCGGCGGTTGGTCTCCGTCACGAGGAGAGGCAGCCCCTGCTCCGCGACGAGCCCGGCGTACCGGCGGACCTCCGGCTCGACGAACCGGGAACGGTCGTCGGGGTAGAAGTTGAACGCGGGCACGACGCCGTCGACGCCGCCCGTCGCGCCGGTGAGGTCGCCCTGGCCCGCGCACGCCACGAGCGGCACCGTGATGCCGTGCTCGAGCGCCATGTCCCGCAGGGCCGCGACGTAGGCGTGGCGGTCGTGGGTGTCGAAGAAGTCGAGCTCGTTCTCGAGCTGGACGGCCACGACGCTGCCGCCGCGGCCCCACTGCCGGGCGGCCAGGAGGGGCACGGCCTGGTCGAACCAGCGGCGGACGTGCTCCAGGAACCGGGGCTCGGCCTGCCGGAGCGCGAGACCGTCGTCGAGCGCGAGCCACGCCGGCAGGCCGCCGCCGTCCCACTCCGAGCAGATGTACGGCCCCGGCCGCGCGACGACCGCCAGGCCGGCCTCGTGCGCGAGGTCGAGGAACGCGCCGACGTCGCGTCGCCCGTCGAAGTCCCACACGCCCGGCGCCGTCTCGTGGAAGTTCCACGGCAGGTAGACGTCGACGGCGCGGTACCCGGTCGCCCGTACCTGCGCGAGCCGGGAGGCCCACACCTCGCGCGGGAGGCGGAAGTAGAACAGGGACGCGCACAGCAGCGCCTCCTCGCGGCCGTCGAGCACGAGCCCGGAGGGCCTGAGCTCGACGGCCGCGGTCGTCAGGTCGGTCACTTCACACCTGCGCTTCCACCCTGGAGGTTCATCTCGTAGAGGTACTTCTGGCCGAGGTAGTAGATGGCGATCATCGGCAGGGTCAGGAAGATCGACCCGACCATGACGAGGTTCCACGGCGGCAGCTGGAGGGCGTTGCTCGTCGACGTCATGTACTGCAGGCCGAGCGCGAGGGGCATCATCTCCTCGGAGTTGAGGTAGATGAGCGGGCCCATGAAGTCGCCCCACGCGAACGTGAGCGTGAAGATCGCGATCGCCGTCAGGATCGGCCACATCATCGGCAGGATGATCCGGCGGTAGATCCCGAAGTACCCGAGGCCGTCCACCTGCGCGGCCTCGTCGAGCTCGCTCGGCAGGCGCGAGACGAACTGCCGCACGAGGAACACGTTGAACGCGTTCGAGAAGAAGCTCGGCACGATGAGCGGCAGGTACGTGTTGACCCAGCCGAGCTCCTTGAAGAGCAGGAACTGCGGGATCATCGTGATCTGCGCGGGGATCATCATCGTGGCGAGCACGACCATGAACATGACGCCCTTGCCGGGCGCCCGGAGCCGCGCGAAGGCGTAGCCCACGAGCGACGAGCTGAGCACCTGGCCCACCGCCGAGAGCGTCGCGATGACGACGGAGTTGAGGACGAAACGCCCGACGGGCAGACCGGTCGTGGTGAAGACGTCGGAGAAGTTCGACCACCGGAACTCGGTCGGGACGATCGTGAACGCGTTCTGCGCGCTCGTCTGGTCGCTCGCCAGGGCGATCGAGACCATGAGCACGAACGGGACGAAGAAGATCGCCGACACGACCAGCAGCACCGCGTAGGTGGCCGCCGAGGGCTTGAAGGCCTTGAGCGTGCGGGCGGGCACGCCGCCGTCGTGCCGTGGCGGGGCTGGCGCCGCGCCGACCGCACCGCCTGCCGTGGGGGCCTGGGTCGCGGCTGCCATCACCGCACCTCCGTCTCGTAGAAGACCCATCGCCGGGACGTGCGGAACGCGATCGCCGTGAAGACCATGATCACGACGAACAGCAGCCACGCGATCGCCGACGCATACCCGAAGTGGTAGAAGGAGAACGCCTCCCGGAAGAGCAGCGGCACGACCATCTGGCTCGCGTTGTCGGGGCCTCCGGCCGTGAGGATGTAGACCTGCGAGAAGATCTGGAACGCCCCGATGAGGCCCATGATCAGGTTGAAGAAGATGATCGGGGTGATCTGCGGGAACGTGATCGACCAGAACTGGCGCACGGGACCCGCGCCGTCGATCTCCGCGGCCTCGTAGAACTCGCGGGGGATGCCGTTCATCGCGGACAGCAGCAGGACCGTCGCGCCGCCGGCACCCCAGGCGGACATGACGACGAGCGCGGGCTTGACCCATGTCGGGTCGAGGAGCCAGTTCGGCCCGTGCACGCCGAAGAGGCCGAGGAGGTCGTTGAGCGGGCCCGACGGCGCGAGCACCATCTTGAACACCATCGCCGTCGCGACCAGCGGCACGAGCGTGGGCAGGTAGATCAGCGTCCGGAAGAGCTTGCGGCCACGGACCCGCTTGTTGAGCAGGTTGGCGAGCCACACGCCGACGGCCAGCCCGAGCGGTACGGAGACCAGGGCGTAGACGAAGGTGTTCCCGAGCGCCTTCCAGAAGATCGGGTCCTGGGTGAGCGCGCGTGCGTAGTTCTCGAGCCCGACGAAGACGGCCGGCGTGAACGAGTCCCACTCCGTGAGCGAGATGTACACCGAGGCGACCATGGGACCGAGCAGGAACCCGACGAACCCGACGAGCCACGGTGAGATGAACACCCAGAACCAGAACGCCTCGACCTTGCCGCGGCGCGAGAGCTTGGGGCGGGGGAGGCGACGCCGCCCGGCGCGGCGCGGGCTCGTCGCCCGCGCCGCACCGAGGGCCTCGCCGACGATCGTCGACATCGCGGCGTCCTACCGGATGACCGACTCGAGCTGCGTCTGGATCGCGTCGAGCTGCGTCTTGGCGTCGCCGCCCTCGTTCCAGAACGTGCCGAGGTTGTCGTCGAAGGCCGCGTGCATCTCGTTCCACTGCGGGATGAACGGGGCACGGAAGATGAAGCTCGACGACTCGCCGAAGGCACCCATGTTGAGGCCCTCGGGGGCCCACTCGGGGGCGAGGAAGGCGTCGGACTGCTGGACCTCGAGGTTGGCGGGGACGTCCTGCGCGGTGTCGATGATGACCTGCTGCGCCTCGGCGTCAGTGAGGTAGTCGATCGCCGTGAACGCCTCCTCCGGGTGGTCGCTGTCGCGCGAGATCGCCAGACCAGAGCCGAACGCCGTGACCGCCTGCTCCTCGCCGCGCCACATCGGCGCGATGTCCCAGTTGAAGTCGGCCTCGAGCAGGCCGCCGATCGCCCAGAACCCGGTCGTGTTCATGGCGACCTTCTGCGCCGCGAACGCGGGGTCGCCGCCCATGTCGGGGCCCATGTCGGCGTACTCGGCCGCCGTCGGCACGACGTGGTGCCGGTGCGTGAGGTCGTTGGCCCACTGCAGCGCCTCGACCACCTCAGGAGAGTTCGCCGTGGGCTTGCCCGAGTCGTCGATGATCTGGCCGCCGTTCTGGTACGCGAAGCTCCACCACTGCGCCCACCACCCGGCGCCGCCGTAGCCCCACTGCTCGCCCGGGATCGTGAGCTCCTCCATCGCGGCCTGCGCGTCCTCCCACGTCCAGTCGGCGTTCGGGTACTCGAGGCCCGCCGCGTCGAACAGGTCCTTGTTGTAGTAGACGACCATCGCGCCCGACCGGTCGGGGATCGCGTACACCTGGTCCTCGTACGAGTAGAGGTCGCCGACAGGCCCGAAGCGCTCCTCGAGGTCCAGCCCCGACGAGGCGATGTACTCGTCGAGCGGGAGGATCTGGCCCTTCGAGGAGTAGACGTTGACGCCCTCGGCGACCTGCATGATGTCCGGGCCGTCACCGCCCGCGATCATCGTCTGGACCTTCTGCTCGTACTGGTCGCCCGGGATGAGCTGGAGGTCGATCTTGATCTCGGGGTGCGCCGCCTCGAGCATGTCGACGCGCTCCTGGTACGCCTTCTTGTCCGTGTCACCGCCCCAGACGGTCATCGTGAGGGTCGTGACGCCGCCCTCGCCCTCCTGGGCGCTGCTGTCGGAGCCGCATGCCGTGAGCGCCGCCATGCCGACGATCGCCATCGCCGCGACCCCTGCCCGGCTGCTCCTGCGAGCCATGTCCACCATGTCCTCCGCCTCTCTGCGGTCGGGCGCCGACGACGTCGTCGGCGCTGGATTGAGACGGCGGTAAATCTAACCCATAGATTAATGGTTGGGAACGAGTCACGGGTCACGGTGGTGTCACGGGACGGCCGGCGGCTCGGGCTCTCAGTCGAGCGGCCCCAGCAGCGCCTGGGCGACGGTCGCGTGCGCCGACTCGTCGTCGGACGGGTGGAAGATCCCGGCGAGCACGTCGCGGTAGAGGCGGCCGAGCTCCGAGCGGTTGAAGTAGGTCGAGCCGCCCGAGCAGCGGATCGCCTCGTCGACGACGTACCGCGCCGTCTCGGTGGCGCGCACCTTGAGCCCCGCCGTCGCGCGGAACCAGCCGGGCCCACGGTCGACGAGGGCGTCGATCTCGCCCGCCACCTGGTCGAGCTGGGGCCAGATGCCGTCGAGCGCGAGCGCGGCCGACGCGATGCGCCACCGGATGTCGGGGTCCTGCGAGTACGCCTTGCCGGTCTTCATCGAGGTGCGCCTGCCGGCCGCCTCGACCGCGAGCTCCAGCGCGCGGTCCGCGATCCCCGTGTAGACCGAGGCGAGCAGGATCTCGAACGACGTGAAGATGCCGAGCACGTAGGGGTCGAGGCTCGGGCCGGGCTGCAGCCGGCGGATGACGCGTTCGGCGGGTGCGTGCGCGCCGTCGAGCAGCGTGGTGCACGACTGCGAGGCCCGCATGCCCAGGGTGTCCCAGTCGTCGAGGATCTCGAAGCCGCCGCCGTCGCGCGTGACGAACGCGTGCACGATGCGCGGGTCGTCGGGGTCGGTGGTCGCGTCGAGACCCATGACGCCCAGCCGGGTCCAGCCCGGGGAGTTGGACGTGAAGATCTTCCGCCCGTGGAACGTGTAGCCGCCCTCGCCGTCGGGCCGCGCCTCGGTGCGCGAGCCGAGCAGCACCAGGTCGTTGCCGGCCTCGGAGTAGCCGAAGCCGAAGACCTCGCCCCGCGCCGTCTCGCGCAGGAGCCAGTCGAGCGAGTCGTCGCCGCGCTCGTGGAGGTACCGCGCGACGGCGACCCAGACGTGGTGCATGTTGACGGCGAGCGCGGTGGCGGGTGCGGCTCCGGCGAGACGGGCCTGCTCGCGCGCCGTCTCGCGCAGCGTCAGCCCGGCGCCGCCCAGGTCCTCGGGCACCATGGCCCGCAGGTAGCCGGTGGCCGCGAGGTCGGCGAGATCCTCGGTGAAGAAGGCGTTGTCGCGGTCGTAGTCCGCGGCCCGGCCGCGGATGGTGGCCAGGAGGTCGTCGGTGAGGATCTGGCGGTCGGGGAGGGTGGCGGGGTTGGCGGCCATGGTGCGATTCAACCACCGCGCCGAGACGCGCACGGCGGGCACGACGGCGGCGCCCGCGGGCGTGCGACGGTCGTATAAGGTCGGGCCGATGTCCGACGCCACCACCGCTCCCGTCCCCGCCGTACCCGACCCGGTCGACGGCGCTCCGCGCAAGCCGCGGGTCGCCATCCTCTTCGGCGGCCGGTCCGGCGAGCACGCCATCTCGGCCGCGACCGCGGCGGGGGTGCTGGGCGCGATCGACCGCTCCCGGTACGACGTCGTGCCCGTCGGGATCACCCGCGAGGGCCGGTGGGTCGTGGCTGAGGACAAGCCGGAGCGGTGGCAGATCACGGACGGCGTCCTGCCGGAGGTGATCGACGAGACGGGTGCCGAGGTGGTGCTCTCGCTCACGCGGGGTGATCGCTCGCTCCGGGTCCTCGAGCCCGGGAACGTCCCGGGGCTGCTCGGCGAGGTCGACGTCGTCTTCCCGCTCCTGCACGGCCCCTTCGGCGAGGACGGGACGGTCCAGGGCCTGCTCGAGCTGGCCGACGTCCGGTACGTCGGGGCGGGCGTGCTGGCCTCCGCCGTCGGCATGGACAAGCACTTCATGAAGCTCGTGCTCGCAGGGCACGGCCTGCCCGTCGGCCCGTACACCGTCATCCGGCCGCAGGACTGGGAGCGCAACCCGCGCGTCTGCATCCAGACGGTCGAGACGCTGGGCCTGCCGCTGTTCGTCAAGCCGGCACGCGCCGGGTCGTCGCTCGGCATCACGCGCGTCGACGACCTCGCGGACCTGCCCGCCGCCGTCGAGGCCGCACGCGAGCACGACCCCAAGGTCATCGTCGAGGCCGCGGTCCACGGGCGCGAGATCGAGTGCGCGGTGCTCGGCGGCCGCGGGGGAGCGGCGCCACGTGCGTCGCTGCCCGGCGAGATCGTCGTCGACCACGACTCGCACGCGTTCTACGACTTCGAGGCCAAGTACCTCGACGAGGCGCACGTGCAGCTCGCGTGCCCGGCGGACCTGCCCGAGCACGTGACCGAGGAGGTGCGCCGCCTCGCGGTGCGGACCTTCGAGGCGGTCGGCGCCGAGGGGCTCTCCCGCGTCGACGTGTTCGTGACGCCCGAGGAGCAGGTCGTCGTCAACGAGATCAACACGATGCCCGGCTTCACGCCGTTCTCGATGTACCCCCGCATGTGGGAGGCCTCGGGTATGAGCTACCCCGAGCTCGTGGACGAGCTCATCCAGCTCGCGCTCGAGCGCCGTACCGGCCTGCGGTAACGCGCCCCGCCGAGGTAGCGCGTCCTGCGCCGAGGTAGCGCGTCCGCGCGAGGTAGCGTGCTCAGTCCGGCAGGACGATCTCCGAGAGCGGGCCCGGTGCCCACGCGACCTCCCAGCGGAAGCCGTCGGGGTCCGCGAAGTAGCCGGAGTACCCGCCCCACTCGCGCTCGACGGCGTCGCTCACCATGGGTGCAGCCGCGCGCCGTGCGTCGTCGAGCACCTGGTCGACGGCGGCACGCGACCCGACGTTGTGCGCGAGCGTCAACGGAGGGGTCCCGTCCTTGCTGACCGGACCGATCTCCTCCCGCGCGTGCGACTCGTCCCACAGCGAGAGCACGATCCGCTCGCCGACGCGGAACATGAGGACCTCGCCGGGCGCCTCGAGCAACGGCTCCCAGTCCAGCCCGTCGACGTAGAAGCGGTGTGTCGCGGACAGGTCGGCGACGACGAGGGTCACGAGGCTCAGACGCTGATCCATGGCCCCACCGTGCCACCGGCGTCCGACACATGCGCTACCTCGGCGGATCGCGCGCTACCTCGGCGGATCGGGCGCTACCTCGTCAGGTGCACTCGCGTGTCTGTTCGACGTGGTTGACGGCCTGGGTCAGGTCGGCGACGAACGCCGTCGAGTGGGTCTCGGTCACGGCGGGCGGCACCACGACCTCGACGGCGGGGTCGCGCCCGTAGGTGACGAACTGCCACGTGCCCTCGCCGTCCGTCGCGACGATCCAGTCGACCGTGGCACCGCCGGACTCGACGCGCTGGCACTCGGCCGACGGTCCGGGCGGCGCGACGCCGCACCGCAGCGTCACCGCGGCCCCCGGCTCGCCCCACGCGGCGGTGGCCTGGCTGTCGGTCTTGACCTTGGGCAGGTCGTCGGCGAGCCGGTCCGGCAGTGCGAGCATGACCTCGGCGCACACCGGGTTCGCCGCGTCCTCCGCCACCTCGACGCCGATCGTGGGCGTGCAGGCGGCGAGCGTCGTCGTGAGCGTCGCGACGACCGGGAGGGCGAGCAGGGCGGGCACGGCACGGCGGAGCACGCGCCCACGGTACCCGGCGTGCACGCACCGGGCGGTCGATAGGGTTCCGTGCGTGACCGACCCCACCGCGCCCGCCCCGCACGAGCTCGTGCGCGACCTCGACGAGACCGAGCTCCTCGCCCGGATCTTCCCGCTGCTCCCTGCCGGGGACGCGACCGAGGTCGGCCCGGGCGACGACGCCGCGGTGGTGCGCGCGCCCGACGGCCGCTACGTCGTCTCGACCGACGTGCTCGTCGAGGACCGGCACTTCCGGCGCCGCTGGTCGTCGGGGTACGACGTCGGCTGGCGGGCCGCGGTGCAGAACCTCGCCGACGTCGCGGCGATGGGTGCGCGGCCCACCGCTCTGGTCGTGTCGCTCGTCGTGCCCGGCGACGTCCCGGCCGGATGGGTGACCGACCTGGCGCGGGGGCTCGCGGCCGCGACCGCGCCGGCCGGGGCCGCTGTCGTGGGGGGAGACCTGTCGGGCGGGGACGCCGTCGTCGTCGCGGTCACCGTGCACGGCGACCTGGGCGGGCGCCCACCCGTGCTGCGCTCGGGCGCCCGGGCGGGCGACATGGTCGCGCACGCCGGGGTGCTCGGACGGTCCGCCGCCGGGCTCGCGCTGCTCGACGCCGGCGCCGTCGCACCCGCCGAGGGTGCGCCCGGCGCGTCAGGCCTGTTCGCGCCGCTCGTGGCCGGGTACCTGCGCCCGGAGTCGCCGCTGCACGCCGGCCCGGCTGCAGGTGTCGCGGGCGCGACGGCGATGCTCGACGTCTCGGACGGGCTCCTGCGCGACGCCGGCCGGCTCGCGCGGGCGAGCGACGTCGTCGTGGACCTCGACCGGTCCGCGCTCGAGCGGGACGTGGCGGCGCTGCGGCCGGCGGCGCGGGCGCTCGCCGGCCGGGTCGAGGCGGACGTGCCCGAGCCGGGCATGGCGGAGGAGACGGAGGTCGCGCTCGGGTGGGTGCTCGGAGGCGGTGAGGACCACGGGCTGCTCGCGACCTTCCCCGCGGACGTCGACCTGCCCGAGGGCTTCCGCGCCGTGGGGCGTGTGCGCGGGACGGACGAGCGCGGGCCTCGCGCGGTGGTCGACGGGCGCGAGGCGGCGGTCCGGCCCGGGTGGGACCACTTCGGGGGGTGAGGCCTCTCAGCCCCGGCGGTAGCGGACCTGGGTCACGGGCGTGCCGCCGACCTCGTCGATGCGCTCGATGCCGTCGGGGTGGAACCCGTGGCGGCGGTAGAAGTGGCGGGCGCGGTCGCTCGTGGCGGGGACCCACAGCGACATCGGGGTCCCTGCCTGGACGTCCGCGAGCACGGACCGCATGAGGTCACGGGCGACGCCGCGTCCCCAGGCCTCCGGGTCGAGGTAGATGGCGTAGAGCTCGAGGTCGCCGTCCTCCGCGTCCTCGTCGCGCGACGGGCCCCAGCTCGCGAAGCCGAGCGTGCGCCCGTCGGCCTCGGCGACGATCGTGGTGCCCCGGCCCTCGGAGAGGATCTTCGTCCACTCCTCGAGCCGGCTCTCCGGGCCGAGCGAGTCGAGGTACTCCTGAGGGAGGACGCCCGCGTACGCGCCCTTCCAGGAGGTCACATGAACGCGGGCGATCGCGGCGGCGTCGTCCGGCGTCGCGGACCGGATGACAACGTCGTTGTCGGTCTGCACCATCATGCCCACAGCCTGCCATGGAGGCGGTACGACCGCCAAGCGCGTTTGGTGAATGCTTCAAGAACTCTTTGCAGAGCGAACGACCCTCGTGCGGAGCCGCGCGACCCCCGCGCAGCACGACGCCCGCCGGGCGAACCCGGCGGGCGTCGTGGAGAAGCTGGTGCGCCGGAGACCCGGCGCGCGGCGGCTCAGGCCTGGCGCTGGACCTTGCCGGCCTTGAGGCACGAGGTGCAGACGTTGACGCGCTTCGGGGTGCCCGCGACGACGGCACGCACGCGCTGGATGTTCGGGTTCCAACGGCGCTTGGTGCGGATGTGGGAGTGCGAGATGCTGTGCCCGAAGCCCGGGCCCTTGCCGCAGACGTCGCAGTTGGCAGCCACGGTGTCTCCTGAATCGTCGGGTCGCGTCCCGCGCGGAAGCGCAGCAGGACACGATGCTGGTGGTCTTGGGGGCGCCCGGAACGGTCCGGGCAACCACACGAGGATAGCCGATCCGCACGCCATGCCTCAACGTGGGGTCGGTCACCGCTACGGTGGAGCCGGACGGGCACCGGTCCGTCCCAGGGTACGCCAGACGTGCCCGTGGCCAGGCCGGACCCCAGGGAGGCGCGTTGACCGACGCCGAGCCGCTCGACGCGGCGGTCGTGCGCACCTGGGCACGGCTCGCCGTCGAGGCCCTCGGCCGGGCCCGGACCGCGCTCGACGGCGTCAACGTCTTCCCCGTCGCCGACGGCGACACGGGCACCAACATGCACCTGACCCTGCGCGAGGCCGCGCACGCGATCCACGACGCCCCCGACGACGTCGGCGGCGCACGGCTCCTGCGGGTCATGGCGCGCGGCGCGCTGCTCGGGGCGCGCGGCAACTCGGGCGTCATCCTCAGCGAGTGGCTGCGCGGCCTGGCCGTCGCCGCGACCCGTCGCGACCCGCTCGCCCCCGCGCTCGACGCCGCCGCCCGCAACGCCCGCCGCGCCGTCGCCCACCCGGAGCACGGCACGATCCTCACCGCGGCCGACGTGGCCGCCGCTGCGGCGAGGGAGGCGGCCGCGGCCCCCGAGGCCGCCGAGGCGCCCGACGGCGGGCGGCAGGCCGTGCTCGACGCCGCCCGCCGCGGCGCGCGCGAGGCCGCCCTGTCCAGCGTGGGCACGCTCGCGGCCCTGCGCGCGGCCGGGGTGCTCGACGCCGGCGCGTGCGGTCTGGTGCTCGTGCTGCACGCCCTCGCCGAGGCGCAGCGGGTCTCCCGCGGGCTGTCGGAGGCGCCCGTCAGCATGACGCCCGTGACGCTCGACCTCGACCTGCACGCGGCCGGCGGCCCCGCGGGCCCGCTCGCCGGCGGTCTGCTCGACGGCGGTGTGGCGGGCGTGCCCGCCGCCCACGGCGAGGAGCTCGAGCTCATGTTCGTCCTGCACCGCGCGGCGGGCGCCGCGGGCTTCGCGCCCGGCGGCGTGGGGGAGGCGCTGCGCGCCGACCTCGGGGCGGTGGGGGACTCGGTCGTCGTCGTGGGTGGCGGCGAGGACGAGGCCGCGGACGCCGCCGACGCGGTCTGGCAGGCGCACGTCCACACGCCCGACCTCGACGCGGCGCTCGCCGTCGCGCGCAGGTGGGCCGGCCGCGGAGCGGTCTCGCACGTGCACGTCCGGCACCTCGCCGTGCCGCCGGTCGGCTGGGGCGTGGTCGCGGCCACGGGGGCGCCCCGGCTCGCCGCCGACCTCGCCCGGGGCGGGGCGATCGTGCTGCTCGCGCTCGACGTGCCCGTCACCGCCGCCGACCTGGCGCAGGCGGCGCTCGGCGCCGCCGCGGGCCGGGTTCTCGTCCTGCCGGGGCCGGTGCCCGACGCGGCGACCGACGTGCCGTCCGCCCTCGCGGCGCGCCTGGCCGAGACGGGGGACGAGGACGTCGAGGCGGTCGTCGTCGACGCGACCGACGACGCCCGCGTCGTCACGGCGGTCGCGGTCGCGGCGGACGCCGTGGACGCGGCGGCCGCGACGGGCGAGGCGGACGTCGACGTGCCCGCCGCCGTCCGGACGGCCCTGCGGCGGCTCCGGACGGCCGAGACCCCGGCAGCCGGGTGCGGGGCGGCTCTCGAGGCGCTCCTGGACGAGCGCGTGCCGGTGCTCGTGACCGCCCTGGTCGACGACGACGTCCCGACCGCCGCCGTCGACGACCTCGAGCGGGTGGCCGCGGGGGCCGCCGCGGGCGCCGAGCTGGTGGTCCTGCCGACCGGGCGCCCGGGGACCGGCGTGACGCTGTGCGTGGAGGAGCAGGAGGACTGATGGGCCGCGAGGACGAGAAGCTGTCCGCGGTGCTCGGTGCCCGCACCGCGGGTCCGCTGGGCAAGCTGGGTCTGCACACCGTCGGAGACCTGCTGCGGCACTACCCGCGCCGCTACGGGGACCCGGGGACGCTCACGGACATGGACCGGCTGGCGCTCGGTGAGCACGTCACCGTCATGGCGCGTGTCGCGCGGGCCACGGTGCGACCGATGCGCAGCCGCGGCGGCGCCCTGCTGCAGGCCGTGGTGACCGACGGCAGCCACGAGCTGCAGCTCACGTTCTTCGCCAGGCGCCCCGGCGCGCTGCGCCCGCACGAGGACAAGCTGCGGCCCGGCCGCACGGGGCTCTTCACGGGCGTCGTGAGCGAGTACCGCGGACAGCGCCAGCTCACCCACCCCGACTACGTGCTCGTGGGCGTCGACGCCGACGACGCCGAGGAGGCGATGTTCGAGGCGAGCCGGCCCATCCCGATCTACCCGGCCTCGGCGGCGGTACCGAGCTGGCGCGTCCAGCGCGCCGTGCGGACGGTGCTCGACCCGCTCGGCCCCGACGACGTGGCCGACCCGGTGCCCCTGGAGGTGCGCGCCAGGCTGGGCCTGCCGGACCGGCTCGACGCGCTCCGCCGGGTCCACGTGCCCACCGACGCGGGGGAGTGGCAGCAGGCGCGCGACCGGTTCCGCTTCGAGGAGGCCTTCGTGCTCCAGGCCGCGCTCGCGCAGCGGCGTGCCCGCGCGGCCGAGCAGGAGGCGACCGCCCGCCCGCCGCGCGAACCGGGCGAGCCGAGCCTGCTCGCCGACTTCGACGCCCGGCTGCCGTTCGAGCTCACGGCCGGCCAGGCGTCGGTCGGCGCCGAGGTCGCGCGCGAGCTCGCCCGGGCGCGGCCCATGCAGCGGCTGCTGCAGGGCGAGGTCGGGTCGGGCAAGACGGTCGTCGCGCTGCGGGCGATGCTCCAGGTCGTCGATGCCGGCGGGCAGGCCGCGCTGCTCGCCCCGACCGAGGTGCTCGCCGCGCAGCACGCGCGCACGCTGCGCCAGCTCCTCGGGCCGCTCGCGGAGGGCGGGCTGCTCGGCGGGTCCGAGAACGGCACGCGGGTCGCGCTGCTCACCGGGTCGCTCGGCGCGGCGGCGCGCAAGGAGGCGCTGCTGCAGGCGGCGAGCGGCGAGGCCGGCATCGTCGTCGGGACGCACGCCCTGCTGGGCGAGCACGTGCAGTTCGCCGATCTCGGGCTCGTGGTGGTCGACGAGCAGCACCGGTTCGGGGTCGAGCAGCGCGACGCGCTGCGGGCCAAGGGCCGGGCCGCGCCGCACCTCCTCGTGATGACCGCCACGCCCATCCCGCGCACGGTCGCGATGACCGTCTTCGGCGACCTCGAGACGTCGTCGCTCACCGAGGTGCCGGCGGGGCGCTCCGGCATCACCACGCACGTCGTGCCCGCGGCCAACCCCGTGTGGATGGACCGCACGTGGGCGCGCGTGCGCGAGGAGGTCGACGCCGGCCACCGCGCCTACGTCGTGTGCCCGCGCATCCACCCCGACCCGGACGTCGGGACGGCGTCCGGCGCCGGTGCCGCGGCCGAGTTCGACGACGTCCCCGACTTCCTCGAGCTCACCGCGGGCGAGGCCGCCTCCGACCGCCCGCCGCTGCGCGCGGTGCTCGAGGTCGCCGACATGCTGCGCACGCTGCCGCAGCTCGAGGGCGTCGAGGTAGGCGTCCTGCACGGCCAGATGGCCCCGGCCGACAAGGATGCGGTCATGGCGCGGTTCGCGGCCGGGGAGGTCCAGGTGCTCGTGTCGACGACGGTCATCGAGGTCGGCGTCGACGTGCCGGAGGCGACGGCCATGGTCGTGTTCGACGCCGACCGCTTCGGCCTGTCGCAGCTGCACCAGCTGCGCGGGCGGGTCGGCCGCGGCAGCGCGCCGGGCCTGTGCCTGCTGGTCTCGACGGCGGAGCCCGGGACACCGGCGGCGGCGCGCGTCGAGGCGCTGGCGGAGACGACCGACGGCTTCCGGCTCGCGACGCTCGACCTCGAGCTGCGGTCCGAGGGCGACGTCCTCGGGGCGGCCCAGTCCGGCCGGTCGAGCTCGCTGCGGCTGCTGCGCGTGGTCAAGGACGCCGACGTCATCGAGACCGCGCGCCGCGAGGCGACCGCCGTCGTCGAGGCGGACCCCGAGCTGCACCACCAGCCGGACCTGCGCGCCGCGATCGCGGCGCAGCTCGACGAGGAGCAGGAGGAGTTCCTCGAGCGGGCGTGATCTACGCTCGGCCGCATGACGAGGATCGTGGCCGGGAGCGTGGGCGGGCGCACCATCGCGGTGCCGCCCAAGGGCACGCGCCCCACGAGCGACCGCGTCCGGGAGGCGATCTTCTCGCGCCTCGAGCACCTCGACGTGCTCGACGGCGGACGGGTCCTCGACCTGTACGCGGGCTCCGGTGCGCTCGGCCTCGAGGCCGCCAGCCGCGGGGCCGCGGAGGTCGTGCTGGTGGACTCCGCGCGCCGCGCCGCGGACGTCGCCCGGCGCAACGTGGCGGACCTCGGGCTCTCCGGCACCGTGCGCGTCGTCGCCGACACCGCCGAGCGGTATGCGGCGGTCGCCGCCGGCCCGTTCGACGTCGTGTTCCTCGACCCGCCGTACGACCTCACCGAGGCCGCCCTCGCCACCGTGCTCGAGCACCTGGCCGCGCCGGGCGTGCTCGCACCGGGGGCGGTCGTCGTGGTCGAGCGCTCGACACGCAGCCCGGAACCGGCGTGGCCGGCCGGTCTGGAGGCGTACGCGCGCAAGGACTACGGAGAGACGGCCGTGCACTACGCCGAGCCGGTCGAGGCGCGCGGCACCGGCTCGTGACACCTCCGGTCAGCCTCGGCGGAATCCGCCGGACGCCGGGATAGCGTGGCCGCGTGACCACCGCAGTCTGCCCCGGGTCGTTCGACCCCATCACGCTCGGGCACCTCGACATCGTGCGCCGCGCGCGCCGGATGTTCGACGACGTCGTCGTGGGGGTGGCGCGCAACGCGTCGAAGTCCGCGCTGCTGTCGCCCGCCGAGCGGGTCGGCCTGGCGCGGGCGGCGCTCGAGGCGGACCCCGAGACCGCCGACGTGCGGGTCGAGGAGGTGCCCGGGCTGCTGGTGGAGTTCTGCCGCGACGTCGGTGCGGTCGCGGTGGTCAAGGGCCTGCGCGGCGGGGCGGACTTCGACTCCGAGCTGCCCATGGCGCTGATGAACCGGCACCTGACCGGCCTGGAGACGGTCTTCGTCCCGGGCGACCAGCGGTACGCGCACGTGGCGTCGTCGCTGGTCAAGGACATCGCCCGCCACGGCGGCCCGGTCGACGACCTCGTCCCTCCGGGGGTCGCCGACGCGCTGCGGGCGGCGCTGGCACGCTGAGGGGGACGACCATGGCCGGACGGAACGAGACGACGAGCGAGATGACGAGCGACACGACGACCCAGAACCCGACCGCGGGCCTGCTCGAGATCCTCGAGGACCTCGCCGCCCTGCTCGAGAACGCGCGCGCGATGCCCCTGTCGACCAACGTCAGGGTCGACCGGGACCAGGCGCTCGGCCTCGTCGACGAGCTGCGCGACGCCCTGCCGACGCAGGTCGCGCGCGCCGACGAGGTGCTGGAGGACGCCGAGCGTTCCCTCGCCGACGCGCACCGGCAGGCCGAGGAGATCGTCACGACGGCGCGGGCACGGGCGATCGAGCTGGTCGAGCAGGAGCAGGTCGTGGTCCAGGCGCGGTCGCGCGCAGCCGAGATCGTCGCGGAGGCCGAGCGGCGGGCTGCCGAGCTCCGCGCCGACGCCGACCAGTACTGCGACGCCCGGCTCGCCGACTTCGAGCAGGACCTCGCGACGCTGACCAAGCAGGTGCGGGCGGGCCGCGCCAAGCTCGCCGACCGGATCGACGGCGGCTCGCCCCGGGTCCGCTGGGACTCCGTCCAGGACCCGCAGTGGCCGCAGGAGCAGGCCGGACGCCCGGCCTGACCGGCACCTCGGGACGTCCGTGAGACGTCCCTCACGTTGCCTGGCGCCTGTTGGACCCCCGGCGGTCAGCGCGTAGACTGTACCGCTGGCCCGGACTCGGGCCCCCCTGGCGAACCCTCGCACCCCGACCTTCCTGGAGCCTGCCATCAGCACCGCCAAGCGCTCGCCGCTCGTGCTCGACACGCACGAGCTGTCGCGGCGACCCGGCACGATGCGCGAGATCTCGCGTCTCGTGCAGGCGCCCGGCGACCTGGGCACGTCGGTCATCGGCATCCCCGAGGGCAGCGACCTCCTGCTGGGGCTCCGGCTCGAGGCCGTCATGGAGGGCGTGCTCGTCACGGGTGCCGTGCGCGGCACCGCCCAGGGCGAGTGCGTCCGCTGCCTCGACCCGCTCTCGCGCGAGGTGACGGTCCACGTCCAGGAGCTGTTCGTCTATCCTGAGCGGGCGCAGGCGGCCGAGGCCGCCGGTGACGACGACGCCGACGAGGAGTTCGTGCTCACCGACGACCTGGCGGACATCGAGCCCACGGTTCGGGATTCGGTCGTCACTGCACTACCATTTCAACCGTTGTGCCGGGAGGACTGCCCGGGTCTGTGCTCCGAGTGCGGAGCACGCCTGGCCGACGACCCCGACCACCACCACGACGTCGTCGACCCTCGATGGGCGGCGCTGCAGACCATGCTCGAGGAGTCGAGCGTGTCCGACGAGACGAAAGAGAGCTAGCCGTGGCTGTTCCGAAGCGCAAGATGTCGCGCAGCAACACCCGTGCGCGTCGCTCGCAGTGGAAGACCACCGCGGCGACCCTCACGACGTGCCCGAACTGCAAGGGTCAGAAGCTGTCCCACGCGGCGTGCCCCACGTGCGGCACGTACAAGGGCCGCCAGTACGCCGAGGCGCTGCGCACCGAGCACGCGGGCTGACGTGCCCGCGCACGGCACCCGGCAGCGTCCGGAGCCGACCGCTCTTCTCGAGAAGCTCGGGGTCCACCTGGACCCCGAGCTTCTCGTCCTTGCCCTGACGCACCGGTCCTTCGCGCACGAGGCCGGGGGCATCCCGACGAACGAGCGGCTCGAGTTCCTGGGCGACACGGTCCTCGGCCTCGTCGTCACCGAGGCGCTCTACCGCCGCCACCCGGACCAGTCCGAGGGCGAGCTCGCGAAGATGCGCGCGGCCACGGTCTCCCAGCGCGCGCTCGCGGCCGTCGCCCGCCGGCTCGACCTCGGCCGCTACATCCTGCTCGGCAAGGGCGAGATGGGTACGCGCGGCTTCGACAAGGACTCGATCCTGTCCGACACGGTCGAGGCGCTCATCGGTGCCGCCTACCTGTCGCACGGGCTCGAGGTGGCGCGCGACCTGGTGCACCGGCTGGTCGACACGACGCTCGAGCACGCGGCCGACCTCGGCGCGGGCCTCGACTGGAAGACGTCGCTGCAGGAGGCCGCCGCGCTGCGTGGTTTCGGCGCGCCCGTGTACGAGGTGACCGCCGAGGGTCCCGAGCACGCGCGGGTCTTCCACGCGCAGGTCTCCGCCGGGCCGGTCGTGGGCCTCGGCGAGGGCACGGCAAAGAAGCACGCCGAGCAGGCCGCCGCAGAGCAGGCGTACCGCGCCATCACGGCCCTGGGCGACGGCACGCCCGCACCCACCGACCTGGATGCCTGAGCTGCCCGAGGTCGAGACCGTCCGCGACGGTCTCGACCGCTTCGTCGTCGGCGCGGCCGTGCGCGACGTCGAGGTGTTCCGCGAGTACTCCGTGCGCCGGCACGACGGCGGCCCGTCGGGCTTCGCCGACCAGCTGCGGGGCCGGCGGCTCGCCGAGGCGGCGCGGCGCGGCAAGTTCCTGTGGCTCCCGCTCGAGGGCCACGACGCCGCCCTCCTCGCCCATCTCGGCATGTCCGGACAGCTGCTGGTGCGCGGCCCGGCGGTCGGTGGCACGTGGGACCACCCGCACCTGCGCGTGCGGCTGCACCTCGACGGCGCGCCGTCGGGCGCGCGGTACCTCGACTTCGTGGACCAGCGCACGTTCGGGCACCTGTCCGTGGTCGACCTCGTGCCGACCTCGGACGCCGCGCCCGGCGGCCTCGGTACCGACCGGCCCGCCGTGCCGGCGCCGGTCGCCCACATCGGGCGCGACCTGCTCGACCCCGCGCTCGACCGGGACGCCGTCGTCGACGCGATCCGCCGTCGCCGGACCGGGATCAAGCGCGCGCTGCTCGACCAGACCGTGACCTCGGGCGTCGGCAACATCTACGCCGACGAGGCGCTCTGGCGTGCTCGCCTGCACTTCGCACGTCCCACCGACACGCTGCGCCGCGCCGAGGCGCACCGGGTCCTCGAGGCCGCCGCGGCCGTCATGGCCGAGGCCCTCGAGCACGGCGGGACGAGCTTCGACGCGCTGTACGTCAACGTCAACGGTGAGTCCGGCTACTTCTCTCGCGCGCTCGCCGTGTACGGGCGCGCGGGCCTGCCCTGCCCGCGCTGCGGTACGCCGGTGCGGCGCGACGCGTTCATGAACCGCTCGTCGTACACGTGCCCGCGGTGCCAGCCGCGTCCGCGCAACGCCCGCTGGTAGCTCACGGCGCCAGCGCCCAGGAGGCCAGGGCGTCGATCGCCTCGGCGTCGAGACCCTCGGCGCCCGCGTGCCGCATCGCGTACTCCCCGAGCAGGGTGCGGTAGACGACGGCGGCGCGGCGGGCGGGGTCGGCGGAGCCGGCCTCGGTGAGCAGCCTCACCAGGTAACCGATGCGGACGTCGTCCACCCCGTGCACGGCGGCGCGGGCGCGGTCCTCGCGGGCGGCCCACGTCCGGACGGCCGCGTCGAACCCGCGGTCGGCGTGGGCGAAGGCGAGGTGCACGAGCCGCCGGAGGCGGTCCGCTGGATCGGCGGCGGCCTCCTCGATCTCGGTGATGACACCGGTGGTGCCGGCGGCGCGCCAGTGCTCGAGCAGGGCGTCCAGCAGCGCGTCCCGGTCGCCGAAGTGCCAGTAGAAGCTGCCCTTGGACACCCCGAGCTCCTTGGCGAGCGGCTCGACGCGCACGGCGTCGACGCCGTCGGCGGCGAGCCGCCGGGCGGCGGCGCGGACCCAGTCGGACGCGGAGAGCGAGGCCATGCCCTTGACCATACGCCACCGTATGGATAGCGTGACCATACGCCACCGTACGGAGGATCCGATGTCGCTCGCCGCCGCACTTCTCCTCGCCCTCGTCGGGCTCGTCCACTCAGCGCTCGGCGAGGTCGCGGTCCTGCGGCCCCTGATCGCGTCGCCCGGCTGGAAGATCGGCATCCCGCGCCGGTACGCCGACCGGCTGCTCCGCGCCGCCTGGCACCTGACCTCGGTCGCGTGGTGGGCGCTGGCGGGCGTCCTGCTCGGGTGGCCGGTCCCCGTGGTCGTCGGCGCGCTGTGCCTGGTCTCGGGCGCCGTGATCTTCGCCTTCGTGCCCGGGCACCTGGCGTGGCCGTTCTTCACGGCGGCCGGCGTGCTCGCGCTCGCGTCGGATGGTGCGATCCCCGCATGGGCGCTCGGGGGTGCGACGGCGCTGGCCGTGGCGGCCGCCGTCGTCGCGGCCGGCGTCCACGTCGCGTGGGCCGCCGGCTCGAGGGCGGGCGTCGCCGACGCGGTGCCGCAGCGTGCGGGCACCCGCCAGCCCCTCTGGAGCCCGGGGCCCGTGCCGATCGTCGGGGTCGTGATCGCGCTCGTCGCCTACGCGGTCGTCGTCGTGGCGCTCGCGCTCGGGGCCGACGGCGCCTGGTGGCGGTGGCTCGGCGTCGCCGCGCTCGTCCTGCTGGTGGCGCGTGTCGTGGGAGACGGACGGTACGTCGGCGTCCTCAAGCGCGTGCGCGACACCCGCTTCGCGCGCGCCGACGACCGGTACTGGACCCCCGTCGTCGGACTTCTCGCCGCGGGTGCGGGTGCCGCGCTCGCGTTCGGCGGCTAGCGCTCAGCGCGCGACGACGTTGCGCAGCCCGGCCGGACCGTCGGCGAGCCAGGCGCGCACCTGCTCGGTGACGAACGCCGCCGCGTCCTGCGGTCGCCCGCCCGCCACGTGCGGCGTGATGATGACGTTCGGCGCGTCCCACAGGGGCGAGTCGGCGGGGAGGGGCTCGGTCTCCGTGACGTCGAGCGCCGCCCCGGCGAGCGACCCGTCGCGCAGGGCCGCGACCAGGGCCGCCTCGTCGACCGTCGCGCCGCGCCCGACGTTGACGAACCGCGCGTGCGGCGGAAGCTTGGCGAGCAGGGTCGCGTCGAGCGCGTGGTGCGTCTCGGGCGTCGCCGGCAGCAGCGAGATCAGGAGGTCGGTGGTCGCGAGGAGCTCGGGCAGCGAGTCGCGCGCCACCACGGGGTAGCCGTACCGCTCGCCGGCCGAGGAGGCGACGCCGGTCACCTGCGCCCCGAGCGCCGTCAGCAGCGGGGAGAGCCGCCCCGCGATCGACCCGAAGCCCCAGATCGTCACCCGGGCGCCGTCGAGCGAGTACCGGGACTCGTTCACGGTCTGCTCGCGCGCGAACTCCTGGTCCCAGCGGTGCTCACGCTGCGCCGCGAACATCCGGTCGAACCGCCGTGTCACCGCGAGCACGAGCGCGAGGGTGTGCTCGGTGACCGTCGAGTCGTGGAGCCCGCGGCCGGACGCGATCGTGACGTCCGGGCCGAACCTCGCCGCGAGCGCCTGGTCCGGCCCGGCGTTGAGCGTCTGGACCCAGCGCAGGCCCGCCATGCGCCGGGCCGCGTCGTCGAGCACGCGCTGCGGGCTGGCCCACGTGACGATCGCCTCGGCGTCGAGGTGCTCGTCGGGGATCGGGTCGCGCATGACGTAGCTCGCGACGTCGACCCCCTCGACGTCGATGGTCAGGTCGAAGGGCACGTTGCCGGGTACGAGGATCTTCACGCCCCGCGACGTTACCGGTTCCGTGCCCGCTCGCCGCGTCTGCCACGATGGCGGCATGACCGCAGCGACCTCCGCCTCCCTCGCCGCCCGCTACGACGCCGTGGTCGTCGGCGGGGGCCACAACGGGCTGACCGCCGCCGCCTACCTCGCCCGCGCGGGGCGCAGCGTCCTCGTGCTCGAGCGCCTCGACCACGTGGGCGGCGCGTCGGTCTCCGCGCCCGTGTTCGACGGTGTCGACGCGCGGCTCTCGCGCTACTCCTACCTCGTGTCGCTCATGCCGCGCCAGGTGGTCGACGAGCTCGGTCTCGCCCTGACGCTGCGGCGCCGCCGCTACTCCTCGTACACCCCCGTGGGGGACGGTGGGCTCCTCGTCGACACCGCGTCCGACGACGGCACACGCGCCTCGTTCGGCGCGGTCGGCGCGCCCGCGTCGGACCACGACGCCTGGCGGCGGCTCTACGCCGGCACGGGCCGCCTGGCCGAGCGGCTGTTCCCGACCGTGACCCGGCCGCTGACGTCGGCGAAGGAGGCCCGCGCGCTCGTCGACGACGAGGACGTCTGGCGCGACCTCGTCGAGCGGCCGCTCGGCGAGACGCTGCGGGAGCGGTTCGACGACGACGTCGTGCGCGGGATCGTCGCGACCGACGGGCTCATCGGCACGTTCGCCGACCTCGACTCGGCGTCCCTGACCCAGAACCGCTGCTTCCTCTACCACGTGATCGGCGGCGGCACGGGCGACTGGGACGTCCCCGTGGGCGGCATGGGCGCCGTGAGCGGTGCGCTGCGCGACGCCGCGGCGGGGGCCGGCGCGACGCTCGTCACGCGTGCCGAGGTCACCGCCGTGAGCCCCGGGGCCGGCGACGCCGAGGTGACGTGGACCGACGACGACGGCGTCACACGCGGCGTCCGCGCCGGGGTCGTGCTCGCGGGCTGCGCGCCGGCCACGCTCGACCGGCTGCTCGCCGCCGGGGGTGCGGCGCCGTCGGGCACCGCGACACCCGAGGAGCCCGAGGGCGCCCAGCTCAAGGTCAACATGCTGCTGGGGCGCCTGCCGCGGCTGCGCGACGAGGTCGACCCCGTCGCGGCCTTCAGCGGCACGTTCCACGTCAACGAGTCGTTCGACCAGCTCCAGGCCGCGTACGCGCAGGCCGCCGCGGGGCGCATCCCCGAGCTGCCGCCGTGCGAGATCTACTGCCACTCCCTGACCGACCCGTCGATCCTCGGGCCCTCGCTGCGGGACGCCGGGGCGCAGACGCTCACGCTGTTCGGCCTGCACATGCCCGCGCGGCTGTTCCGCGAGGACAACGACGCCGCGCGTGAGTCGGCGCTCGCGGCCACCCTGCGCTCGCTCGACTCCGTGCTCGCCGAGCCGATCGCCGACGTCCTGCTGCGCGACCCCGAGGGCCGGCCGTGCATCGAGGCGCGCACGCCGGTGGACCTCGAGGGTGACGTCGGCCTGCCGGGCGGGCACATCTTCCACCGCGACCTGTCGTGGCCCTGGGCCGAGTCCGACGACGAGGTCGGCCGCTGGGGCGTCGAGACGGACCATGCCGGCGTGCTCCTGTGCGGTGCGGGCGCGCGGCGCGGCGGGGGAGTGAGCGGCATCCCGGGGCGGGCGGCCGCGATGGCGGTGCTGGGCTCGTGACCCGGGGAGCCGGCGTGCCGGGGTGGACGTCGGTCGACCGGTCGGGGAGACGACGCTCGCTCGAACGAGTCGGTCGCTGCGCTCCCTCCGCTCTCGCTCACGCCGTCTCCCCGACCCGTCGTCCTCTCACGCGTGTACGGCGTCAGGTCTCCGGGACTCCTGGGCGGCGGCCCAGGCGTAGGCGGGCTCGGCCCGGAGCAGGTCGGCGTGGCGGCCGCGGGCGACGACCGTCGCGGCCGCGCCGCCGTGCCCGGCGTCGTGCCCGGCGTCGTGTTCGGCGTCGTCGCGCCGGCCGAGGAGGACGACCTCGTCGGCGACGTCGAGCGCGGCGAGCCGGTGCGACGCGACGACGACGGCCCGACCGGTGCGGCGCGCGTGGTCGGCGAGCGTGCGGACGAGCGCGTCGGCCGTGGCCGCGTCGAGGTGCTCGGCGGGTTCGTCCACGAGCAGGACCCGCGCCGGGGCGAGCAGCGCCCGCGCGACGAGCAGGCGCCGTCGCTCCCCGCCCGACACGTCGCCCGCCCCGGTCCCGAGGACCGTGTCGAGGCCGCCCGGCAGGGCCGCGAGCCACCCGTCGAGCCCCACCGCGGCGAGCGCCTCGCGCGCCTCGTCGGGCGTGACGTCCGCGCGCGCGACGCGCAGGTTCTCGAGCACCGTGGTGCCGAAGAGGTGGCCGTCCTCGGCGACGAAGAGCGCGTCCCGCCCGGTGACCGTGCCCGCGAGGGCCGGTAGCAGACGGGCCGCCGTGAGGAGCAACGTCGTCTTCCCGACCCCCGACGGACCGGCCAGGGCGACGACGGACCCGGGCCGCAGGTCCAGGCCGACGCCCGCGACCGCCGTCGTGCCGTCCCAGCCGGCGGCGACGTCGTCGAGTCGCAGCAGCACCGCGCTGCCGGGAGACCGGTCAGGAGCGTGACCGGCCGGTCGCGGGTCCTGGCCCGGTGACGGCTCCGCGGGGGTGTCCGGGAGGAGCTCGACGAGACGCCGCGCGGCCTCGCGCGAACGGCGCAGCTGCACGGCCGCGGCGGGCAGCGCCTGCGTCGCCTCGAACGCCGCGAGCGGCGTGAGCACCACGACCGCGAGCTCGACCGGCGCGAGCGTCCCTGTCACGGTCGCCGGGATCCCGAGGACGAGCGAGCACACGACGGACAAGAGCTGCGCACCGGCGCCGACCGCCGCCGCGAGCGCGCCGGAGCGTGCGCCGTCGTCGGTCGCCGCGGCGAGCCGCGCGTCGGCCGCCCGGAGCTCCTCCAGACGGCCACCGAGCCTCCCGGCCACGCGGAGCTGCTGGCCGTCCTCGAGCAGCTCGAGAGCGCGGGCGGTGACCTCGGCCCGCGCGTCGGCGCCACGGCGCTCGACCGCGGCGGCCGAGCGTGCGGCGAGCCACGGCGCGAGCAGGCCGGCCAGCACGAGGCAGCCGAGCAGGGCGAGTCCGGCGTCGGGGAGGAACGCCCCCACGAGTGCGACCGAGCCGAGCCCGACGACCGCCGCGACCCCCGCCGGGACGAGCGCCCGGACCACGACGTCCCCCACGGCGTCGACGTCGGCCCCGACGCGTGCCAGCAGCTCGCCGCGGCGCAGCGCGACGACGCCCGTGACCGGCCCGCGCGCGAGCGCGTCGTAGAGGTTGGCCCGCAGGGCCGCCATGCCGCGCAGGGCGACGTCGTGCGAGGCGAGCCGCTCGAGGTAGCGGAGCACGCCGCGCCCGATGCCGAACGCGCGGACGCTCACGACCGCGACCGAGAGCTGCAGCACCGGTGGCATCTGGGAGGCGCGCGCGATCAGCCACGCGGACACGGCGGCGAGGGCCACCGACGACCCGAGCGCGAGCGCACCGAGGGCCACGGCACGCACCACGCGGCCCCGGTGGACCTCGAGCAGCGGCAGCACGCGCCGCAACGGGTCATGCGGGAGCACCGGCCACCTCCCGTGCGACGACGTCGACCACCTGGTCGGCGAGCGAGAGCAGCGACGCGCGGTGGGCGATCACGACGACGGTGCGCCCGGCGTCGCGCCAGGCCCGCACCGTGTCGAGGACGACCTGCTCGCCGCGCGCGTCGAGGTGCGCCGTCGGCTCGTCGAGCACGACGAGCGGGCGGTCGCCCGCCAGGAGTGCCGCGGTGAGCGCGACGCGCTGCCGCTGACCCACGCTCAGGCCGACGCCGCCGAGACCCACCCGGGTGTCCCAGCCGTCCGGCAGCGCGCCGACGACCGCGTCGAGCCCCGTCGTGCGGGCGGCCGCAGCGAGCGCGTCGTCGGGCACCGCGTGCCCGTCGGCGACGACGTCGCGCAGCGTGCCGGGCGGCAGCGACGGCCGCTGCGGCACCCACGTGACCCGCACCCACCACGAGGCCGGGTCGACGTCGGCGAGGTCCAGCGGCGTGCCGTCCGCGGGCTCGAGCAGGACGCGGCCGTCGTCGGGACGGAGCAGGCCGAGCAGGACGAGCGCCGTCGTCGACTTCCCCGCGCCGCTCGGCCCGCGCAGCGCGACGACACGCCCGCCTCCAGGGCGCCCGCTCCCGAGCGGGATGCGTGCGCTCAGGTCCGACGGCGCCTCGACGCCGCGCTCGCCCGCGCGCACGGTCACGCGGTCGAGCACGAGCGTGCCGGCGTCGAGCGCCGGCGCGGCGCCGCGCCCGGAGCGGGGCAGCGGGGTCTCCAGGACGGCGAAGGCCCGCTCCGCGGCGGCGATCCCGTCGGTCGAGGCGTGGAACTCCGCGCCCACGCGCCGCAGCGGCAGGTACACCTCGGGCGCCAGGACCAGGACGGCGATCGCCGGGACGAGCTCCATCCCGCCGTGCACGAGCCGCAGGCCCACGCCCACCGCGACGATCGCCACCGACAGGGTCGTGAGGAGCTCGAGCACCATGCCGGACAGGAACGCCACGCGCAGCGTGCCCATGGCCGCCCGGCGCGAGGCCTCGCCGAGCGCCCGGACGCGCGCGCCGGGCCCCACCTCGCGGCCGAACGCGCGCAGCGTCGGCAGGCCCGCGAGCAGGTCGAGCACCTGGGCGCCGAGGCGCTCGATCGCGCGCAGCCGCCGCTCGGAGGTGCCCGCCGTCATGACGCCCACGAGCCACATGAAGAACGGGACCAGCGGGATCGTGGCCGCGAGGACCAGGGCCGAGACCCAGTCGAGCCCCAGCACGACGAGCACGAGCGTGGGCGTCACGAGCGCCGTGAGCAGCAGCTGCGGCAGGTAGCGCACGAGGTACGGCTCGAGGTCGTCGAGCCCACGGGTCGCGAGCGTCGCGACGGCGGCCGGGTCGCCGGTCCCGGCGGCGCGCGGCCCGAGCGCGACCGCGTGCGCGACGACCTGCTCGCGCAGCTCGCCGACGACCCGCGGCGCGGCGCGCTGGGCGAACCGCTCCTGCGCCCACGCGACGCCCGCCCGCAGCGCCATGACCAGCGCGAGCACGGCGACCCACCGCCAGACGGGCCCCAGGGCCGGCGTCCGGCCGGCGCTCGCCGCCGTCACGACCGGCCCGAGCGCGTGGGCGATCGCGAACGCCTGCACGACGACGAGCCCGGCCGCGGCCGCGCCGAGGACGGCGGTGAGCACCACGTAGGTGCGCGCGGCGCGGGCGCGCCGCAGCAGGCGGGGGTCGAGTGGCCTCACGGTCGCGCTCCGGCGTTCAGAACGCCGCCTCCTTGATCTTCTGCCAGGTCAGCCCCGCAGGCGCCGGGATGTGGTCGGTCGTGAGCCGGCGGCGGAACACCCAGTACGTCCACGCCTGGTACAGCACGACGAGGGGTGTGAGGGCCACCGCGACCCACGTCAGGATCCGCAGGGTGTAGGGCGTGGACGCGGCCTCGGCGATCGTGAGCGACTCCCCGCCGTCGAGCCCCGGCATGACGGCGGGGAACATCGAGCCGAAGATCAGCACGACCGCCGCGACGATCGTCACGGCGGACAGCGTGAAGGCCCAGCCCTCGCGGCCCGCCCGGTTCGTCACCACGACGCCGGCGAGCGCCGCGGCGGCGACGGCCACCGCGCCCCAGGTCCACGCCACGGAGTACGCCACCTGCGCCCACAGCGCCCAGCCACCGGCCACCGCCACCGTCAGCACGGACAGCACCTGGGCGTGCCCGCGGGCACGGGCACGGATGCCGCCGTCGGTCTTGAGGGCGACGAAGACCGCGCCGTGCAGGAGGAAGAGCGTGAGCGTGGTCAGGCCGCCGAGCAGGGCGAACGGGTTGAGCAGGGCCCACAGCCCGCCGACGTACTGGTGGTCGGCGTCGAGCGCGACCCCGCGCACGAGGTTGGCGAGGACCACGCCCCACAGCGCCGCCGGCACCCACGAGCCGACCTGGATCGCGAGGTCGCAGCGGCGCGCCCACGCGGCGTCGGCGATCTTGCCGCGGTACTCGAACGCGACCGCCCGGCCGATGAGGGCGACCAGGATCGCGAGCAGCGGCAGGTAGAAGCCCGAGAAGAGCGTGGCGTACCACTCGGGGAACGCGGCGAACGTCGCGCCCGCCGCGGTGATGAGCCACACCTCGTTGCCGTCCCACACGGGCCCGATCGTGTTGACCAGCAGCCGGCGTTCCTTCTCGCGCTGCTCGGCACGGCCACGCGGCAGGACGGACATGAGCATGCCGACGCCGAAGTCGAAGCCCTCGAGCACGAGGTAGCCCGTCCAGAGGACGGCGATGATGACGAACCACAGGACCGACAGGTCCGACGTGAGCTCCATTCGGGTCTCCGGTTCTCGGGGCGCTCAGTACGCGAAGGACAGGGGTCGGTCGGCGTCGTCGTCGCTCTCGGCGCGCGCCTCGGGCGACTCGTCGTGGACGACGTCGGGCGCCCCCTCCACGGCGTAGCGGCGCATGAGCCGGAACCACACGACCGCCAGCACGCCGTAGACGAGCGTGAAGGTGAGCATCGACGCGAGGACCATCCCGGGCGGGACGGCGGTGGACACGCCGCGCTCGGTGAGCAGGCGGATCTGGTCGATCCCCGTGGGGTTGGGGACCACGACCCAGGGCTGGCGGCCGACCTCGGTGAAGATCCAGCCGGAAGAGGAGGCGAGGAACGGCGCGGGGATGGCGGCCACCGCGAGGCGCGAGAGCCACAGGTTGTCGCTCACGCGGCCCTTGCGCGTGAACCACAGCGCCGCGAGCGCGAGGGCCGCGGAGAAGCCGGCCAGGCCGATCATGAGCCGGAACGACCAGTACGTGATCTCGAGCGGCGGCGTGTACGTCACGGGCTCGCCCGACGCCGTCACGTCGCCGTAGCGCTCGGTGTACGCCTCCTGGACGTCCTCGACGCCCGGCAGGTACGACTCGGGCCCCGAGAAGTGGCCCGTGCCCAGGTAGCTGGCCAGGCCCGGGATCGTGATGAGGTGCCGCACACCCTCGCACCCCGCGCCGAGGTCGCCCACGGTGAGCACCGAGAACGCGGCGGCCTCCTCGCCCTCGCACAGCGCCTCCGCGGAGGCCATCTTGCCCGGCTGCTGCTCGAACATGAGCTTGCCCTGGACGTCGCCGGACACCGCGACGCCGACGCCGGCGACGAGCATGGTCACGACGCCGACGAGCACCGCCGGCCGGTAGACCTCGCGGGCCGTCGCGACGTCCTCGGGGCGTCGGGTCCGGACGAGCCGCACCATCCACCAGGTGGCGATGCCCGTGACGAACGTGCCGGCGGTCAGGAACGCGGCCGTGACCGCGTGCGGGAACGCGGCCCACAGCGTGCTGTTCGCCAGCACCTCGCCGATCGAGGACATCTCGGCGCGGCCGGTCTCGGGGTTGTAGACGGCCCCGACGGGGTGCTGCATCCACGAGTTGGCCGCCAGGATGAAGAACGCGGAGACGTTGGTCGCGACCGCCAGCGCCCAGATGCTCGCGAGGTGCACCTTCTTCGAGACCCGGTCCCAGCCGAAGATCCACACCCCGAGGAAGATCGACTCGACGAAGAACGCCGCGAGGGCCTCCATCGCCAGCGGCGCGCCGAAGACGTCGCCCACGAACCGCGAGTACTCGCTCCACGTCATGCCGAACTGGAACTCCTGCACGATGCCCGTCACGACGCCGAGCGCGAAGTTGATGAGCAGGAGCTTGCCGAAGAACTTGGTCAGGCGGAGCCAGCGGTCGTTCTTGGTCACCAGCCAGGCGGTCTGCATGCCCGCGACCAGGGGGGCGAGACCGATGGTGAGCGGCACGAAGATGAAGTGGTAGACGGTCGTGATGGCGAACTGCCACCGCGCCAGGTCGAGTACGTCCACGGGGTCTCCACGGTCCAGGAGTGCAGGGCGGCGTGCTCGTGAAAGATTTCACTAGCACTCGTGAAGTCTTTCACAAGTCGTCCGGCGAACGCCACGCCGGAACCCGATCTGGACGTGTGACGCTCATGACGCCCGGGGAGGTGCGATACTGGACGGCAGGCCGCCGGGACCACATCGCCCGGCCGGCCCCGAGCTTGCAGCACCCGCTCCGTACGCGGTGCCGGCTTCCGGGCATGAAGGGGCCCGGGTCGCCAGGCGCCCGCGAAGAACGGGCGATGCAGCCGTGACCGAGACTTCCGTCCGGCCGGCGCGCCTCGCGGCGCCGCCGCCCGCGACGACGACCGCCCGGCGGCCGCAGGTGTGGGGCGGCCCGCCAGGGGCAGGAGCGATTCCAGTGACGTCCGACACCACCGCCGGTACCGAGAACGACGAGACCGGTCAGGGCGCGAGCGCGCCGAAGCGGCGGCGCCGCGCGACGCGTCCGACTGCCGCGCCGACCGCGCCTGCGGCGACCGAGACCTTCGGCATCACCCTCCCCGCGCGGGCCGACGCCGGGACGCAGGCCACGCCGGCTCCGGCCACGTCGGTCGCGAGGCCCGAGGCCGCCGCGGCCGAGCCGAGCACGCCGGCGCCCGTGACGCCCGAGAGCGCCGCGCCGGGCGCCGAGGCCGAGCAGCCCTCCGCGCCGAAGAAGCGGTCGCGCCGCGCGACGCGCCCGACCGCCTCCGCGGCCGGCTCGCTCGACGAGATCGTGCTGCCCGAGCGCGTCACCGCGCCGGCCCCGGCCGAGCCGCAGGCCGCCGGGGGAGTCCGCTCGCTCGACGAGATCGTGCTGCCCGAGGGCCCCGCCACGGACGCCGCGTCCGGCGCCGAGCCCCCGGCGCGGAAGAAGGCGACCCGCACGCGCCGCGCCAAGGCTGAGCCTGCCGCGACGGAGCCCGCCACCTCGGAGCCCGCCACCTCGGAGGCCGCCACCTCGGAGCACGCCGACGCGGAGAAGCCGGCGAAGCGATCGAGGGCCGCCAGGACCACGAGGTCCAAGGCGACCGGGGCCACGAAGGCCGCCGCGGCCGCCGAGCCCGTCGCCGAGCCGGCCGAGCCCGCCGTCGAGCCGACGGCCAAGGACGAGGACCAGCCGCGCCGCAAGGCCACCCGCACCCGGGGTGCCGGTTCCAAGGCCGCCGGGACGACCGGCGTGGCGGAGACCGCGCCGGCCGAGACGACGCCGGCCGGCGCCGAGGCCCCGGCGCAGAGCACGTCCGCGTCGCCGGCCGTGACCGGTCGCGGCTCGACGACGCCGCGCCTCGCGACGACGGCGCTGCTCTTCCAGGCTCCCGACCTGGCCGCGCCGCGCAGGCCGCGCCGCGCGCAGGCGCCCGCCGGCCCGCCGCGCCCTCACGACGAGCCGGTCGAGGGCCGGCAGGCCGAGGAGACGCCCGCCGTCGAGGCGGCCGTCCCCGAGACGACCGCCCCTGCGACGACCGCGCCCGTGGCGGCCGTCCAGGAGCGCGCCGCCCAGAGCTCCACGGCTCCGACGACCGCCGCCCCGGAGGCGGCCGCTCCGGCGGCCGAGGCGGCCGCAGAGCCGTCGGCCGAGCTGACCGGCGACGACGCGGCGGCGGTCGAGGAGGTCGGAGCGATCGAGGACGAGCTCGCCGCCGAAGGTGTCGAGCTCGTGGACCTCGGCCCGGAGGACCTCGTGGACGACGACGGCGACGAGAGCGACATCCGTCCCCGCCGGCGCCGCCGTCGTGGCGGTCGTGGCCGGCGTGGAGGCCGCCGCGCCGAGGGTGACGACCTCGGCGACGACGACTCCGGAGCGTCGGACTCGGCCGACGAGGACGAGCCGGACACCGGTGACGACGAGGACGAGACCGAGGTCGCCGAGGGCGAGGACGAGGGCATCGAGTCGTCGAGCCGTCGCCGTCGTCGTCGGCGCCGCGGCAGCCGCACCGAGCGTGCCGAGGCCGCCGCCGCGCGCACCCGGGACCGCGGGGCGCCGGACGAGGTCACCGCGCTCAAGGGGTCGACGCGCCTCGAGGCCAAGCGCCAGCGCCGCCGCGAGGGCCGTGACGCGGGCCGCCGCAGGCAGGTCATCACCGAGGCCGAGTTCCTCGCACGCCGCGAGTCGGTCACGCGCTCGATGGTCGTGCGCGAGAAGGACGGCCGCACGCAGATCGCGGTGCTCGAGGACGGCGTGCTCGTCGAGCACTACGTCTCGCAGCAGTCGCAGGCGTCGATGGTCGGCAACGTCTACCTGGGCCGCGTCCAGAACGTGCTGCCGAGCATGGAGGCTGCCTTCGTCGACGTCGGCAAGGGCCGCAACGCGGTGCTCTACGCCGGCGAGGTCAACTGGGACGCCGCGGGCCTCGAGGGCCAGCCGCGCCGCATCGAGGAGGCGCTGAAGTCCGGCGACTCCGTGCTCGTCCAGGTCACGAAGGACCCGATCGGTCACAAGGGCGCGCGCCTGACCTCACAGATCACGCTCGCGGGGCGCTACCTCGTGTTCGTCCCGGGCGGCGGCATGACCGGCATCAGCCGCAAGCTGCCCGACACCGAGCGCAACCGGCTCAAGAAGATCCTGCGCGAGATCGTCCCCGACGGCGCGGGCGTCATCGTGCGCACCGCGGCGGAAGGTGCGAGCGAGGCCGAGCTGCGTGCCGACGTCGAGCGCCTGCAGGGGCAGTGGGAGGCCATCACCGCCAAGGCGGAGCGGTCCTCGACGTCGGCGCCGGCCCTCCTGCAGGGCGAGCCCGACCTCGCGATCCGCGTGGTCCGCGACATCTTCAACGACGACTTCTCGTCGCTCGTCGTCCAGGGTGACGGCGCGTGGCACGAGATCTCGGAGTACGTCGAGGAGCTCGCCCCGGACCTGCGCGAGCGCGTCTCCCGGTGGACCGAGAACACCGACCTGTTCGCCGTCCACCGCGTCGACGAGCAGCTCGCCAAGGGCATGGACCGCAAGGTCTGGCTGCCGTCGGGCGGCTCGCTCGTCATCGACCGTACCGAGGCGATGACCGTCATCGACGTCAACACCGGCAAGTTCACCGGTGCCGGCGGGACGCTGGAGGAGACGGTCACCCGCAACAACCTCGAGGCGGCCGAGGAGATCGTCCGTCAGCTCAGGCTGCGCGACATCGGCGGCATCATCGTCATCGACTTCATCGACATGGTGCTCGAGTCGAACCGCGACCTCGTGCTGCGCCGCCTGGTCGAGTGCCTCGGCCGCGACCGCACCAAGCACCAGGTCGCGGAGGTGACGTCGCTGGGCCTCGTCCAGATGACGCGCAAGCGGGTGGGCCAGGGCCTGGTCGAGGCGTTCTCCTCGACGTGCGAGCACTGCAAGGGTCGCGGCTTCGTCGTGCACAGCGAGCCGATCGAGCGCGCTGCGTCCCAGCCGGCACCCGAGGGCGACGGCGGCTCCAAGCGGTCGCGCCGCAAGCGCGGCGGCAAGCAGGCGTCCGAGGCGGCGCCGCACACGGACGTGCCGAAGCTGCCGGACGACAAGTCCGAGGCGCGCGCCGCGGTCAAGGCGACGCTCGCCACGATCGCCGCCGCCGCGGCCCATGCGCACGAGCACGAGCACGCCCACGACGAGCGCGACGAGCACGGCGCTGCGCGCACCGACGTCGGCGAGGCTCCTTCGGCGTCCGAGGAGACCGTCGCCTCGCCGCCCGTCGGGCCCGTGGCCACGTCCGTCGACGCCGCGGCCACGCCGGCGGACCCGGTCGAGCCCGGGGACGTCGTCGAGGCGCCGTCGAAAGGAGCCGGGGCCGAAGAGGCTCCTGAGCCGGGTGCTGAAGAGGCTGCGGACACGCTGACCAAGGGCTGACCGCCCCCGGCGCCCGCCCGGGTGCTATGACTGAGCGCATGGACCACGGGCCGGGCGCCGGGCGCCTCGAGGTCGTCGCCGGACCGATGTTCGCCGGCAAGACGGAAGAGCTCGTCCGGCGCGTGCACCGGGCGCAGGTCGCCGGGCGGGGCGTGGTCGTCGTCGGCCACGCGCTCGACACGCGCAGCGGCCCGGGACGGGTCGCGTCGCACTCGGGCCTCGAGGTGGCGTCGAGCACCGTCGGCTCCGCCGCGGAGATCCCCGCGCTGGTGGAGCCGGGCACCCGGATGGTCGCGGTCGACGAGGCGCAGTTCTTCGGCACCGAGCTGGTCGACGTGGCGGTACGGCTCGCCGACGGCGGCCTCGTCGTCGTGGTCGCCGGCCTCTCCGTGACGTTCGACGGGAGGCCCTTCGACCCGTTGCCCGGCCTCATGGCCGTGGCCGAGTCGGTCACCAAGCTCACGGCGGTGTGCGCGGTGTGCGGCCGCGACGCCGCCTACCACGTGCGCCTGTCCGGCGCGGTCAGCGCCGAAGGGGACGCCCTGCGGCCCGTCGCCGCGCACGTCGGGGGCACCGAGTCCTACCAGGCGCGGTGCCGTCTGCACCGGGCGCGCTGACGCCCGAGGGCGCCGCGCGGCTCAGTAGCCGCGCAGGCTGCGCCGCATCGGGCAGTCGAACGGGTCGCGCGCGGCCAGGCCGACGCGGTTCAGGTAGCCGACGACGATCGCGTAGGACCGCGCGAGGCTCGTCTCGGTGTAGGGGAGGCCGAGCTGGGCGCAGTGCTCGCGCACGATGCGGCGGGCACGAGCCAGGTGCGGCCTCGGCATGCTCGGGAACAGGTGGTGCTCGATCTGGTGGTTGAGGCCGCCCATGAGCACGTTCATCGTCCAGCCACCGCGGATGTTGCGCGACGTGAGCACCTGCTTCGACAGGAAGTCGAGCTTGCTGCCGGCCGGGATCATGGCCATGCCCTTGTGGTTGGGCGCGAACGACGCACCCATGTAGACGCCGAACACGGCGAGCTGGACGCCGAGGAACGCGAACGCGAGGCCGGGCGAGAGCCACCAGAAGACGACCGCGAGGTAGAGCGCGAGCCGCAGGCCGATCGTCACCAGCTCCCGGACGCGGGCGCCCCGGTCGGCCGGAGAACCCTTGAGCTGGGACCGGACGGACGTGACGTGGAGGTTCAGGCCCTCGAGCGTGAGCAGGGGGAAGAAGAGCCAGCCCTGGTAGCGCGTGAGGAGCGCCATGAAGCCGCGGTGCTCGCGCGCCCCCTCCTCCGTGAAGACGATCGTGTCGTTCGCGACGTCGGGGTCCTTGCTCACGTGGTTCGGGTTGGCGTGGTGCCGCGTGTGCTTGGTCATCCACCACGAGTAGCTGATGCCGACGACGGCGTTGGCGAGCAGCCGGCCGACGCGGTCGTTGACGGGTCCGGACGCGAAGACCTGGCGGTGCGCCGCCTCGTGCGCGAGGAACGCGAGCTGGGTCAGGACGATGCCGAGGCCCGCGGCGACGAGCAGCTGGAACCACGAGTCCCCGAGCAGCACGAACGCCGTCACCAGCCCGCCGAGCGCGAGCGTCAGCGCAGCGCCCATGGCCAGGTAGTACCCGTAGGCCCGCCGCAGCAGGCCGGCCTCCCGGACCTTCTGGGACAGGGCGCTGTAGGAGCTGGTGAACGGGGCGCCGGCGACACGCTCGGCGGCCGTGGTCGTCGGGGTCGTGGTTGTGGTCATGCGTGCCTCGCAGGGGTTGGTCTTCGTCGACTTCCCAGCCGTGGTGGGCGGTTGCCCGATGGTGCGGATACGACGAGCCTACGGGACCGTAGGTTCGCTCGCCGGACGGGACGTGAACGCCCTGCGAAGAGCCTGGGTGGGCTCAGTCCTGGACCAGCGGCACGAACGAGTAGGTCCCGTGCTCGGACGTGCGCACCGCGCCCCGGGCGTCCCGCTCGACCAGCACCATCGCGTGCCGCACCGGGATGACCATCCGTCCACCGGGGGCCACCTGGTCCACGAGCTCGCCGGGGAGCCGGTCGGCCGCGGCCGAGACGAGCACGCGGTCCCACCCGTCGTCGCGCGGTGCGCCGAGCACGCCCGGCGTCGCGACGACGACCCGCGCCCACGGCATGCCGGCGCGCGCCACGTTGGCGGCACCCCACGCGGCGAGGTCCGCGTGCCGCTCGACGCCGAGGACCTGACCTTCCGGGCCGACGAGACGGGCGAGCAGCGCCGTCGTCCACCCCGAGCCGGCGCCCACGTCGAGGACCCGGGCACCGCGGGGCACCTCGAGCAGGCGCAGCATCGCCGAGACCGTGGAGGGCTGCGAGCACGTCTGCCCCTCGCCGATGTCGAGGGGACGGTCGTCGGTCGCGGCGCGCTGGCGTGCGCGCGGCAGGAAACCGCGCCGGTCGACGTCGCGCAGCGCGGCCGTGACCGCGTCGTCGACGCCGCCGGCGCCCGTCGGCAGGCCGGCGCCTCTCCCCATCCCTCCATCGTGACGCCCTCTGGCGAGCGTCACCGCTCGGGGCGATCCTCGGAGGACCGGCCGGCGACCCGCGGCGGCCACGACGATCGGAGGACGGCATGGCAGGGACGGTCGCACGCGTCACGGAGATCACCGCACGCTCCGACACGAGCTTCGAGGACGCGATCCGCGTGGGTATCGACCGCGCGAGCGCGACGGTGCGCAACATCACGGGCGCGTGGGTCAAGGAGCAGAAGGTCGAGGTGTCGGACGGCAGCATCGTCGCCTGGCAGGTCGACCTCCAGGTGACCTTCGTCCTCGACGACTGATGCCGGACAGGAGGGCCCGGCCGCCTGCGGGGCAGTCGGCCGGGCCCTCGGTGCGCGACGCGCCGGTCAGCGCGCCGGTCAGCGCGCCGGGGTGAGGTCCGGCATCTCCGCGCCGTCCGCACCGCTCTCACCGTCCCCGCGGTCCGTGTGCTCGGCGGCGTCCGGGACGGGCACGGTGTCCGACGTCGCCGCCTCGT
>JAPSLQ010000071.1 GCA_031180595.1 Isoptericola sp. | reverse complement strand
CCGTCGGCGATCTGCAGCCGGATCTTCTCCGCCATGGTCACGCCCTTGGACTTGCGCCGCATCGACCGGTAGGTGTCGGCGTCGACGCCGAACGACGTCTGCGTCCAGGCGTCGAACGCCCGCTCGTACTCCGCCGTCGGGCCCTCGACCGCGAACCCGAACAGCTCGGTGAGCGGGAAGTACTGCGTCGTGGGCGGGGCGTCGTCGGTCGCCGCGAGCTGCACCTCGAGCACGCCGTCGCCCACCGAGTACTTCACGAGGTCCGGCCGGCGGTAGTACGTCGTGCGCGGCGTGACCGAACCGTCGGCCTCGTAGTGCTTGCGCGTCACGACGAGCAGCTCGTCGCTGACGGGCTCGTCGGTCGGGGTCTCGGGGTACGCGCGCGGCTCGGGGCGTGCGGCGGGATGGCGGGTCATCGTCCTCCTGAGGGTGGTCCAGCGTGTCGAGCATGCGCCCGCTGACGCGTCGGTGTCACGTCGGTTCTTGCAGAGCGGACACGCCATGGTGCCACTGCCGCCTGAGGCCCGCCCCCAGGCGGCCGTGGTCCACAGCCCGCACCCGCCGCCCGACGCCGGTACCTGCGCCGGGTGCACCGTCGTACGCACGCGGCGGCCCGTCCGGAGCCGCCGACCCACCGACGGAGGGCCCGTATGACCATGACCACCCGGACGGCGCTCGAGAGGCGCCGGTTCGTCTCCCCCGACCTGGTCGACCTGCGCACCGCCTGGACGCTCGAGCGTGACATCGCCACCGCCGCGGGCGCACGGCACGACTCCTGGTGCCAGGAACGGCACGGCTGGCTCCTCGACGCGGGACTCGACGCGGCGCTCGAGCCGGTGCTGCGCCAGGACGTGCTGGGCGCGCAAGCGTTCTACCGCTTCAGCGACCTCGACGCCGAGGCGGCCGAGACGCTGCTCGACCGGCTCGACCCCGGCTACCTCGCCGAGGAACGGCAGAACGACGGCCCGACGATCGGGGCGGTGCTGCGCGCCATCGTCGCCCACCCGGACCGGCTGCGGGCGCACGGCTACGTCGTCGGGCCGGGGCGCTGCGACGAGCGGGTGACCGTCGAGGGCGTGCTCGTGCGCACCGACGACGAGCTGGTCGTGGACGGCAACCACTCGTCCGGCTGCCAGTGCGAGCACCTGGTGCGGTACGTCGCCCACGACCTCGGCGTCGACGACATGGGCGTGCCGCCGCACGAGATCGGCCGTTGGTGGGGCTTCGAGTACGGCGACGGGTCGGAGCAGGGCGGCCACTGGTACCGCCTCTGGTGGGACTAGCCGGCGGGCGCCGAGTGGCCCGGACGGGCCATGGCGTCGCGTCCTGAAGATGGCCCGCCGAGGCGACGCGGCACCGGCACCGGTGGCGGGACGGTGGACTCCTCGGACGACGACAGAAGGAGGAGCCATGACCACCGACACCAGTGCGGGCCGCGATGCGCAGGCCGCGGCCGACCTGGACCGGGCCGCCGTCGAGGTGTTCGCGGAGAAGGTCTTCGGCGACGTGGCAGGAGCGCACACGGTTTTCATGGCCGCCATCGGGGACCGGCTCGGGTTGTTCCGCGACCTGGCCGAGCGCGGCCCGGCGACGAGCCGCGAGCTCGCCGCTCGCACGCAGCTCGCCGAGCGGTACGTCCGCGAGTGGGCGCTCGGCATGACGGCGGCGGGATACCTGGAGCGTGACCCGGCGTCGGGCACCTTCTCGATGCCTGCCCACCACGTGCCGGTGCTCGCCGAGGAGGGAGGTCCGGCCTTCGCCGCGAGCGCCTTCTACGACTACTCGACCAGCTACGGCGACGGCTTCGGCCGCCTGCTCGACGCGTTCGGCACCGGCGAAGGGCTGGCGCAGGACGCCTTCCCGGAGGCGCAGGCGTCGATCGAGCGGCTCACCGCGCCGTGGTTCGTCAACGGGCTGGTTCAGCAGTGGCTGCCGCGGCTCCCCGAGCTCGAGGAGGTCCTGCGCGCCGGTGGCTCGCTGTGCGACGTCGGCTGCGGGCAGGGTCACGCGCTGCTCCGGCTGGCCGAGGCGTTCCCCGACGCACGACTCGTCGGCTACGACATCTACGCGCCCGCGGTCGAGACGGCCCGACGACGTGCGGCCGAGGCAGGGGTCGCCGACCGCGTGCGGTTCGACGTCGTCGACGCGAGCCACGGGCTGCCCGGGCGGTTCGACGTCGTGACGGTGTTCGACGTGCTGCACGACTCGCGCGACCCCGCGGCGATCCTGGGCTCGGTCCACGACGCGCTCGTGCCGGGCGGGCGGCTGGTCGTCGTCGACGTCGCCGTGCCCGACGACCCGGCCGAGAACGTCGGTCCGGGCGCCGCGATGGTCTACGGGCTGAGCCTGCAGTACTGCCTGCCGGTCTCGCTGCACGACGGCGGTGCGGGGCTCGGGACGGCGGGTCTTCCGCAGGCGCTGCTCACCGAGCTCGCTCAGGCCGCGGGGTTCACCGACGTCCGGCGCATGGAGATCGACGACCCGATCAACACGCTGTACGTGCTCACGGCCTCGGGATGATGAGCCCGGCGGCGGTCGCCCGCGCGACCGCCGCCGCGCGCGTCGGGCAGTCCAGCCGGGCGAGCACGTTGGCCACGTGCCGGTGGACCGTGTGCTCGCTGAGCACGAGCTCAGCGGCGATCTCGCGGTCGCCGAGGCCTCGTGCCACGAGCGTGAGCACCTCCCGCTCCCGTGGCGTCAGGCGGAGACCGCCGGCGCGGGCCGCGAGCACGCCGGCGCGGCCCGACTCGACGTCGGCGCCCAGCCGGCGCAGCTCGTCGCGAGCGCGGGCTGCGATCTCGCCCGCCGCGTCGGTGCGGCCCAGCCGGTCCAGGACGGCGGCGAGCTCGAGCCGCGCCCGGGCGGCCTCGTACGGCAGGCGGGCGCGCTCGGCCGCGGTCACGGCGTCCTCGAACCGCCGGCGGGCGTCGTCGAGGTGCCCGGCGGCCGCGGCGGTGACCCCGCCCGCGAACGCCGCGAGGACCGCGATCGAACCGGTGCGGGTCGTGACCGCCAAGGCGTCCAGCTCGGCGAGGACTCCGCGTGCGCCGTCGAGGTCGCCGAGCGCGGCGCACGCCTCGGCGAGGAGCTGCAGCGAGCCCGCGCGCTCGGTGCGGCACGTGTCCGCCAGCGTGCGCAGCGCGTGCTCGGCGAGCTCGCGCGCACGCACGGCGTCGCCGCCGTCGAGCGCGATGCGGCCGAGGCCGGCCAGAGCCTCCGGCTCCTGCTCCACCTGTGCGAACAGCTCTCGCGCCTCGGCGAGCCGGCCCTGGCGGCGGCGCAGCTCACCGAGCCGCAGCGTCGCCTCGCCCGACCAGTGCGGGCGTGTGCGCCGCAGGGCGTCGACGGCCTCGTCGAGCTGGCCCTCGGCCGCCGCCCACTCGCCCTGCATCACGAGCACCCCCGCGTACCGGGTGCGGCACAGCCCCCACATGAACGGCAGTCCCTGGCGCCGCGCGATCTCCTCGGCGCGTGCGCACCACTGCGCCGCCCGCTCGTAGTCGTACAGCAGCTCGCACGCGCTGATGAGGTAGCAGAACGACCACGCCAGGGCGACCGAGTGCGCCACCTGCTCGGCCTGGGCCACCGCGGCCGCCTCGTCGAGCAGGGCGACACCGCCTGCGACGTCGCCCTGCGCCACGAGCGCGCGACCCTCGGTCGCGAGGCCGATGAGCTCGAGCTGCGGGTCGTCGGCCGCCTGCCCGATCTGGGTCGCGATGGCGCCGAGGCGGCGGGCCTCCACCGCGTCACCCGCCCCTCCCACGAGATGGCTGGCCTCGAGGACCGCGAGCCACGCGTGCTCCGGTGACGCGGCGCGCCCGTGGAGCAGGCGGCGCGCCCTCCGGTACCAGCCGTCCGCGGCGCCCACGTCGCCGTGGAAGTCGTCGTGGTCGGACCCGAGCCACATGGCCGCGCGTGCGGCTCCCGCGCGGTCACCCGCGGCCCGGTAGTGCCGGTAGGCCTGCAGGCGCGCGTCGAAGAGCGTGTCGACGTCGAGCAGCCACATCGCCGCCCACGCCAGGCCCTCGTAGGCCGCGGCGAGCCGTCCGGGATCGCCGTCCTCGGCGGCCGACGCCAGCGCACCCTCGAACGCGGCGCGAGCGTCCGACCACGCGCCGCGGGCGAGCGCGTCCCGTCCGGCGTCGACCGGAGACGCCTCTGTCGCCGGGTGCATGTCCCCACGATACGGCGCCTTCCTCGGCACGGGACCCTGGTTCTCCACCGGTCTCGCCGCTCGCCCCCAGGCCTGTGGACAACGTCGGCGCACCTCTCGCCGCCCGCACTACCGTCGTCGCCCATGGCGTACCTCGACCTCGACACCGAGGCGCTCACGGCCGCCGCCGCGCAGCTCCGCGCGTCCGGGGCGGTGCTCGCGGACGCACGCACCGCCGTCGGGCCGGACGACGCGCGCGCGGCGGGCGACGCGGCGCTGGCCGCGGCCGTCGGCGAGCTGTTCGCGGCGTGGGCGCCGACGCACGAGGCGCTGACCGCGACGCTCGACGCGCTGGGGGCCGCGCTCGGCCGGGCCGCAGCGGTGTTCGAGGACGCGGAGGGGCTCACGGCCGAGGGCTTCGCCGGCATGCTGCTCCCTGCGCTGCCGGTCGCTCGCGACCCGGGGACGGACCGGGCCCTCTGATGCACGACGTCGAGTTCACCCCGCTCACGGGCTCGCCCGCACGCCTGGAGTCGGTGGCGACCGTGGCGGCGCGCGCCGCCACGGTGCTGGAGGAGGCCCGGGCGCGGGTGCTCGGGATCGGCGCCGCACTCGAGGCGCAGCGCAGCGGTGCCGTCACTGCCGGTCGGCAGCTGCTGGCCGACGTCGGGGCGCACCTCGGCACGTGCGCGGACGTGCTCGCGGGGGCCTCGGCCGCGCTGCGCGAGCACGCGCGTGTGCTGGCGGAGCAGCAGGACGCCGCGCTGCTCGCCGTCGCCCGGCGGTCCGAGGCGCTCGACCGCGAGCGCCAGGCCCTGGCCGACGCCGACGAGGCGCGCCGTTCCACGTGGAACGGCGTCCTGCCCGACCCTGTGGGCGCGGCGCTGCGCGTCGCGATGGCAGGGCGGGCGGCGGCGGACGCGCGGGCCGACGCGCTCGCGGCCGAGGCCCGGTGGCGCTGTGCCCGCGACGCCAAGGCCGCCGCCTCGGCCCGGGCGGCGACCCTGCTCGGCGTGCTGGCCGACGTCCGGGTCGTCGCCGCAGGCGCGGCCGCCGGGAGGAGCGTGAGCCAGGTCGCGGCGGCGTGGCAGGAAGGACTGCACGCGGCGGCCCTCGCGTCCACGGCGGCCGCGCCCCGCGAGCGCGAGCGGGCCGCCGCACGCGCCGAGCTGCGGCGGATCCTCTCGGAGGCGCCCGGTGACCACGCCTTCTGGGCGGCGTTCTGGGGTGAGGTCACGCCTGAGGAGCTGTACCGGGCGCTCGGGGTGAGACCCGTCGACGACGCGCTGGCCGGTGCCCTGGGCACCGGCGTCCGGGTGTGGGCGGCGACGGCCACGCCCGAGGAGCTCGAGGCGTTCGGCCGCGGGGTCGTCGAGGGTCTCGGCGGCTCGGACCTCGGCCTGGACGGCCGCGCGGCGCTCGCCGCGCTGCTGCTCGCGCCGGCGGTCCCGGGTGCGGTGCACCGCGCCGCGGCCGACGCGCTCGCGGAGCGGCGCACGAGGCGCCCGCACGACCCGGTGGACCTGGTGTGGACCGAGCCCGTGACCACGGCGGTCGCCACGGGACTGCTGATGCACCCCCGCGACGCGTTCGAGCACCTCGCCCCGGCCGACCCGGCGCTGGCCGCGGAGCGCGCGCACGCATGGTTCGGCATCGCGCCGCCCGACGGCTGGCCCGACGGCGGCGCGGCCGTCGCCGGGGCGCTCGCGGCCGCGGTGGTCGTGGGATCCGGGTCGGCCTCCCGCTCGCACCAGGCGCGGGCGGCGCTGCTCGTCTCGCACGCGACGCACGAGCTCCCGCGCGGGCTGCTCGGCGGGCCGGTGCCGCCGTCGGACCTCGCGAGCACGCGCATCGCGCGGGCGTACGAGCCGTACGTGCCGGTGTTCGGCGACGTGGTGCTCGACTCGGACGACGGCGCACCGCCGCGTCCGCCGGACGTCCTCGACGACTTCACGCTGGCCCAGGGCGTCGTCCAGGAGCTGCCCGTCGTCGTCCAGCCCGACCTCGACGCCTTCGCGCTGCGGGACGTCGTCGCCGCGACCTCGCGCACGGAGGCCGCGGGCGCGGCCTGGCTCGGCGCGGCCGACCGGTACCACGACGCGATGCTCGACCTCGCATTCGGGTCGGCAGCGCCGGACGGCATCGGGGAGGGCGACCAGAACAACGTCGTCGAGGAGAGCCTGCGCGACGCGGGTGCGCTCGCCGGGGCGCTCCAGGTCGCGACCATCCGCGCGGCCGAGCGCGAGCAGGCCGCGATCGACGGTGCGGCGTCGGCCGCGATGTTCCTCGGCTCCGTCGCGGTGGCCAAGGTGCCCGTCTCGCCGGTCGTCTCGACGTCGGCGACGACGGCGGCCGGCACCGCGCTCGACGGGTTCCTTCCGGACCGGCTGGAGCCGGTGCGGGACGCCGTGCTGGCGAACGAGGCCGCTCTCAGGGAGCGGTTCGCCGGCGCGGCGGTCGAGGCCGCTGTGCAGCACGACGTGGGCCGCGGTGCTTCGGGGCCGGAGGCGCTGGCGCAGCGGGCGGAGCTCGCACCCGACGCGGGCAACGTCACCACGAGCTTCAAGCACACCTACGACGCCATGTCGGGACTCCGACGCACGCTCGGGGAGAACCCGTGAGGGCGCGGATCGCCGATCCTGCGGTGCGCGTGCCCGGCGCCGCCGTCGTGCACCGGGCGGACGGCTCCGGGCGCTACTCGAGCTCGCGGACGCGCTCGGCCGCCTCGTCCCGGCGGCGTGTGGCGTCCGCGAGCGTGCGCTCCGTCCGCTTGCGGACCTTGACCGCACCGCGCAGGTCGACCTCGAGGCGCCGCGCCTGGTCGTCGAGCTCGGCGAGCCGCCGGCGCAGCTCCTCCCGCTCGTCGTCGACGGCGCTGGCCTCGTCCTCGATGCGCGCCACCTCGGCCTCGGCCTCGTCCCGCTCGGACTCGGCCACGGCGACGTCCTCCTCGAACTCCGCCAGGTCCTCGCGGGCCTCCTCGAGCGCCCGGGCCGCGGCCTCCCGGGCCTCGCGCTCGCGCTTCTCGGCACGCGACTCCTTCTCGGCCACCTTCGCCCCGCGCGCCCCCGACGCCGTGCCGGTCCCCCGCGAGCGGGTGCCGCCGTCCGGCAGGTCGGGGACGGCGCGCAGGTGCCGGCGCGGTGCGTCGTCGTCGGGCAGCGGCTCGAACCCGAGCGCGTCGGGCGCGGCGACGGCGGACGCGGCGTCGACCGGCGAGAACCCGGTCGCCTCGAGCGTGCCGACGAGCAGCCCGCTGCGCACGGCGCGCGCGGCCTCGGGGTCGATCATCGCCGCGGTGAGCGTGGCCTCGACCTGCGCCGCGACGGCGTCGCTCACCGCGACGTCGTGCTCCTCCGCGAGCTCGCGGGCGCGGGCCGTGACGGCCGCGGTGAGCTTCCGGCGCTGCCGCGTGAGCTCGCGCAGCTGCGCGCCGTCCATCCCCTGCTGCGCCTCGCGGAACTGCGCGCCGAGCTCGATGACCTGCTCGACCTGCGCGGTCTCGCGCCGCACGAGCAGGTCGACGACCCACGCCGCCGTCGAGGGCTTGCGCAGCGCCTTGACCTCACGCGCGAGCCCGTCGTCGTCGGACCCCCGCAGCTCCTTGACGCGCGCGTCGCGGGCGCCGATGAACTCCCCGGGCTCGAGTCCGTAGAGCTCGTCGGCGATCTCCAGCAGCGTGGGCACGCTCCGAGCGTAGGTCGGCACGGCGCCCACGCCACCGTAGAATCGTTTCGATCGCCATGACCCACACCCTTCCGCCGACGCGGCTCCCCGTAGACCAGCGCCGCGCGACGATCATCCTCGTCGCGATGGCGCTGTCGACCTTCCTCTTCGTGACCGTCGAGTCGCTGCCGTCCGGGCTCCTGACGCTCATGGCGCCCGACCTGAGCCGCTCGACGTCGCAGATCGGCCTGCTCGTGACGGGCTACGCCCTCGTCGTGCTCGTCGCCTCGGTGCCGCTCGCCCACTGGACACGGGGCGTCCCCCGGCGGTGGGTGCTGGCCGGGTGCGCGGGGCTGGCCGCCGTCTCGACGCTGTGGGCCGCGCTCGCGCCGAGCTACGAGCAGCTGATGGCCGCACGGCTCGTCACGGCGTCCGCCCAGGCGTTGTTCTGGGTCGCCGTCGTGCCCGCGACCACGGGGCTCTTCCCGCCCCTCGTGCGCGGCAAGGTCATGGCGCGCCTCGCCGTCGGGAACTCGCTCGCGCCCGTCATCGGCGTCCCGCTGGGCACGTGGCTCGGCGAGCACACGTCGTGGCGCGTGACGTTCCTGGCGGTCGCGGGGCTGTCGCTCGTCGTGACGTTCGTCGTCCTCGCGCTCTTCCCCACGCTGCCGCCCGCCGAGGGCGGCGCGAGCAGGGCGCCCTTCCCGAGCGCGCGGCGGTTCGGGTTCGACCTCACCATCACGGTGCTCGTGGTGACCGGGGCGTTCGGCATCATCACCTTCGTCACGCAGTACCTCATCGAGGTCGCCGGGTACGTGCAGTCCGACATGCCGCGGCTGCTGCTCATCCAGGGCGCCGCAGGCGTCGCGGGCGCGCTGATCATCGGGCGGTTCCTCGACCGGCGGCCGGTCGGCGCCCTCATCGTGGCGCTCGGCCTCCTGACGCTCGCCCAGGTCGCGCTGTGGGTGCTCGGCGAGCACCGGGTCGCGGCCGTCGCGGCGCTGGCCCTCTTCGGGATGGCGTTCTCGACCGTGCCGCCCGTGCTCTCGCACCGCGTCATGCTCGTCGCCCCGCGCTCGACGAACATGGGCATGGCGCTGTCGTCCTCGCTGTTCAACCTCGGGATCGCGGGTGGGTCCGGGCTCGGCGCGGCGCTCGTGGCGATCGTCGGCGTGCGGGCCGTGCCGCTCGCGAGCGCCGGGCTGGTGCTGCTCGCGCTCGTCGTCGCGCTCGTGGAGGAGCGCTTCACCACGCCGCTCGGGTCGCTCGCCGAGCACTCGGTCGAACGGGCCGGCGAGCGGCTCGACGGCGAGACCGCGCCGAGCGCGTAGCGGCCGCCCGGGAGGGCCGTCGACGGGTGGACGAGTCAGGTCCGGGCCGGCCTCCTGGCCCACGCTGCCCGAGCAGAGCAGCGATCCCGCCGGCATGTGCCCGATCTGCCGCGGAGGATCGCAGCCTCGCCACCTCGCTCGGTGGACGTGGTCATTCTTCGCGAGTGCGAGGTTGAATCATCCTGACCACCGATCACCGGCGACCGCGATGGAGACGCTCATGACCCAGCCGCTGCCACTCGAGCTCCTCGACCCCCCGAGCGCACCGACGGCCCACGACATCCCGCGACCCGAGTACCCGCGGCCCCAGGCGGTCCGCGAGCGCTGGCTCAACCTCAACGGCGAATGGGAGTTCGAGATCGACCAGGGCGACTCCGGGCTCGAGCGCGGCCTGCGCGAGCGACCGCTCACGGGGTCGATCACCGTCCCGTTCGCCCCGGAGTCGGAGCTCTCCGGCGTCGGGAACACCGACTTCCTCGAGGCCGTCTGGTACCGCCGGGAGGTGACGATCCCCGCCGAGTGGGCGGCGGTCGGCGACGATCACCACGTCCTGCTGCACTTCGGCGCAGTCGACCACGACACGACGGTGTGGGTGGACGGCGTCGAGGTGGTGCGTCACCGCGGCGGGTTCACGCCGTTCAGCGCCGACCTGCACGGCCTCGCCCGCGCCGGGGACACGGTGACCGTCGTCGTGCGGGCGCGCGACCCCCGGGACGCCGTCCAGGCGCGCGGAAAGCAGGCGACGTGGTACGCGAACTCGCACTGCAACTACACGCGCACGACCGGGATCTGGCAGACCGTGTGGATGGAGCCGGTGCCGGCCGTGCACGCCCGCCGCCCCCGTATCACGCCCGACGTCGCGAGCTCGGCGTTCGACGTCGTCGTGCCGCTCTCCGCGAACCGCCGGGGCCACACCGTCTCCGTGACGGTGACCGACGCCGACGGCGAGGTGGCGCGCGCCACCGCCCGGGCGGACCTCGACCTCGCGCCCGCGCTGCGCGTCGTCGTGCCCGAGGAGCGCGTGCGCCTGTGGGGACCGGGCGAGCCGAACCTCTACGGCGTGCTCGTCGAGATCCGCGACGCCGCGGGCGACGTCGTCGACTCAGTCCGGTCGTACGCGGGCCTGCGGTCCGTGTCGATCGACGGCAAGGCGCTGCGCATCAACGGCGAGGCCGTCTTCCAGCGGCTCGTGCTGGACCAGGGCTACTGGCCGGAGTCGCTCATGACCGCGCCGACAGACGCGGCGCTCGTGCGCGACATCGAGCTCGGCCTGGCGGCGGGCTTCAACGGTGCGCGCCTGCACCAGAAGGTCTTCGAGGAGCGGTACCTGTTCCACGCCGACCGCCTCGGCTACCTCGTGTGGGGAGAGTTCGGCGACTGGGGGGCGTCCGGCCAGGGCACCCGGGGCGACTACCAGAAGCCGACGGCCTCGTTCGTCGCGCAGTGGCTCGAGGCGCTCGAGCGCGACCACTCGCACCCCTCGATCGTGGGGTGGTGCCCGCTCAACGAGACCTTCCAGGACCTCCATGACCGCATCACGGTGCTCGACGACGTCACGCGCGCGATGTTCCTCGCGACGAAGCTCGCGGACCCGACGCGGCCGGTGATCGACGCGAGCGGCTACTCCCACCGGGTCCTCGAGACCGACGTGTGGGACTCCCACCTGTACGAGCAGGACGTCGAGCGGTTCGCCGAGCTCCTCCGCGGGCTCGCGGACGGTGCGCCGTGGGCGAACCGGCGCGAGGACGGCGCGGCGTGGTCGCTGCCGTACCGCGGGCAGCCGTACTTCGTCAGCGAGTACGGCGGCATCTGGTGGAACCCGGAGGAGGCGGCCGACGCGGCAGGGGACGCGATCGACGAGTCGTGGGGCTACGGCCAGCGCGTCGCCGACGAGGAGGAGTTCCACGCGCGCTTCGCGGGCCTCACGGGCGTGCTGCTCGGTGACCCGCTCATGTTCGGCTACTGCTACACGCAGCTCACCGACGTGTTCCAGGAGCAGAACGGGATCTACCGTTTCGACCGCAGCGAGAAGCTCGACGTGTCGCGGATCCGCGCGGTCCAGAAGCAGGTCGCGGCCGTCGAGGCCGCCGAGACCGACGAGGCCGACGAGGCCGACGAGGCCGACGAGGCCACCGACACCGCCTGACCCGTCCGCGCGCCTGACCGGCCTGCCCGCACCCTGGTGAGATTTCGCACGGTGCGGGCAGGCCGGGCAGGGACACGGCGACGCACGGCGGCGTCCGGGTGACCGCGCCGAGCGCGTAGCCGCCCTGCGACCGGTGGTCGTGCCGTGAGAATGAGGCTGTGGACGACACCGACCGCTGTCCGTGCCTCTCCGGCGAGACCTACGGTGCGTGCTGCGGCCCGCTGCACCGGCGCGATCGCAGCGCCCCCACCGCCGAGGCGCTCATGCGCTCCCGCTACAGCGCGTTCGCCGTCGGTGACGCCCCGTACCTGCTCGCGACGTGGCACCCTCGCACCCGCCCGCGGTCCCTCGAGCTCGACCCGGACCAGGTCTGGCGGCGGCTCGACGTGCTGGCCACCCGTGCCGGCGGCCCGTTCGACGACGCGGGCGAGGTCGAGTTCGCCGCACACTTCCGCGACGCCGCCACCGGCGAGCGCGGACGGCTCCACGAGGTCAGCCGGTTCGTGCGCGACGACGGCGCGTGGTTCTACGTCGACGGGGACGTCGGGCCGTGAGCGGGTCCGCCGTCGAGCGCCTCGCCGCTCTCGAGCGCGCGGGGACGAGCACCCCCGAGGCACTCGCGTTCTTCGACGGGCTGCCGCCGGTGCGCGTCGAGGACGTGCTCGGCGAGTGGCGAGGCTCCGGCCTGCGTACCGGGCACCCCTTCGACGGGCTGCTGGAAGAGCTCGGCTGGTACGGCAAGCGGTTCGACTCCGCGGGTGACGCCCACCCGCTGCTGTTCCGCGACCGCCGCGGGGGCGTGGTCGCCGTCGACCCGCGCTTCGCTCCGCCGGCGCTGCTGCGCCGGCCCGCGGTGCTGCGCAACCCGGTCGTCGTGCGGGGCTTCCGCGCCGCGCTCCCGCTCCTGACCACGACGCGGCCCCGCGCGCGCCTGCGCATGACCGAGCACCGCGGCGTCGTGACCGCCACCATGACCTACGACGCGCTTCCGGTCGACGACGTCTTCCGCACGGTCGGCGCCGGCACCCTGCTCGGGCTCATGGAGATGCGCGGCATGCCCACGCCGTTCTTCTTCGTGCTGCGGCGCGCCGTCGGGCCGCAATGAGCTGGGATCGCGGCGCGGCCCCGGCCTAGGGTCGATGACCGACGACCCCGACGTGAGGAACGACGATGGACCGGCTCGAGAACCGGCTGCACGGTACGCGCGAGGAGCTCGAGAAGCTGGCGCGCGACGACGCGTTCTCCGGGGTCGTGCACGTCCGGCGCGGCGCAGACGTGCTGCTGGCCTCGGCGCACGGCACCGCGAGCCGCCGCTGGGGCGTCCCGATGCACCCGGGCATGCGGTTCGACGTCGCGTCCGTGACCAAGCTCTTCACCTCCGTCGCCGTGCTGCAGCAGGTCGACGCGGGCGCGCTCGAGCTGGACGGGTCCATCCATGACTACGTCGACCTGGCCGGCACGACCATCTCGCCCGCCGTCACCCTGCGGCACCTGCTGAGCCACACGTCCGGGATCGCCGACGACGCCGACGAGGAGGCCGGCGAGTCGTACGAGGCGATCTGGCTCGAGCGCACCAGCTACCTGGTCACCGAGACGGCGGACTTCCTGCCGCAGTTCGTCCACAAGCCGCCGGTCTTCGCGCCGGGCGAGGGGTGCCGGTACTGCAACGTCGGCTACATCCTGCTGGGGCTCGCGCTCGAGCGCGTCACCGGCCGGCGGTACCGCGAGGTCGTCGTCGGCGACGTCTTCGGACGGGCCGGCATGACCGACTCCGGCTTCTTCCACATGCGCGACGCCGTCCCCGACGTCGCGGAGGGCTGGGACCCGGTGCGTGCCCCATCGGCCGACTCCCCCGACGAGGACGCGGCGGACGGGCCCATCACCGGGTGGCGCCAGAACATCTACTCCTACCCACCGATCGGCTCGCCCGACGGCGGGGCCCACGTCACGGCGTCGGACCTCGTGCGCTTCTTCGACGCCGTCCGCGGCGGCCGGCTGCTCTCGCCCGCCTCGACGGAGGCGTTCCTCACCCCGCAGGCGCTGCACCACACCGTCGACGACGCCGACCCCGGCGAGACCGCCGCCGTGCACCACGCGTTCGGGCTCGAGATCGAGGTGACCTCCGACGGCGAGGTCCGCTCCCTGTACAAGGACGGCATCAACGCCGGGGCGAGCGCGATCGTGCGGCACTACCCCGCCCAGGACGTCACGCTGGCCGTGGTGGCGAACAGCGAGGACGGCGCGTGGGAGCCGATCCGTCTCCTCGACGCCGCCGTCGTGGGCTCGCGCTGAGCCTCACCGTGTGGCGCTGCGGCGCTCCGAGGTGCCCATCCCCCAGCGCACCGCTCGCACGGCGACCGCACCGGCAGGGCCGCCGAGGGTCCGGCTGAACCACGTCTCGACGTCGAGAGCGGTGCGCGCCCACGGCGGCAGCAGCGCCACGGCGCCGGCGGCGAGCAGGCCGTAGGGCGGCCGGGCCGGCCACGGCAGCGGCGGCTC
>JAPSLQ010000335.1 GCA_031180595.1 Isoptericola sp. | reverse complement strand
GAAGGTCTCCCGGTAGGTCCGCTCGTCACGGGAGCCGTCGAACGGGTCGGTGCGAAGGATGTCCGCGAGCAGCGCCAGCGGCCGGACGAGTCCTGCGTCGGTGTAGCCCCACCGCTCGGCGAGCGTGCCGGCCGCGGCCGCGACGACCGCGGCGGGGTCGTCCGCGCGGAGCAGCGCCGTCCCGTTCGTCTGGAACGACCGCACGTCGTGCCCGCCGGCCTCGTCGAGCGCCGCCTCGAGACCCGCGCGGTCGGGGCTGCGCGGCTGGCCGAGGTTCATGCTGCGGTAGAAGACGACGCTCAGCCCGGGCATGCCCCCATCCTGACCGGTGGGTGCGACATGCTCGGCGCGAAAGGCCTGGCACCGCCCGCCCCGCATCGGGTACGCAGGTCCTATGGGACTGACCGACGAGCAGCGCGCGGCCTGGTACGACGCCGAGAACACGTGGGCCGCCGACGACGACTTCTTCCTCACGCTCGCGAACGAGCGACCGCGTCGCCGGATCCTCGACCTCGGCTGCGGCACGGGACGCCTCACCACGGCGCTCGCCGCCGCGGGGCACCAGGTCACCGGCGTGGACCCCGACGTCGGTGCTCTCGAGGCGGCCGCGCGCAAGCCGCACGGCGAGAAGGTCGGCTGGCTCGTCGGCACGTCGTCGGTGCTGCTGCAGGAGGCGGTGTTCGACGTCGCGCTCATGACGGGCCACGTCGCCCAGGCGATCGTGGGCGCCGAGGAGTGGGCCGCGACGCTCACGGACCTGCACCGCGTGCTCGCGCCCGGAGGCGTGCTCGCGTTCGACTCGCGCGACCCCGAGGCGCGGGCCTGGGAGAGGTGGAACCCGAAGGAGTCGCGCGGCGAGACGGTGCTGGCCGACGGCACGCGGGTCGACAGCTGGTACGAGGTCACGCGCGTCGCCGAAGGCATCGTCACCTTCGAGGACCACGGGCTGTTCCCGGACGGCGCCCACGAGGTCATGACGGCGTCGCTCGCCTTCCGGTCGGAGCAGCGCCTCCGCGACGACCTGGCGCGGGCCGGCTTCGTCGTCGAGCACGTCCACGGCGGGTGGCACGGCGAGCCGGTCGGCCAGGGCGTCGGGGAGCTCGTCGTGGTCGCACGCCGCTGAGGTCGCTCGGTCGGTGCCGGGCGCGGGTCGATGATTTTCGCGGGCCCGCTGCGCCGGGTGAACGACGGACCCGGCGCATGCCGGGCGGAAAATGTCCGGCTCAGCCATGTTTCTTCCGTGTTTCCCACGGCGGTCCATGATCGACAACGTTGCTTCGGCGCAATATCAAGTCGGTAACGATCGCCGCGGGAACGGGCCTTGGGGGCCATGAGTGCCGGGGCGCGTGGGTACGGTGTGGCGAACACCACGGTTCTCCGCGTGAGACGTCGGTCACGCCTCGCGGTGCGGCCGGCTCGCGGGAGGGCCCTCCCTGAGGAGGAACATTGAAGATCAGGCGTGCAGGCGCCGCCATCGCGGCGGCCGCCACCGGGGCACTGCTCTTCTCGGCATGCTCCAGCCCCGCTGGCAACCAGGAAGAGACCGAGGCCACCCCGACCGGGTCGACGACGGAGTCGGCCGGTGCGGACACCCCGTGCAAGGCAGACATCGGTGAGGTCACCACCGCGGACGGGAACGTCTCCTACTCGGTCGGCGAGGACGAGTTCCTCGGCTACAACAGCAACACCCCCGAGACCTACTCGACGTACAACTCGGCCGTGACCGACCGGATCTTCGGCGGCTTCATGTACTTCGGCACCGACGGCACGATCTGCC
>JAPSLQ010000070.1 GCA_031180595.1 Isoptericola sp. | reverse complement strand
CCAGGCCGCCGGCAGCCCGGACGACGTCGCCGCCGCCCTCGAGGAAGGCGGGGACCTGCTCGTCTGGGCCTGGGACCCGACGATCCAGGACGTGGCCGACGCGTTCATGGAGGAGTACCCGAACGTCAACGTCGAGGTCGCCAACGTCGGCACCGGCAACGACCACTACATCGCGCTGCAGAACGCCATCTCGGCCGGCTCGGGCGTGCCCGACCTCGCACAGGTCGAGTACTACGCCGTCTCCCAGTTCTCGATCGGCGAGTCCCTCGCCGACCTCACGGCGTTCGGCGCGGACGAGCTGTCCGACCAGTTCACCCCCGGGCCGTGGGGCGCGGTGTCGCAGGGCGGCGGCGTCTGGGGCCTGCCCCTCGACTCCGGCCCGATGGCGATGTTCTACAACAAGACCGTCTTCGACGAGCACGGCATCGAGGTGCCGACCACCTGGGACGAGTACGTGCAGGCCGCGCGGGACCTGCACGCGGCGGACCCCGAGGCCTACATCGCCGCCGACACGGGCGACGCCGGCTTCACCACGAGCCTGATCTGGCAGGCGGGCGGCGCGCCGTTCACCGTGGACGGCACCGACGTCACGGTGAACCTCGCCGACGAGGGCTCGACGCGCTTCGCCGAGACGTGGCAGCCCATGATCGACGAGGGCCTGCTCGCCGACATCCCCGGCTGGACCGACGAGTGGTTCCAGGCGATGGACAACGGCACCATCGCGACGCTCGTCACGGGCGCGTGGATGCCGGGCAACATGGAGTCCGGCGCCCCGAACGCGGCGGGCGACTGGCGCGTGGCCCCGATGCCGCAGTGGACCGAGGGCGAGACCGCCACCGCCGAGAACGGCGGCAGCTCGCTGACCGTCACGGAGGCGAGCGACAAGAAGGCGCTGGCCTACGCCTTCCTCGAGTACGCCAGCGTGGGCGACGGCGTGCAGATCCGGATCGACGGCGGCGCGTTCCCGACGACCGTGGCCGACCTCCAGTCCGACGAGTTCCTCGGCTACGAGTCCGAGTACTTCGGCGGCCAGAAGATCAACGAGGTCCTGTCGGAGTCGGCGACGAACGTCGTCGAGGGCTGGCAGTACCTGCCCTACCAGGCGTACGCCAACAGCATCTACCCCGACACGGTCGGCCAGGCGTACACGGGCTCGACGACGCTCGTCGACGGCCTCGCGGCCTGGCAGGACGCCATCGTCACCTACGGCAGCGACCAGGGCTTCACCGTCTCCGAGTGACCCCCGCGCGGAGCCCCGGCCCACACCGGCCGGGGCTCCGCCGTCGTGCACCACCACAGCGACCCCGAAAGGCACTCGACGCCATGCCCTCGTTCGCCATCGGCCCCGAGGACTTCCTCCTCGACGGCCGCCCGCTGCAGATCGTCAGCGGGGCGCTGCACTACTTCCGCGTGCACCCCGACCAGTGGGCGGACCGCATCCGCAAGGCGCGGCTGCTCGGCCTGAACACGATCGAGACGTACGTGGCCTGGAACGTCCACTCCCCCGAGCGCGGCGTCTTCGACACCACCGGGCGCCGGGACCTGGCGCGGTTCCTCGACCTCGTGGCGGCGGAGGGCATGCACGCGATCGTGCGTCCCGGACCGTACATCTGCGCGGAGTGGACGGGCGGCGGCCTGCCGGCGTGGCTGTTCGCGGACCCGGACGTCGGCGTGCGCCGTGCGGAGCCGCGGTTCCTCGAGGCGATCGGCGAGTACTACGCCGCGCTCCTGCCGATCGTCGCCGGGCGTCAGGTCACGGCGGGCGGGCCCGTGCTCATGGTCCAGGTCGAGAACGAGTACGGCGCCTACGGGGACGACTCCCCGAGCGAGCGCGAGCGGTACCTGCGCGCGCTCGTCGACATGATCCGCGCCCAGGGTGTCGACGTCCCGCTCTTCACGAGCGACCAGGCGAACGACGAGCATCTGTCCCGCGGGAGCCTGCCCGAGCTGCACAAGACGGCGAACTTCGGCTCGCGCGCCACCGAGCGCCTCGCGATCCTGCGCAAGCACCAGCCCACCGGGCCGCTCATGTGCATGGAGTTCTGGGACGGCTGGTTCGACAGCGCGGGGCTCCACCACCACACCACGCCGCCCGAGGCCAACGCGGGCGACCTGGAGGACCTGCTCGCGGCGGGCGCGTCGGTCAACCTCTACATGTTCCACGGCGGCACGAACTTCGGCCTGACCTCCGGCGCCAACGACAAGGGCGTGTACCGGCCGATCACCACGTCGTACGACTACGACGCGCCGCTGTCCGAGCACGGCGCGCCGACCGCCAAGTACTTCGCCGTGCGCGACGTCATCGCGCGCCACGCGCCGGTGCCCGAGGAGGTGCCCGGCCCCGCGTCCGCCGCGCCCGAGCTGACCGTGACGCTCGACCGGCGCGTGCCGCTCGCCGACGTCGTGCCGCTGCTCGGCGAGGAGCGCTCGTTCGACCGCGCCCCGACGCACGACGACGTCGGTGCGTGGGACGGGTTCGTGCTGTACCGGACGCAGGTCTCCGCCGACGACGCCGTGCTCGTCGTCGACGAGGTGCGCGACCGGGCGCTCGTCGCGCTCGACGGCGAGCCGGTCGGCGTGCTCGACCGGGCGTCCCACACGTTCGGCGTGCCGCTGCCGTCGCGTGCCGGCGAGCTGACGCTGCTCGTCGAGGACCAGGGCCGCGTCAACTACGGCCCGCGCATCGGCGAGCCGAAGGGCGTGGTCGGGCCGGTCCGGACCGCGACGCGCGAGCTCACCGGCTGGGCGGTCCGGCCGCTGCGGTTCGACGACGGCGAGCTGCTGTCCGAGCGGGTCGCGGCTGCGCTGCGGGCGGCGTCGCCCGTGCCGGCCGAGGCGGCTCGGGCACCCTTCGCCGGGCCCGTGCTGGCGCACGGCACGTTCGCGAGCGCCGGCGGCGCGGACCACTTCCTGCGGCTCGACGGGTGGACCAAGGGCCTCGTGTGGGTCAACGGGTTCTGCCTCGGCCGGTACTGGAGCGCCGGCCCGGCCCGGACGATGTACGTCCCGGGGCCCCTGGTCCGCGAGGAGGGCAACGAGATCGTGGTGCTCGAGCTGCACGGAGCGGCCCGCGGCGTCCTCGAGACCGTCGCGGCCCCGGACCTGGGTCACACCGAGGAGTAGCACCTCCCCTCCGGCATGCGACGAGCGTGCCGACCTCTTTCCCCGGACGGCCGGTGCGAGGAGGGGTCAGCACGCTCGTCCCGCTGGCATGAGGTCGACCCGTGGTCGAGTCGTGGCGATATCGTGACCGTCGGGCGGGGCGACGTCGCCCTTCCCCCGAGGGTCCCCTCTACGATGTGACACATGATCTTCAAGGCCGTGGGGGACGGCCGGCCCTACCCAGAGCACGGGTACGTCTCCACCAAGGACTGGGTCGACGTCCCACCGCGCCAGGTGCGTCTCGACGAGCTCGTGACGACGAAGCGGACGCTCGACCTCGACCACCTGCTCGCCGAGGACTCGACGTTCTACGGCGACCTGTTCGCCCACGTGGTCGAGTACCAGGGGACGCTGTACCTCGAGGACGGCCTGCACCGCGCGGTGCGCGCCGCGCTCCAGCAGCGACCGGTCCTGCACGCCCGCGTCCTCATGGTGCGGTGACCCGGCTCGTGCCCGGAATCTCGGGTAGTTTCTTCGCGTGACATCTCCAGCCCAGGACCCGGTCCGCGTCGAGCGCCGTCGGCGCGAGCACGAGCGCCAGGCCGTCGTCTTCGGGCTCCTGGTCGCCCTGCTGGCCGTGACGGGCCTGGGCGCCCTCGCGCTCTACACCGGCGCGATCGACTCCCCCTTCGACCAGCCGATCCACACGCCGGGCACGGAGGAGGCGGCCGAGGTCGGGCCCGTGCCGTGCCTGCCCGCGGTCGAGGGTCAGCCCGACGGCGCGCTGCCGGTCTCGTACTCCGACGTCGAGCTGCGCGTGATCAACGCGTCGACGACGACGGGCCTGGCGCGCGCGCACGCCGACGTGCTCCGGGACCGCGGCTTCACCATCGCCCTCACCGGTGACCTCGACCACCTGCTCCCCCGCACCGAGCTCCGCTTCGGCCCGGCCGGCATCGTCGCGGCGTACACGCTCGCGGGCCACTTCCCGGAGGTCCGCATGGTGCTCGACGACCGGGAGGACGCCGTCGTCGACCTCCTCGTGGGCGAGGAGTACGAGCGCCCGCTGCCCGAGGAGGAGGTCCCGCTGCTGGCCGACCAGCCGCTGCAGAACGCCCCTGGCTGCGTGCCCGCCGAGGAGATCACGCCCGTGCCGCAGGAGTTCGCGGTCGGCGCCGAGCCCTCGGAGGAGGCCGCCGCCGAGGAGTGACGGCGGCCGCCTTGCGGCGGGCTACCTCTGCGTGCCGGGGTGCGGGGGCCCGTCCGGTGCCGGGACCGACGCCGGCGAGGCCGGCTCCTGGGACGTGCCCCTCCAGCGCGAGATCCAGCGCATGCCGTGGAAGATGAGCAGCGCCGCCGCCGTGCCGAGCGCGATGCCCTCGAAGGCGAGGTCGCCGGCGACCCACGTGTAGTTGGCGATGCCGATGATCAGCGGCACCGCGGCCGTGGTGAGGTTGACGGGATCGGAGAAGTCGACCCGGTTCTGCACCCAGATCCGCGCGCCGAGGATGCCGATCATGCCGTAGAGCAGCGTGGTCACACCGCCGAGCACACCCGCGGGGATCGTGTTGATCACGGCGCCGACCTTGGGCGACATCGACAGCACGAGCGCACCGCCCGCCGCGACCCAGTAGGCGGCCGTCGAGTACACGCGCGTCGCCGCCATGACACCGATGTTCTCGGCGTACGTCGTGGTGCCGGAGCCGCCGCCGACGCCCGCGAGCGTCGTCGCCACGCCGTCGCCGAGCAGGGCGCGGCCCATGACGCCGTCGAGGTTCTGGCCCGTCATCGCGGCGACCGACTTCACGTGGCCGACGTTCTCGGCCACGAGCACGAGCACGACCGGGACGAACAGGCCCAGCACGGCCGGGTCGAACGACGGCGCCACGAACTCGGGGAACCCGACCCACGCGGCGTCGCGGACACCCGAGAAGTCGACCTCTCCGCGCACGACCGCGAAGACGTACCCCACGAGGACGCCCAGCAGGATCGCCAGGCGCCCGAGGATCCCCCGGAACAGCACCGAGATCAGGATGATCGCCACGAGGGTGACGAGCGCGGTCACCGGGGCGAGCGAGAAGTTGTCGTACGCGACCGGCGCGAGGTTGAGGCCGATGAGCGCCACGATGACGCCCGTGACCACCGGCGGCATCACGACGTCGATCCACCGCGCACCGGCGAAGTGCACGAGCACGCCGACCGCGGCCAGGAGGAGGCCGACCACGAGGATGCCGCCGACGGCGACCGCCTGGCCGCCCGACGCCGTCGCGGCGCCGATCGGGGCGATGAACGCGAAGCTCGAGCCGAGGTAGCTCGGCAGGCGGTTGCCCGTGATGAGCAGGAACCCGACCGTGCCGATCGCCGAGAAGAACAGCGTCGTCGAGGGCGGGAACCCCGTGATGACCGGCACGAGGAACGTCGCGCCGAACATCGCGACGACGTGCTGCAGCCCGATGCCGACGGTGCGCGGCCAGCTCAGGCGCTCCCCGGGCGAGACGACCTCGCCGGGCGCGACGCGCCGCCCGTCGCCGTGCAGGGTCCAGCCGATGCTCATGGTGCTCCGATCGTGGGGCCGAGGGACCGTGAAGGTCTGGTGAAGGGTGCCAGCGCACACCTTATCGGCGCCCTCGGCCCCCGATCGTCTACAGCTGCGGGGCGATCTCGCGCGCGACCAGGTCGAGGTGGTCGAGGTCCTCCAGGTCCAGGACCTGCAGGTACACCCGCTGGACACCCTGGTCGCGCAGCGACGCCAGCCGGTCGGCCGCCTCGGAGACCGTGCCCGCGATGCCGTGCTCGCGCAGCTCGGCGGGCTCGCGGCCGATCGCCGCCGCGCGGCGCGTGAACTCCGCCTCGTCCGTGCCGACAGCCAGGACGAGCGCGACCGACTGCGTGAGCGACTCCGGCGAGCGGCCGGCGTCGGCCAGCGCCTTGTTGATCACGTCGATGCGCGGGCCGATCGCGTCGATCTCGGGGAAGGCCTGGTTGTACTCGTCGGCGAAGCGGGCCGCGAGCGCCGGCGTGCGCCTCGGACCGCCGCCGCCGACGATCACGGGGATCTTGGCCTGCGCCGGCTTGGGCAGGGCCGGGGAGTCGGTGAGCGTGTAGTGCTTGCCGGAGAAGGAGAAGGTCTCGCCCACGGGCGTGCCCCACAGGCCGGTCACGATCGCGAGCTGCTCCTCGAGGATCCCGAAGCGCTTGGCCGGGAACGGGATGCCGTAGGCGGCGTGCTCCGCCTCGAACCAGCCGGCGCCGAGCCCGAGCTCGACGCGACCGCCCGACATCTGGTCGACCTGGGCGACCTGGATCGCCAGCACGCCGGGGTAGCGGAAGGTCGCGGACGAGACGAGCGTGCCGAGGCGCACCGTGGAGGTGTCGCGCGCGAGGCCCGCGAGCGTCGTCCACGCGTCGGTGGGCCCGGGCAGCCCGTCGCCGCCCATCGTCAGGTAGTGGTCCGAGCGGAAGAACGCGCTGAAGCCGAGCTCCTCGGTGGCCTTCGCCACGGCGAGCAGCGTGTCGTACGAGGCGCCCTGCTGGGGCTCGGTGAAGATGCGCAGGTCGAGGGTCATCGCAGTGGTCTCCTGGTGGTCAGCCGAAGTCGGGGCGCTCGGTGCGCGAGCGCTTGAGCTCGAAGAAGTGCGGGTACGACGCGAGGGCGACCGCGCCGTCGAACAGCCGCACCGCGTCCTCGCCGCGCGGGATGCGCGTGAGCACGGGTCCGAAGAAGGCGACGCCGTCGACGTGGATCGTCGGCGTGCCGACCTCGTCGCCGACGGGGGCCATGCCGGCCTCGTGCGACTCCGCGAGCGCGGCGTCGTACCTGTCGGAGGTCGCGGCGGCGGCGAGCCCGGCGGGCAGGCCGGCCTCGGCGAGCGCGTCGCGGGCGACGGAGTCGAGGTCCTTGACCTGCCGGTCGTGGATGCGCGTGCCCGCGGCGGTGTAGAAGTCCGAGAACGCGTCGGCGCCGTGCTCGGTCTGCACGGCCGCGGCGACGCGGCCGATGCCGCGCGACGCCTCGATGCGCTCCCGGTAGTCGGCCGGGATGTCCTTGTCGCGGTTGAGGAGGTAGAGGCTCATGAGCCGGAACGTGAGCCGGACGTCGCGGTGCCGCGCGACCTCGAGCGCCCAGCGCGAGGTGATCCACGCGAACGGGCACAGCGGGTCGACGTACACGTCGACGACCGGGATCGTCGGGCTGGACCCCCGGTCCGCCGAGGCCTCGGTGGGGGCGGTGTTCGGTGCGGCGTCGGTGATCGTCACGCCGAGCCACGATACCCGCGGCAACCGAAACGCTTCGAGGCGTGGGCGCCCGAGCGGGCGGCGTCACGGCCGCTACGCTCGACGTCGTGCGCAGAGTGCGGTGGTCGAGCCTCGGGACGGTCGTGGGTGCGTCGGTAGTGGCGCTGCTCATGCTGGTCCTCGTGGTGCGCGGGCGCGTGTGGGCGTGGATCCCGTTCGCGATCGCGGCCGGGGTCGCGGTGCGCGAGATCAGGTTCCTGCAGCGGTCCGGGCGCGCGTCCACGGTCGGGTTCGACGAACGCCGCCGCGGGCGTGCGGAGTAGCCTCCCTGCCATGACTGCCGTCCGGACGCACACCCACGCCCAGGCCGTCGACGCCGCGATCGACCTGTTCTCCCGCAAGGGTTACGAGCAGACGACCGTCGAGGAGATCGCGGACGCCGCGCAGATCAGCCGGGCGACGTTCTTCCGGCGCTTCCGCTCCAAGGAGGACGTGGTGTTCGCCGACCACGAGCTCCTGCTCGAGGAGGTCGTGGTGATGCTCGCCGAGACGCGCCCCGAGGCGCGGGCGAGCGAGGAGTCCGGCCGCTCGTCCGAGCGGGCGTGGGACCCCGCCGTCGACCCGTACCTCGAGGTGTGCCGCGCCGCGCGCCTCGTCTTCGACCACCACGTCGGCCAGCGGGAGACGTCGCTCGCGCGGCACCGGCTGCTCCAGCAGGTGCCCGCGCTGCGCGACCGCGAGCTCGTGACCACGCACCGGTACGAGCGGGCGTTCACCCAGTACCTGCGCGACACCCTCCCGCCCGACCGGTCGATGACGACGATGTCGATCGCGTTCGCGGCCTCGGTGGTCGCGGTGCACAACGCGATCCTGCGCCGGTGGCTCCGCAACCCGCACCTCGACCTGCGTCCCGAGCTCGAGGAGGCGTTCGCCGACCTGCGCCGGGTGGCGACCGCGCCCGTGCCCGGTCTGGCCGGCCCGGGGGCACCCGGACCCGCGCCCGACCGGCAGCCCACCGACCCCCCGGCGGACCGCGGCCAGCGCGACGCCCCGGCAGCGGTCCGCACCGCCGGCACCGACGGCAAACGCGTCGTCGTGGCGGTGCTGGAGCCGGGGGCGGGTCCTGACGACGTGGCCCGCGCGGTCCGCGACGCCCTCGCCTGAGCCGGAGGTGCAGCGGAGGGTGAGGGCCGAGGAACGAGGCACTCGCCCGGAGCGGAGCCGCAGGCTCAGGCGACGAAGGGATCCTCTGAGCGCTCGTGCCGGAGGGAATGGCCCCGTGGCATCCTGTGTTCCAGCAAGCAGCGTGCCGCCGGGATTTCCGACGGCACCGACACGCACACACGTGCTCCGGGGTCGGTGAAAGTCCGAACCGGCGGTGACAGCCCGCGACCCGCGGCCCTCCTCGTGGAGGGGCGCGGTTGACCTGGTGGAACTCCAGGGCCGACGGTGAAAGTCCGGATGGGAGGCAGCACGTGCGGCGCTCGCGAGCCGAGCGCCGCAGGTCGTCGTGTCGCCGTCGCGGGACGGTTCCGTCCCGGTCCGACGGCGGCGTCCGCCGACCCTCCACCCCGGGGCCCGCGTGCCTGACCGGGAGAGGGACGTCATGGACCTGATCGAGTGGCTCTTCGGCGCCACGTTCCACGTAGGCGACCAGCAGCTGCTGTGGCGCGAGGTCATCGGCAACGTGTTCGGGCTGGCCTCCGCGCTGGGCGGCATGCGCCGCAAGGTGTGGGCGTGGCCCGTCGGCATCGTCGGCAACGTGCTGCTGTTCACGGTGTTCGTGGGTTCGTGGTTCGGCGGCTCGCCGCTGCCCGACATGCTCGGCCAGGCCGGCCGCCAGGTCATGTTCATCGCGGTCTCGGTCTACGGCTGGGTCCGGTGGAACGAGACGCGCAAGCAGGACCTCGAGCTGCGCGCGGACGGCAAGGTCCCGGCGTCGGGCGCAGCGGGCGTGCACCCGCACTGGGCCACGTGGCCGCAGCGCCTCGGTCTCGTCGCGGCCATGGGGCTCGGCACGCTGGCGCTCACGCCGCTCTTCCGCGCCCTCGGGTCCTACGAGCCCGTCTGGGCCGACGCCTGGATCTTCATGGGCTCGCTCCTGGCGACGTACGGCATGGCCAAGGGCTGGGTGGAGTTCTGGCTGATCTGGGTCGCCGTCGACGTCGTCGGCGTGCCGCTCCTGCTCTCCGCCGGGTACTGGGCGAGCGCGGCCATGTACCTGTTCTACGGCGCCTTCACGCTGGTCGGGTTCTTCGTGTGGTGGAACGTGCACCGGCGCGAGCAGGCCGAGGCCGCCGAGCTGGAGCGCGCCGCGGCGTCGTGAGCCGACGGGCGGGCAATAGGGTCGAGGCGTGACGACGACGTTCGACCGCACCGCCGCCGCGCCCGTGGCCGGGCCGCCCCGCTCCCCCGCGCGCGTCGGGCTCGTGGGCTCGGGATTCCGGGCGCAGGCGTTCCTGCGCGTGTGCGCCGCCCTGCCGCAGTGGTTCGAGCTCGTGGGCGTCGCGGCGCGCAACGCCGACGCCCGGGCCGCGCTGGCGGCGTCGGGCCTGGTCGGCGCGGCCTCGCTGCACGACGACGTCGCCTCGCTCGTCCGTGCCGCCAGGCCTGACGTCGTCGTGCTGACGATCCCGGCCGGACCCGCGCAGGCGGTCGTCGGCGAGCTCGCGGCGGCGGGTGTCCCCGTGCTCACGGAGACGCCGGCGGCCGGCACGGTCGAGGAGCTCGTCGCTCTCCAGGCGCTGGTCGACGGCGGTGCGTGCGTGCACGTGGCGGAGCAGTACCACCTCGAGCCGCTGATCGCCGCGCAGCTCGCGGTCGCGGCGTCGGGCCGGCTCGGCCGCGTCACCGACGCGCACGTGAACGTGGCGCACGACTACCACGGCCTGTCGGTGCTGCGGCGGGCGCTCGGCGTCGGCGCCGAGGAGGCGTCGGTGACGGCGCGGCGGGACCGGCGTCGCGTCCAGCCGAGCCCGAGCCGGTGGGAGGACCCGGACACCACCGAGCTCACGGACACCGTGCACTCCCTCGCGTGGCTCGAGTACCGGCACGACGACGGCGACCGCCTCGGGGTCTACGAGTTCGACGACGTGCAGTACCGCTCGTGGGTGCGCTCGCCCTCGCTCGTCGTGCGCGGGGAGCGCGGCGAGCTGCGCGACGACGTCGTCCGGTACGTGCGCGCGTCGGACGGCTCCGCGCCCCAGCCCGTGCGGTCGGTGCTCGACCGCGTCGCGGCCGGCGGCGCCGGCAGCCACGAGGGCCTGTTCCTGCGCGGGTACGGGTTCGAGGGCGACTGGGCCTACCTCAACCCGTTCCGTCCCGCGCGGCTGCCCGACGACGAGCTCTCGATCGCGGCGATGCTGGCCCGGACCGCTGCGCACGTGCGCGAGGGTGCGCCGTCGCCGTACGAGGTCGCCGAGGCCGCGCAGGACCAGTACCTGCAGCTCGTGGTGCGCCGCGCCGCCGAGACGGGTACCACCGTGCGCACCCGGCAGCAGCCCTGGACCGGCGCGACGCCGTGCCGGCGTGCCCACTGAGCACGACGGCGGTGCCTCCCTCGGCCCCGTCCAGGGAGCATGTGCTCACGCCCACGAACCGGGTGGGTGCTCGGGCAGCGTGAGGTCGGCCAGGACGCCGAAGTGGTCGCTGGCCCACACACCGGCGGCCGGTCGGTCGAGGACGAGACGGCAGTCGGCGACGTCGAGCAGCGGGCCGTGGGCTCCGCCACGGACCAGGACGTGGTCGATGCGACGCCCTCGCTCGAGCGGCATCTGCCCGGCCCGGACCAGCGGGTTGCGAGGGCTGAAGGTGTGCCCTGCGTCGCCGGGACGGACGGCTTCCCAGGCGTCCTCGTAGTACACGCTGGTCCCGTCCAGGGACTGCTTCCCGGTCCAGAAGCGGATGCTGGCCGCCTCGGGCCCCGCGTCGAGGTCGCCCAGCACGACGACCGGGACGTCCGGACGGTCGGCGACCAGCCGCTCGATCCAGCGTGCGGCGGTGACGGCCTGTCGCTCCCGCACGTGCTCACGGTCCAGCTGCCAGCTCGGCTTGTGGTGAACCACGAGCAGCGGGCCCGGCTCAGGAGCCAGCACCTCCACCGCGACGGCTCCCGCCCAGGACAGGCCGTCCGCGTCGCCGCCGGGGCGCAGGTCCAGGACGTCCACCGCGCCCAGAGGCCAGCGGCTCGCCAGGCATGCCCCGACCCCGTCCGCGGCCGGGTTCGGGTGGTCCACGACGGAGAACCCGGGGCCGAGGAGGTCCAGGGCCTGGTCGACGTCGGGGGTGCGGGTCACCTCCTGCAGCGCGACGACGTCCGGTCGCAGCTCAGCCAGCTCGCGGCGGACGACCTCGCTGCGTTCCCGGCCGGCGGCGTGCGTCAGGGCCAGCACGTTGAAGGTCAGCACGCGCAGGCGCACCCTGGACGTGCCCGCAGCACGGGGCGAGCGGCTCTGCGGCGGCTCCTGCACCGGCATGCTCACCCCTCACGCGGGGCGACGCCGTCGAACAGGTTGTCCACCAGGGCGTCGATGAACGCGGGAGTGACCGGCTCGTCCGGGATCAGCAGACGGTGGTAGACCGCGCCCCAGAGCTGGTCGACGAGCACGCGCACATCGGTGTCGGGGCGGATCTCGCCGAGCTGCTGGGCGTGCGCCAGACGCTTGTAGGCGAGCTCTCGGCGTCCGGAGGAGTACAGCGCCCGGTAGGCGACGGCGAGGTCCTGGTCGGTCTGCGACTCTCCGATCAGCTCGAGCAGGGCACGGCCTCCGGGGGTGGTCATGAGGTCGGCGAAGGAGTGCAGCTGGTGGCGCAGGTCCTCGCGCACGCCCTTGGTGTGGTCGAACGCGAGCGTGTTCTGCACTGCGTGGAAGTAGCCGTCCAGTGCCAGCGCGCCCCGCGAGGGCCACCACTTGTACAGGGTCGTCTTGCTGACTCCGGCGAGGCGGGCCACCCGCTCGAAGGTCAGGTCGCCGATCCCCTCCGTGAGGACGAGGTGGCCGACGGTGGCGAGCACGTCGGCACGGACCTCGTCCACCGGGCGCCGTCCCCGTCCCCGGGGACGGGGAGCGGTGTTCGGGATGTTCCCTTGCGTGCTCACTGGCTCTCGTCTCTGTGCCGGTCTCCCACCTGCGGAGAGTCTAGGGACCCTGCCGCGCGCCCGACCTCGGCGGGCGTCACCCGATCCTCAGCTCGGCGATGACGCCGTCGCGCAGTCGGAACCGCATCGGCCCTGTCCCGTTGTACCCGTCGCCACTGACCCGCAGGGTCGCGACGTAGGTGCCGGGCGCGCTCTCGGCCCGGACGTCGAGCAGGTCGAAGTGCGCCTGGACGCCGATGTTGTCCGTCCGGTTCCACGCACGGATGCCGTCGTGCCCGGTGAAGACGCGACCCCAGTCGTCCAGGCGCGCGTCAGGCGCGAACGCGGAGACGAAGGCTTCGGTGTCGCCGGCGTTCGTGGCCTCGACGAAGAGCTCGATGGCCCGCGGGTGGCTCCTCGGCCTCTCCACCGTCAGCAGGTCGGACAGGTCGACGCGCGCGAGGAACTCGCGGCGGACGCGGTCGGCGACCTCGGAGACCTCCTGCGAGCCGTCGTCGGCCGGGTCGACGTGCACCCGGTAGGGGCGCTGTCCCGGCGGCAGCGCCACGATGCGCGCGATCTCGTCGGACACCAGGGAGGCGTCGGCGTCGGCCGGTGCCAGGGCGGCGAGCTTCTGGGCGACCTGGTCCATCAGGCCGGCGTACCGCGTCTCGTAGGCCGCTTCGACCTCGGCGTCGGCGGGCTTGCCGCTGTGGGCGAAGTGGTTGGTCCCGCGGGTGAAGGACCCGGGCACCACGATCGAGGTCTCCACGCCCCAGCGCGCCAGCTCGGCCGCGTAGCTCACGGCCAGCGAGTCCATGCCTGCCTTCGCCGCGAAGTACGGCGCGAGGTACGGCGGGGTCCCACCCTTGACGCTCGAGCTGGACACCCACACCACCAGCCCGGCACCCCGGACGCGCATGCCGGGCAGGACCGCACGGTTGACGCGCTGGGTCGACAGCACGTTGATGTCGTACAGCTCGGCCAGCTGCTCGGGCGTGAAGGCCTCGGCCGGACCGACGACCATGTGGCCGGCGTTGTGGATCAGCACGTCGATGCGGCCGTGCTCGGCCAGGACCCGCGCCACCGCGGCGTCGACGGACTCCTGAGAGTTCACGTCGAGCTCGATCGCGCGCAGGTCGACGCCGTGCTCCGTGGCGTAGTCGGCGGCGGCCTGCACCTGCGGGGCGTTGCGCCCGTCGGTGTGTCGCATGCCGGCGTACACGACGTCACCGTCGTCGGCCACGGCTCGGGCGGTCAGGGCACCGAAGCCGCTCGAGGCACCGGTGATCAGGACGATCTGCTTCTCGGACATGGCGGTGCTGCCTTTCTGGGATGCGGGACGGAGGGTCGACTCGGCGGTGCGGCGCGTCAGGCGAGGCCGCCGTTGGTGAACAGGACCTGGCCGTTGACCCAGCGGGCAGGACCGGCGAGGAAGGCGACGGCCTC
>JAPSLQ010000069.1 GCA_031180595.1 Isoptericola sp. | reverse complement strand
GCCCAGACCTCCTCGTTGAAGATCTCGGTCTCCACGTCGCCGTCGTACCCGGCGGCGGCGACCCAGCGCGAGATCGTGGCGAAGTCGACGTAGCCGTCGCCGACGTGCCCGCGCGAGTTCAGCGGCTCGGCGGCCAGCGGCAGGGCCCAGTCGCACACCTGGTAGCTCGCGATCCGGCCCTCGCGCCCGGCCCGCGCGATCGACTCCTCGAGGGCGGGGTCCCACCACACGTGGTACGTGTCGACCACGACGCCCACGGTCTCGGCCGGGAACGGCGCGGCGAGGTCGAGGGCCTGGCCGAGCGTCGAGATGACGGCGCGGTCGGCCGCGAACATCGGGTGCAGCGGCTCGAGCACGATGCGCACGTCGTGCTCGGCCGCGAACGGCGCCAGGTCGGCGAGCCGGTCGGCGACGCGCGCCCGCGCGGCGAGGATGTCACGGTCGGCGGGTCCGGCGTCGGGCCGTGGACCCCGCCCCGGCGCGCTGGTCGCGGGCAGACCGCCGACGACGAAGACGAGCTCACGCGTGCCGACGCCCGCGGCCTCCTCGATCGCCCGCTCGTTGTCCTCGAGCGCGGTCGCGATCCCGGCCTCGTCGGCCGCGGTGAGGAACCCGCCGCGGCACAGCGACGACACGCGGAGCCCCGCGTCGGAGACGATGCGCGCCGCCTTCTCGGCGCCCACCTCCTGCACCTGGTGACGCCAGAGGCCGACGGCGCCGAGCCCTGCGCCCGCCGCCGCCTCGACGGCCTCGGCGAGCGAGGCGTGCTTGACCGTCGCGGTGTTGAGGGAGCAGCGGCTCAGGTCGGCGGTCACGCGGTCACCCCGTTCGTCACGAGCAGGGCGTCCAGGCGGCGGGCGGCGACCTCGGGGTCGAGCAGCATGCCGCAGCCGTCCGCGAGCCGGGCCAGCTCGACCAGGTGCGCGAGCGAGCGGCCGGAGTGCAGCCCGCCGACGAGCTGGAAGCCGGGCTGGAAGCCGTTGAGCCACGACAGGAACGCGACGCCCGTCTTGTAGTAGTACGTCGGCGCGCGGAAGATGTGCCGGCCGAGCCTCTCGGTCGAGGCCAGGATCGCGTGCCCCCGCGCATGGCCCTCCGGGTCGCCGGCCGCACCGGCGTCGAACGCCTGCAGGGCTGTGGAGGCGGCGGGGTAGATCGCGGCGAAGATCCCGAGCAGCGCGTCGGAGTAGCCCTGCTCGTCGCCCGCGATGAGCTCGGGGTAGTTGAAGTCGTCGCCGGTGTACAGGCGGACCTGCGACCCCTCGAGCCCGGCGAGCGAGCGCCGCAGCGCGACCTCGTGCCCGGCGTCGAGCAGCGACACCTTGACGCCGTCGACCTTGTCCTGGTGCGCCTTGACCAGGTCGAGGAAGATCGCCGTCGCGGCGTCGACGTCGGCCGGGTCCTCCGCGCCCCAGTAGCCGGCGAGCGCGGGGTCGAACATCGTGCCGAGCCAGTGCAGGACGACGGGCTGGTCGGCCTCCGCGAGGACGGCGTCGTAGACGCGCGCGTAGTCGTCGGCCGACCGGGCGACCTTGGCCAGGGCGCGCGAGGCCATCACGATGACCTGCGCGCCGGCCTCCTGGACCACGCGGACCTGCTCGCGGTAGGCGTCGGTCACGGCGGCCAGGGCCGCCGGGTCGCCCGGCTCCCACGCCGCGACGGCCGCGGGGTCGAGCTGGTCGGTGCCCGCGCCGCAGGCGATGCGCGCCCCGACCGAGGCGGCCTCGGCGGCCGACCGGCGCACGAGCTCCTGCGTCGCCGCCCAGTCGAGGCCCATGCCGCGCTGCGCGGTGTCCATCGCGTCGGCGACGCCGAGCCCGTGCTCCCAGATGCGGTGGCGGTAGGCGAGCGTGGCGTCCCAGTCGACGGCGGCGGGTGCGCCGGGCACGTTCTCCGCGCCGACGTGCGGCACGACGTGGGCGGCCGCGAACGCGACGCGCGAGGTGATCGGGCCGTGGGGCGTCGTCCACGGGCCGGGGGCGTTGAGCTCGCGCACCTCGGTGCCGACGGGGCGGCCGGCGTCGTCGAACCGGGGCAGGCGGACCGTGACGCCGCTGCCGGCCAGCACGGGGGCGCCCGCGGTCGTCGGGGCCGTCACAGCGTGATCTCCGGGACGGCGAGGCGGCGGCCCTCGGCCGACGACCTCAGGCCCAGCTCGGCGAGCTGGACGCCCCGGGCGGCGGACAGCAGGTCGAAGCGGTGCGGGCGCCCGGCGACGACGTCGCGCAGGAACTCCTCCCACTGCAGCTTGAAGCCGTTCTCGAGCTCGGCGTTGGCCGGGACCTCGGCCCACTGCTCGCGGAACTTCTCGGTCGTCGGCAGGTCGGGGTTCCAGACGGGCTTCGGGGTGTTCGCACGCTGCTGCGAGACGCACGTGAACAGGCCCGCCACGGCCGAGCCGTGCGTGCCGTCGACCTGGAACTCGACGAGCTCGTCGCGGTAGACCCGCACCGCCCACGAGGAGTTGATCTGCGCGACGACCGGGTCGCCGTCGGGGGTGGTCATCTCGAAGATGCCGTAGGCGGCGTCGTCGGCGGTGGCGTCGTAGGGCTTGCCCTGCTCGTCCCAGCGCGTCGGGATGTGGGTCACGGTCTGGGCGTTGACCGTCTTGACCGAGCCGATGATGCCCTCGAGGACGTAGTTCCAGTGGCAGAACATGTCGGTGGTCATGCCACCGCCGTCCTCCTTGCGGTAGTTCCACGACGGGCGCTGCGCGGGCTGCGTCTCGCCCTCGAAGACCCAGTAGCCGAACTCGCCGCGCAGCGACAGGATCCGGCCGAAGAAGCCCTCGTCGACGAGGCGGCGCAGCTTGACGAGGCCGGGCAGGTAGAGCTTGTCGTGCACGACGCCGGCGGTCACGCCGGTCTCCTCGCGGAGCCTGGCCAGCTCGATCGCCTCGGCGAGCGTCTCGGCCGTGGGCTTCTCCGTGTAGACGTGCTTGCCGGCCTTCATGGCCTTGCTCAGCGTCGCGGGGCGCAGGTTCGTCATCGCGGCGTCGAACACGATGTCCGTCGCGGCGTCGTGGACGACGCCGTCGAGGTCGGTCGTGTACTCGGCGACGTCGTGCTTCTTGGCCAGCTCGCGCAGCTTGTCCTCGTTGCGGCCCACCAGGACCGGCTCGACCTGGACGCGCGAGCCGTCAGGCAGCTCGACGCCGCCCTGGTCGCGGATCGGCAGGATCGAGCGCACGAGGTGCTGGCGGTAGCCCATGCGGCCGGTCACGCCGTTCATGGCGATGCGCAGGGTGCGGGTGGTGCTCACTGAGGACTCCTTCGTCCGGACGCCGTGCCGGGCGGGCGCCGGGTGGTGGGCACGTCCGGGGACGTGTCGGGGAATGCGCTTTCCCGCCCAACGGTAAGGTGTGCGCTGAGGGTGCGTCAAGCACCGAGGACGGACCGGGTGCCGACGGAGGCGCCGCACAGGAGGTAGCAGGTGGCCAGAGCACGGCTGCAGGACGTCGCGGAGCGTGCGGGGGTGTCGCTGGCGACCGCCTCGCGCGTCCTCAACGGGTCCGACCGCCAGCCCGGCCCGCAGCTCGTCGACCGCGTGCGCGCGGCCGCCGCCGAGCTGGGCTACGTGGTCAACGCCCAGGCGCAGGCGCTCGCCCGCGCGCGCACCGGCCTGCTCGGGCTCGTCGTGCAGGACATCTCCGACCCGTACTTCTCGACGATCGCGGCCGGCGCGCAGGCCGCGGCGCGCGAGCGCGGGCGCCTGGTGCTGCTCGCCTCGACCGAGCGCGACGCCTCCGCCGAGCGGGACGCGGTCGCCGCGTTCGCCGCGCACCGGGTCGACGGGATCGTCGTCGCCGGTACCCGGTGGTCGGCGGACGAGGACGCCGCGCTCGCCGCGGCGCTCGAGGCCTACGAGGCCGCGGGCGGGCGGGCCGTGATCGTCGGTCAGCCGCTCGGTGCCGCGCGGGTCGTGCGGCCGCCCAACTCCGAGGGCGCACGGGACCTCGCCCGGGCGCTGCTCGGCCAGGGGCACCGGCGCTTCGTCGTCCTGGCCGGGCCCGCGCGCGTGGCGACGTCGCAGGAGCGCGCCGGGGCGTTCGTCGAGGCGGTGCAGGAGGCAGGAGGCGAGGTCCTCGCGACGCTCGAGACGGAGTTCTCGCGCGACGGCGGGCACGAGGTCGGCGACGAGCTGGCGCGGCTCGTGCGTGAGTCGGCCGGCGACCCGCCGTGCGTGTTCGCGGTCACCGACGTCATGGCGATCGGGGTCATCGCGCGTCTGCGGGAGCTCGGCCTCGAGGTGCCCCGCGACGTCCGGATCGCCGGGTTCGACGACGTCCCCACGCTGCGCGACCACACCCCGGCGCTCAGCACGGTGCGCATCCCGCTCGAGGAGATGGGGCGGCGGGCGGTCGTGGCGGCCGTCGACGACGGCGGAGACGCGACCGCGGCGACCGTCGAGCACGAGGTCGTGCTGCGCGACTCGACCGGCGCGCCGCCCGCCGACAACCACGAGCCGTCGTCGTCGGGTACCGGGGGGTAGCGGCCGCCTCAGGCGACGGGGCCGGTCACCGCGGCCTCGTGGCGGACAGGTGGGCTGTCGAGACGAACCCGGTGCGGCCTGCGGCCTTCACCCTCAGCCACCCCTTCGACGGCGAGCCGAGGTGGGTCACGGCCGTGCCGCGGGGCAGCTTGGCGAGGATCGCGGAGGACGTCGACGCCTGGGCCCGAAGGTTGAGCACCGACACGGACACGTAGGACACCGCGGTCCCGGCCGAGCCGTCGGCGGTCGTCGTCGCGGGCCTCGTCCTCGACAGGTGCGCGGTCGAGACGTAGCCCGTCCGGGTGCCGGCCTTGACCTTGACCCAGCCCCGCGAGGGCGTCGCCAGGTGCGTGACCGCGCTGCCGCGCGCCAGCCTCGCCAGCACGGTCGACGACGTCGACGGCCCGGAACGCAGGTTGAGCGACGACGCGGTCACGTACGACACGGTCCCCGTCCCCGTGCCCGTCGGCTTCGCCGCCGGCGCGGGCGCCGCGGGCTTGGTCGCCGAGAGCAGCGCGGCCGAGACGTAGCCCGTGCGGGTGCCGACCTTGACCTTCTGCCATCCGTTCGACGCGGCACCGACGTGGGTCACCGCCGTCCCCCGGGCGAGTCGGGTGAGGACGCCCGCGGACGTCGAGGGCCCCGACCGCAGGTTCAGCCAGGAGACGTTGACGTACGACACGGTCGAGGTCGAGCCCGAGGAGCCGCCGGAGCCCGCCGGCGACGCCGCGGGCTTCTTCGGGGTGACGTACGTCGCGAGCATCCAGCCCGTGCGCGTGCCGTACGTCACCTGCCGCCACGACCCCGAGCCCGCGCCCGGCTTCGCGGTGAGGACCGAGGCCCGCGGGACGACGGTCAGGGCCGACGAGCTCGTCGAGGGTCCGGACCGGAGGTTCACGTCGGCGTTCGTGTAGTACGTGCACGACGACGGCACCGTGCGGGCGGCGACCCGGGTGGCGGAGCGTGCGAGGTCGACGCCGACGCCCTTGAGGTAGGCGAGCGGGTCGGTGTGCGACGCGCCGGAGCCGTAGGCGCCGTTCCAGATCTCGAGGTGGAGGTGCGGCGACGTCGACGTGCCGGTCGACCCCACGTCCGCGATGCGCTGGCCGGCCGTCACCTTCTGGCCGGCACGCACGTACCGGTCGCCGTCGAGGACGTGCCCGTACACCGAGGAGACCGTGCGGCCGCCGATCGTGTGCTTGACGACGACCCACTGACCCAGGCCGCCCGCCGCGCCGGCGTGGAGCACGACCCCGTCCGCGATCGAGCTGACCCGCACGCCCGAGGCCGCACCCATGTCCTGGCCCAGGTGCCACGTCGACGCGCCCGCGACCGGCATGCACCGCGGCCCGTAGTAGGACGAGAGCGAGTAGGTCTTCGCCGGGAGGGGCGCGACGACGGCCGTCGCCGCCTCCGCCGGCGGTGAGGCGACCACCGACGTCGACACGAGCGCGAAGGACGCCGCTCCTGCCACCAGGACGGCGGCGATGCGCCGCCTCGCTGCCACCGTGCTCATCCGTGCCCCCATGTCAACCCTGCCAAGGCCGACGTGTCGGACCGACAGCGTCGCAGGAGGACGGTAGCGCGAGATCGGACGGTTGCGCTCGGCGAGCGTCGTCCGGAGCAGCGGTCACGCCCGCGCGACGCGCAGGCCGGCACCGGCCGCGGCCCGGTCCAGCACCCCGGCGTACGCCGACAGCATCCGCACGTGGCTGAACCGGGGCCGGGCAGCGGTGAGGGCCCCCGCGAGCTCGTCGCGGCGTGCGGCCGCCTCGGCCCAGGTCGCCGCGATCTCGCCCGGGTCGAACCCCGTGACGAACCCGATGCCCTCCACGATGCGCGCGCTGTCGCCGACCGGCGTCGTGACGGGGACCGCGCCGCACATCGCGCCCTCGATCAGGCACAGCGGTGCCGCCTCGCCGAACGCCGACGTGAGCGCGACGACGTCGGCCGCCGCGTAGACCAGCTCCATGTCGTGCCGGACCCCGAGCAGGTGGACCCGCTCGAGCAGGTCCGGGCGGTCGGCGAACGTGCGGCGCAGGTCGCCGTCGAGGTCCGGGTTGGCCGGGCTCATGCCGGCACCGCACATCACCACGTGCGCCCGGGCGTCGCGCTCGAGGAGCACCCGCGCGGCGTCGACGAACAGCCGGGGGTTCTTCATCGGGTCGTAGCGGGCGGCGTACGTCACGACGGTCGCGTCCGCCGGCAGACCCTGCGCGCCGCGCAGCGCCAGCCGCCGGGCGCCCGAGACGGGCCGGAACCGCGCGAGGTTGATGCCGTTCGGGATGACGCGCAGCAGGTGCTCGGGGACGCCGGCGGCGCGGTACGCCTGCCGCGTGGACTCGGCGCAGCACACGACGGCGGCGAGCCGCCCGGCGTCGGCGGCCGTGAGCAGCTCGCCGAGGGCGGCGCCCGAGTGCTCGGGGTCGGAGCGGTGCAGGCACGCCACCACGGGCCGGTCGGGGAACCCGGGCTGGTTGACCAGGCGCAGAGGCTGCTCCTTGAGGGAGACGACGACGTGCGCGGCCGCGGCGTGCCGTGCGGCCGTGGCCATCTCGGCCTCGGTGAAGTGCTGGGGGTCGTGGCCGCCGTCGGTGGTCCGGCCCAGCGAGGTGATGCGCACGCCCGCGGCGCGCAGGGCGCGGTACCGCTGGTCGTCGACCATGCGCTGCAGCGTCGCCTCGCGCCGCACCTCGCGGTGGATGCTGAGCACCGAGTGCTGCTGGCGGCCGACGGCGTGCAGGCCGGCGACCACGGTCGAGTGCAGCGCCCGCGCGCCACCGCTGAAGAAGCCCTCGTACAGCGAGAGCACCCGAAGTCCGTCGCGCTGGGTCACAAGACCACCTCCCGGCACCACGATGGGCCAGGTAGGGGTGGCCTGGATGACCGGCTCGTTACGGTCTCATGACTTTTCGATAGACGGTCGGGGAGCGCTACCGCGCGAGGAGGCGGATGTCCCTCTCGGCCTGGCCCGGCGTCGCCGTGCGGCAGCCCAGGCTCGCCCAGCGGCGCACGAGGCGCGGCTCCTGCCGCAGCAGCCCCCAGCCCCGGCGCAGCAGCGTGACCAGGGGCTTGCGGGACTCGGCGACGTCCCGCAGGAACCGGAACCAGAACGTGACGAGGCGGGGCCGGACGAGGCAGATGGCGTCCGCGAGGATGCCGTCGGCGCGGCACGCCTCCACGAGCTCGGCCGCGAAGATGCCCTCCGCCAGGACCACCGGGGCGCCCCGGGTCTCCACGACGGTCGTGCCCGTGCGACGCGAGGTGGGGATGTCGTACACCGGGACGTCCGCGCGCCCGGTGCGGGCGATCGTGCGCAGCGCCTCGAGCGCCGCGACGCCGTCCCAGGTGCCGGGGTCGTCCCAGTCCACGATGCCGTAGCGCGTCGGCATGCCGGGGTGGTCGAGGTCACGGTAGAAGTCGTCCAGCGCGACGACCGGCAGCCCCAGCCGGCGCGTGAGCGCCGACTTGCCGGAGCCCGACGGCCCGGTCAGCAGGACGATCCGCGCGGCCGGCCTGCGGGCGTCGGGCGGGACGTCGAAGAGCGCGTCGGACCCCGTCGGGAGCGAGCTGTCGGTCACGGGGACCCATTGTCCCCGACGGCCCGGCCGGAGGGCGTCCGTCGGCCGCTCCCTCGGCTCAGCCGACGAGCAGCACGTGCAGGGTGCGCGGTCCGTGCACGCCCTCGACGCGGTCGAGCTCGATGTCGCTCGTGGCGCTCGGGCCGGAGATCCAGGTCAGCGGGCGCTCGGGGTGCGCGCCGAGGAGCCGGACCGCCTCGGGCACGGTCTGGACCACCTGCGCGGTGCGGACGACGCACACGTGGACGTCCGGGACCAGCGAGATCGCCCGTCGGCCCTGGTCCGGTTGCCCGTCGAGCACGATCGTCCCGGTCTCGGAGCACGCCACGCGGGCGGCGGTCAGCACCGCGTCGACGGCGTCGAGCTCGGTGGCCGGCAGCGGGGAGGCGGGGGAGTCCTCGCGCACCGCGACCTCGTCGCCGAGCCCTGCCAGCCACCCGGGGTCGATGCCGTGCGGCGCGACGACGACTGCTCGCCCGGCGGACAGCCCGCGGACGAGCCTCGCGACCGTCGCGGGCAGGTCGGCCTCGGCGACCTGCTGCACGTGCGCCTTGTAGTCCACGAGCCGGTCGACGAGCTGCTCGAGCACCTCGGGCGACCCGGCCACGTGCTCGCCCGCGGCGCGGTACCCGCGCGGCACGACGACGTCGCGCGGCGCCGCGCCGACCTTCCCGGCCGGCGTCGTGCCGCTCCCGGGCCGCCCGAGCGCGGCGCCGACCCGGGACAGGACCTCGGTCCGAGCGTCGGTCATCGCTCCTCCTCCGGAGTCCGGGGCGTCTCGTGCTCCTTCGCCCACCACTGCCGGAACGTCTGCGACGGCGGCGCCGGCAGGTCCCGCGTCCGGGTCCACGCCGAGGCCGGCGGCGGGGCCACCGAGATGACGCCGTCGCGTCCGCCGAGGCCGTGCGCGAGCGTGGCCGCGCGTCCGGCGAGACCGAACCGGCCGCCGTCGGACATGACCCAGGAGGCGGCCTTCATGGCCGCGGCCCACGGGTCGACACCGTTCCTCGACCGGTCGGCGTCCACCTCCCGGGCGCGCAGGTCCACCAGGATCGAGGGGATGTCGATCTTGACCGGGCACACCTCGTAGCACGCGCCGCACAGGGTCGACGCGTACGGCAGGGCCGCGTTCACGTCGCCGTGCCCCGAGACGCCGCCCGTCGAGGCCGTGAGCTGAGGCGTGAGGATCGCGCCGATCGGCCCGGGGTAGACCGAGCCGTACGCGTGCCCGCCGACCCGCTCGTACACCGGGCAGACGTTGAGGCACGCGGAGCAGCGGATGCAGTGCAGCGCGGCCCGGCCCACCTCGTCGGCCAGCACGTCGGTGCGCCCGTTGTCGAGCAGGACGAGGTGGAACTCGCTCGGCCCGTCGCCCGGCGTCACGCCCGTCCACAGCGAGGTGTACGGGTTCATGCGCTCGCCGGTCGACGAGCGGGGGAGCAGCTGCATGAAGACCTCGAGGTCCTCGAAGTCCGGGACAAGCTTCTCGATGCCCATGACGGTCACGAGCGTCTCGGGCAGCGTGAGGCACATGCGGCCGTTGCCCTCGGACTCGACGACGGCGAGCGTCCCGGTCGACGCCACGCCGAAGTTGGCGCCGCTGACGGCGACCTTGGCCGAGAGGAACTTGCGGCGCAGGTGGGCGCGCGCCGCCATCGCGAGCTCGCGCGGGACGTCCGACAGGTCGGGCGGCGCGTCGCCCATGCGGGCCAGGAAGATGTCGCGGATCTCGGTCCGGTTGCGGTGGATCGCAGGCACGAGGATGTGCGACGGCATGTCGTCGGCGAGCTGGACGATGAGCTCGGCCAGGTCCGTCTCGATCGCCGCGATGCCCTCGGCCGCGAGGTGCTCGTTGAGGCCGATCTCCTGCGTGGCCATCGACTTGACCTTGACGACCTCGTCGGCGCCCTTGGCGCGCGCGATCTCGGTGACGATGCGGTTGGCCTCGGCCGCGTCGCGCGCCCAGTGCACGACGCCGCCGCGCGCGGTGACGTTCTCCTCGAGCCGCTGGAGGAGCTCCGGGAGCTCGGCCATGACCCGTTCCTTGAGCGCGGAGCCGGCGTCGCGGAGCGCCTCCCAGTCGGGCACCTCGTCGACGACGGCGGCGCGCTTGGCGCGGATCACCTGCGTCGCGTGGCCGAGGTTGCGGCGCAGCTGCGCGTCCTGGAGCGTCCGGTGCGCCGCGACGGGGAACGCGTCGCCCCAGCGCAGCGGGGCCTGCGGGTGCGGGACGGGGCCGAACGGCTGCTCGGACGACCCGTCCGCGCCGGCGGGCGGGGCGCCGTCGTCGGGCCGGCTCAGGCGGCGGGGCAGACCGAGGAACGTCCGGCTCACCGGGCCACCTCCGTCGCGGCGCGGCGCGCGGGGGGCAGCGCCGTGGGCTCCGCCCGCGTCGAGGCGAGGATCTCCGCGAGGTGCAGGGTGCCGACGCCGGCCCGCTGCCGCGAGAGGCCGCCGCCGATGTGCATGAGGCACGACATGTCGCCGGCCGTCACGACGGCGGCGCCCGTGGCGCGCACGTGGGCCGTCTTGTCGGCGAGCATCGCGGCGGACGTGTCGGCGTTCTTGAGCGCGAACGTGCCGCCGAACCCGCAGCACGACTCGGCCGCGGGCAGCTCGACCAGGTCGATGTCCTCGACGGCGCGCAGCAGGCGCAGCGGCCGGTCGCCCACGTGCAGCATGCGCAGCGAGTGGCACGTCGGGTGGTAGGTGACGCGGTGCGGGAACCAGGCGCCGACGTCGGTCACCCCGAGCACGTCGACGAGCAGCTCGGAGAGCTCGTACGTCTTCGCGGCGACCGCCTCGGCGGTGGCGGCGAGCTCGTCGAGGCCCGCCCGCCGGCACACCATCGCCTGCTGGTGGCGCACCGAGCCGGTGCACGAGCCGGAGGGGATGACGACGGCGTCCCACTCGCCGTCGGCGACCGGTGCGAACGTCTCGACGTGGTTGCGCACCACCGGGACGGCCTCGTCGAAGTAGCCCGTGTTGACGTGCATCTGGCCGCAGCAGGCCTGGGCGCGCGGGAAGACCACCTCGTGACCCAGGCGCTCGAGCAGGCGCACGGTGGCGCGGGGGGCTCCGGGGAACATCGTGTCGGCGATGCAGGTGGCGGCGAGGGCGATCCGCACGTGCGGCTCCCTTCACGGTGGCCGACGCCTGCTGGCGTCGGGTGGCGACGACGGCGTCGCGGCACGGTCACGAGGTGTGGCCGGACCACGGTTGCCCGCCACTGTAGACCATCGCCGGCGTGTGGACGGACCACAGCCGGGCGCCTCGGTAGGATCGGCGCGTGCGCACCCACGAGAAGGTCCTCGCCCGGATCGAGGCGGATCTCGCGGCCGGCCGGTGGGCCCTCGGCGAGCGGCTCCCGGGGGAGCGCGCGCTCGCCGAGCAGCTCGGCGTCTCGCGCCCGTCCGTCCGCGAGGCGATCCGCATCCTCGAGGCGATGGGCATCATCCGCACGGCCGTCGGCTCCGGCCCGGACGCCGGCGCCGTCGTCGTCGACCGTCCCGCCGCCGGCCTCGGCGCCGCGGTGCGTCTGCACGTCGCGTCGGGCACGCTCCCGGTCCGCGACGTCGTCGCGACGCGCGAGGCCCTCGAGACGTGGGCCGCCGGCCACGCCGCCGACCGGGTCGCCCGGGCCCCCGCGGCCGCCGACGGCCTGCTCGGCGAGGCGCGCCGCCTCCTCGCCGCGATGTCGGACCCGGACCTCGACGTCGAGACCTTCGTCCGGCTCGACCAGGACTTCCACGGCGAGCTGGTCCGGCTCGGGGGCAACCAGCTCGTCGAGGCGATCCTCGTCGGGCTGCGCTCGGCGATCAGCGGCTACGTGATGCAGGGCGCGGGACGGCTCGCGTCGTGGAGCGCCACGGCGCAGCGCCTGTGCGCCGAGCACGCCGGCATCCTCGAGGCCGTCGCGGCCGGTGACCCTGCGGCCGCGCAGCGGGCCGTGAGCCGGCACATCCTCGGCTTCTACGAGGAGGCGGGCCTCGCCCCCAGCCCTTCCTGAGCGCACGGTCCGTGGACGACGCCGGCAGGCGTGTCCGGGCGGCCGGGTAACGTCCGTGCGGATCCGAGGGAAGGACGTACCGCGTGGACCTGCACGCCGCCCAGCGCCTGGCGCGCGAGCTCATGGCCGAGCACGGGCTCGTGGGCTGGGGCTTCCGCTTCGACCGTGCCCGGCGCCGGGCGGGCCTGTGCCGGCACGACCGGCGCGAGATCAGCCTGTCGGCGCCGCTGACGACGCTGTACTCGGCGGAGGAGGTGCGCGAGACGGTGCTCCACGAGATCGCGCACGCCCTCGTCGGCGCCGAGCACGGGCACGACGCCGTCTGGCGCGCGAGGGCGCGGAGCATCGGGGCGAGCGGCCGGCGGCTCGTGAGCGACGACGCGCCGCAGGTCGAGGGTGACTGGGTCGGCACGTGCGCCGCGGGGCACCGCGTCACCCGGTTCCGGCGGCCGGGCCGGCCGCAGTCGTGCGCGCGCTGCTCGCCCGGTTTCGACCCGCGTCACCTGCTGGGCTGGACGCACCGGGGCGTCCCTGTGCCCGGCCTGTCGCGCCTGCCCGACGCCGGCACCCGGGCGGGTGCGTCCCGTCCGTCCGCCGTGCCCGACCCCGCGGGCGTGGGGCCGGGCGACCGCCTGCGCGTGACGGTGCCGGGCCGCTACCACGGAGTCGTCGGCGTGCTGGTCAAGCGGGGTCGCACCCGGTTCCACCTCCGGGTCCGCCGGGGCGTCCTGACGGTCCCGTTCGGGGGCGTGGAGCCGGCCGGATGAGCGCGCGGGCCACGACCAGCCGGGCCTCGGACCTGGACAGCGCCTGGGTGCCCGGGGCATGATGGCCACGGCGCGCTTCTGAATCCATTCAAGGAATCCATTCACGACGCCCCTCACCGACGAGGGCCGTGCGCCCCGGGCCAGCCGGACTCAACGACGAGACGACGAGGTGACCAGTGCATCAGCCGCGACGGCGACCTGACGCCCCACGAGCAAGCGCTTTCCGCACGAGGCCGATCACCGCGCTCGCGGCCACCGTGGCCGTGGCCGCGGCCGGAGCGGTGGGTGGCCCCGCGGCCGCCGACCCCGCCCCGGTCGACCTGCTCTTCGACTTCCAGTGCGCCGGCAACCCGGTCGCGGCCGGCTTCTCAGAGGTCGCACCGGGCACGACGTACTCCCCGGAGCGCGGGTTCGGCCTCACGACGGCGCTGGCGTCGAACGCCTGCCGCGACCGCGGGACCGGCACCCGCGAGGACCGCGACTTCCTGCTCCCGGTCGACAGCACACGGTTCGTGGCCGACCTGCCCGACGGCGTCTACACCCTCGTGCTGCACACCGGCGACGCCATCGCGTCGAGCAACACGGGCCTGGTCGCCAACGGGGTCACGCTTCCCAGCAGCAGCCCTGGCTCGGGCAACGTCGTGCGGCGCACGCTCGAGGACGTCCCCGTGACCGACGGGCGCCTCGAGGTCCGCTTCACCGGCAGCTCGATGCGGGTCAACGCCCTGCAGGTGCTCTCGCCGGTGGCCGTCCCGAGCGGTCTGGCCGCGACCGCGCACGCTACGGCGACGCCCAGCGTCGACCTCGGCTGGGACGCCGTGCCCGACGCCGCCGGCTACCGCGTCCAGCGGGCCGACGACGGCGGGGCACCGGCGCGCGTCGCCGACCTGCCGGCCGGGACGACGTCGTGGACCGACACGGGAGTCGCGCTCGCGCACGAGTACGTCTACACCGTGACCACGGTCGGGGCGACGGGCCGCGAGAGCGCCCCGTCGGAGCCGGCCGGGGTGACCGTCGTCGACCCGGACGCCGCACC
>JAPSLQ010000334.1 GCA_031180595.1 Isoptericola sp. | reverse complement strand
CCGGCGGCGGCACCGGCTCCTACGCCGCCGCCCTCGCCGTGGGCGTCGTCCACGCCCGAGCAGCCGTCGCGCAACCAGCCGCCGTCGCCGTTCGGCACGCCGGCCTCGGGTGGCTCATCGGACCGTCCGTCGTCGTCCCCGAGCCTGCCGTGGGAGACGCCGTCGACCGCCGCGCCGGTCCCGGCGCCCGGCACGCAGCCGGGCCCGCCGGCCGGCCGCACGTCGGCGTCGCCGTTCGACGCGCTCGTGAGCTCGGAGCACCAGCCCTCGCGCGCCCGCGCCGAGGCGCCGGTCGAGGACGACGACGAGGACGACTGGGAGGAGCCCGAGAGCTCCTACACCTGGCTGCACTACATCGTGCTCGTCGTCGTGGCGTTCGTGCTCGGCCTCCTGGTCTGGAAGCTGCTGCTCGACGGGCCCGACGAGAGCTTCCAGACCGACCAGCAGGCGGCCACGGCCGTCACGACCCTGCACACAGTGCCGGACGGAGGAGTCCTGTGACCGCCTCGGAGCGCGCCGTCGAGCTCGCGATCGTCGCCGCCCGCGCGGCGTCGGACCGCAAGGCGCAGGAGATCATCGCGCTCGACGTGAGCGAGCAGCTCGTCCTCACGGACGTCTTCCTCATCGCCTCCGGCACGAACGAGCGCCAGGTGTCGGCGATCGTGGACGCGGTCGAGGAGGAGATGTTCAAGTCCGGCGCCAAGCCCATCCGGCGCGAGGGCAAGGCCGAGGCGCGGTGGGTCCTGCTCGACTTCGGCGACGTCGTCGTGCACGTCCAGCACGCCGAGGACCGCGTGTACTACGCGCTCGAGCGGCTCTGGAAGGACTGCCCCGTGATCGACCTTCCCGCCGACGCGCGCGGGGGAGACGGGGCGGCCGCCGAGGCCGAGTACGGCGGCGGGGGCTCGGACGGGTCGATCCGCCTGTCCGGCGACGGGTTCTGAGGCATGACGGCGAGCACCGTCGTCCTCCTGCGCCACGCGCGCACCGCCTACAACGCGAGCCTGCGGCTGCAGGGCCAGATCGACATCCCGCTCGACGACGTCGGGCGCTGGCAGGCCCAGGAGGGCACGGCCGCGCTGGCCTCCTCGCACCGCGCGACCCGCATCGTGTCCTCCGACCTCGAGCGCGCGGCCGACACGGCCGCCGCCTACGCGCAGGTCCTCGGCGGCGTCGCCGTGAAGACCGACGTCCGGGTGCGCGAGCGCTCGTTCGGCGAGTGGGAGGGCATGACCGGCGAGGAGATCGCCGAGCGGTGGCCCGAGGAGTACGCGGCGTGGCGTCGGGGCGAGGACCCCGTGCGCGCCGGTGCGGAGACCAAGGCCGCGGTGGCGGCGCGGGTGGCCGAGGCGGTGCGCGAGCACGCCGCCGAGCTCGGGAGTGACGAGACCCTCGTCGTCGTGTCGCACGGCGCCGCCATCTCGCTCGCCGTGACGGCGCTGCTCGGGCTCGACCCCGCCGGGTGGCGCGGCATCGCGGGCATGCACAACGTGCACTGGTCCCACCTGCACCGATCGGGACCCGGCGCGGTGCCGGAGTGGCGCCTCGTGGCGCACAACGTGGGGGCCGGATACCCGCTCGACCAGTGGCAGGCAGGGCCCGACTGGAATTTGGAACCTGGACCCAAGTCTGCCTAAGATATCGACGTTCCCGCGGGGCAACCCGGGAGGAACGCACCGAATCAGACGGATCGCCACGGCGAGAGTCGGTTCCCGGGGCTGTGGCGCAGCTGGTAGCGCACCTGCATGGCATGCAGGGGGTCAGGGGTTCGAGTCCCCTCAGCTCCACCA
>JAPSLQ010000333.1 GCA_031180595.1 Isoptericola sp. | reverse complement strand
GCTGTCGCGCGGTGCGTCGCTGCCGTCGCCGTAGACGAGGTCCCAGAACACGACGCCGTCGGCCGGCAGGTGCGCCAGGAAGTAGTCGGCGCAGCGGCGGGAGGCCACGAGCGCCTCCGGGTCGCCCATGGTGCGGTGGTGCAGCGCGAAGCCGTAGATGCCCCACGCCTGACCGCGCGCCCAGCACGAGTCGTCGCCCGCGCCCTGCTCGGTCGCGCCGCGCAGCGGCTCGCCCGTCTCTGCGTCCCAGTAGAACGTGTGGAACGTCGAGTCGTCCGGCCGCAGCAGGTGGGTGCGCACCTGCTCGACGTGGCGGCGCACCGCCTCGGCGAACCGGGGCTCCCCGCTGACCTCGCCGGCCCAGGTGAGCAGCGGCATGTTCATGAGGCTGTCGACGATCGTGCGGCCGCGCTGGGCCGGGTCGCTCAGGTCACCCCACGCCTGGACGATGCCCGCCGGCTCGAGGAAGCGGGACATGAGGTGGTCGGCGGCGGCGAGCGCCGCGTCGCGCGCCGCCTCGTCGCCCGTCAGCCGCCACGCGGTCACGCACGTCAGCGTGTACAGGAAGCCCAGGTCGTGCGTGTCGAGGTCCTCGCCGGCGTGGACGCGCCGCGCGAAGTCGGCGGTCTGCCGGAGAGCGACCTGGCGGTCCTCCTCGTCACCGGTGAGCTCGTGGGCGAGCCACTGCAGACCGGTCCAGAAGCAGGTGGTCCAGCCGCGGTTGGCGCCCTCGGCGAAGCCCTCGGCCGCGGGGCGCAGCGGGTAGTCACCGTCGCGCGTCGTGTCGTCGGGGAACAGGTCGCCGAACGCGACGGCGTTGCGCCGTACGGTCGTCAGCGCCGACGCGACGGCGGCGGCCAGGTCCTCGGCAGGCGTCGCGACGTCGGGCACCGTCTCGGTGCTGGCCTCGGTGGATGTCATGGGTACGTCTCTCTTCTCGGCGCGCGTGGACGCGCGCCGTCGCAGGTCGGTTCTCGGGCGACGGCTAGGCCCCGACGGGCACCTTCTCGGGGGTGCCGTCCGGCACGACGGCTCGCAACGCGTACCGGCTGCCGCCCCAGACCACGTAGAGCAGCGGCGCGGCGGCGAGCCCGAGGCCCACGGCCGGCCGGGCCGCGACCACCCCGCCCAGCAGGGCGAGCACCACGAGCGACGCGGCGCTCAGGTACCACCGCCGCACGGCGAGGTAGACGCTCGCGCGCAGGAGGTCTCGCAGGCGCGCCGTGCCGAGCTCGGGCACGGCCGCGAGCGCCAGGACGGTCGTGGCGAGCGCCAGGACGACGAGCGTCGCGAACACCGGGATCGCGGCCGCCCCGATGCGCGCGCCCCACACGGCGGCGACGTCGACGGCGAGCACGACGACGACCGCGGTCGCGACCGCGCCGATCGCGAGCGCGCGGCGGAAGTGCGTCCGGTAGGCGCGCCAGAAGGTGCGTACCGGGGTCGCCGGGCCGGCCGCCGAGAGCTCGGAGAACACCGCGAACGCGGCGACGAGCGCCGGCGCGACCAGCGGGGCGACGACCACGTACGCGGGCCAGGAGACGACAGGGTCGGTGGTCATGAGCAGCACGACGGCGGGCAGGCACGCGACGACGAGCAGCAGGTTCGTCACCAGGCCCGTGTACACCGTGCCGAACACCATCTCGTACATCTCCTGGGAGACGAGCCGGCGGCGCCGCGCACCGGGACGCGCGGACGCGGCGGTCATCCCTTGACCCCCGTCGTGGCGATGCCCTGGACGAAGTACCGCTGACCGAGCATGAAGATGATCGCGATCGGCAGCACCGACAGCACCGAGCCGGTC
>JAPSLQ010000068.1 GCA_031180595.1 Isoptericola sp. | reverse complement strand
GGGACGGCGTTGCTCGGGCGGTCGTGGCACGCCGGGGAGGCGGCGCTGCGCCACGTCGCGCCCGCCGCGGTGCAGCGCATGGCCCGGGCGGCGGTGGGCGTCGGCGTCGGCGCGGGGCTCGTGCTCGCGCCGGCCGCCGCGCACGCCGCACCGGGCGGCGAGGAGGTACCCGCTCCCCCGCAGGCGTCGGTGACGGCGCCGCTCGACCTCGGCTGGCAGCCGACGTCGGACGCCGGCGCCCCGGACGCGTCCCTGCCTGGGGCCGGCGCGGCAGAGAGCGTCCCGGCGTCCGACGGCATCGACCTGGCCGAGGTCGAGCGGACGTCCTCGACGACGGCGAGCGCGCCGGCCGGGGCGGCGCGAGCGCACCTCGGCGCGGACGAGAGCACCGTCGTCGTGCACCGCGGCGACACTCTGTGGGAGATCGCGGCCTCGACGCTCGACGACGACGCCTCCGACGCGGACGTCCTGCGGGCCGTCACGCGCTGGCACGAGGCCAACCGGGACGTCATCGGCGACGACCCCGACCTCATCCTGCCCGGCCAGGTGCTGCGCGCACCGGCCTGACCGCCCCGAACTTTCCCCGCACATCCCCAGCCGACCGCCACCGGAGGACTCCATGAGCGCCCTGACCCGACCCGCCCCCGGCCGCACGGACACGACACCGGCACCTGCTCGGCCGACCCGGCTCCGGGTCTCCGCACCGCCCGGCACCGCCGGCCCGGCGCGCCGCCTGGACGCGGCCGGCCCGACGCGCGTGCGTCGTGTGCGCCTCGGCGTGGCCGGAACCACGACGAGCGACGACGCGGTGCCGCGGCCGCTCGCGCCGCAGCCGGCGCCTGCGCTGCCCGACCCGACGGCGCAGTGCTGCTCCGTGGTCCGGGCCGCCGTCGAGGTGCTGCGCGGCGAGCGCAGCCCGGCGCAGCTCGCCCGGTGGGTGACGCCCCGGGTGCTCGACCAGCTCACCGAGCGGGCGCGGCTCGCCCGGGAGCACCGGCCGGCGGCGGCGCCCACGCGGCCCGTGCTGGTCCGGCGCGTCCGCCTGGTGCGGCTCGGCGAGGACGTCGCCGAGGCGACCGTGGTGCTCGACGACGACGGTCGCGTCCGCGCCGCGGCGGCCCGGCTCGAGGCGCGACGCGGCGTGTGGCGCGTCGCCGTCCTCGAGCTCGGGTGAGGCGGGCGCGTGCTGTTGACGCGGGTTAAGCCGCCTGCGACCTCTGCTGCGTCACTCGTTGAGGCCGTGGCAGAGCTTGTACTTCTTGCCCGACCCGCACGGGCACTGCGCGTTGCGCGGCGTGCCGGGGAAGGTGCGGCCGTCGCTCTCGACCGCGCTCGCCTCGCCGTGCAGCGCACGGCGCGACTTGCGCGAGTCGCTCGCCGCGACGGACGTCGACCCGTCCTCGCTCGGGGCCGTGTACTGCAGGTTCTGCGGCCGCTGCGGCGCGTCGAGGCCCTTGGCCACGAGGACGGGCTCGTCGGCGCCGCGGAAGGCGGCCGGGACCTCGTCCTTCGCGCGATCCGGCGCGCCCGGCTGCTGCGCACCCGGCTGCTGCGCGGCCGGCGCGGGCTCGGCGCTCGCAGGCTGTGACGGGGCGCGGTCGGGCTGCGTCGGGGCGACCGGAGCCGGCGCGCCGCCGGACCCGGCGATCGCCTGCGCCGCGGCGGACTGGGCTACGGCCGCCGCGCCGGCCGTCGTGACGGACGGACCGGCCTGGGTGCCCTGCTGCTGGACCTGGACGTCCAGGTTGAACAGGAACCCGACCGACTCCTCCTTGATGGCCTCGGTCATGGCCTGGAAGAGCTGGAAGCCCTCGCGCTGGTACTCGACGAGCGGGTCGCGCTGGGCCATCGCGCGCAGGCCGATGCCCTCCTTGAGGTAGTCCATCTCGTAGAGGTGCTCGCGCCACTTGCGGTCCAGGACCGACAGGACCACGCGGCGCTCGAGCTGGCGCATCGCGGGCGAGCCGAGCTGCTCCTCGCGCGCCTCGTAGGCGACGCGCGCGTCGGACAGCAGCTCGTCGAGGACCATCTCGCGCGTGAGCCGCGACACTCCGCCGGCCTCCTCGACCACGTCCTGCGGCGTGATCGACACCGGGTACACCGAGCGCAGCGCGGTCCAGAGCGCGTCGAGGTCCCACTCCTCCGGGTTGCCGTCGGACGCCGCGGCGTCGACGTACGCCGTGACGACGTCGGTGAGGAAGTGCTGCACCTGCTCGTGCAGGTCCTCGCCCTCGAGGACGCGGCGACGCTCGGCGTAGATGACCGAGCGCTGGCGCGACAGGACGTCGTCGTACTTCAGGACGTTCTTGCGGATCTCGAAGTTGCGCGCCTCGACCTGCGACTGCGCGCTCTGGATGCCGCGCGTGACCATCTTCGACTCGAGCGGCACGTCGTCCGGGAAGCCGGCCCGGTTCATCATCGACGACGCCAAACCGGAGTTGAACAGGCGCATGAGGTCGTCCTCCATCGACAGGTAGAACCGGGACTCGCCCGGGTCGCCCTGCCGGCCGGAACGGCCGCGCAGCTGGTTGTCGATGCGGCGGGACTCGTGCCGCTCCGTGCCGAGGACGTACAGGCCGCCGAGGGCGACGACCTCGTCGTGCTCCGCGGCCACCGCCTCCTTGGCCTTCTCGAGCACCTCCGGCCACACGGCCTCGTACTCCTCCGGGTCCTCCGCGGCGTCGAGGCCACGCTCGGTCATCTCCTGCACCGCGAGGAACTCCGCGTTGCCGCCGAGCATGATGTCGGTACCACGGCCGGCCATGTTGGTCGCGACCGTGACGGCGCCCTTGCGGCCCGCCTGCGCGACGATCGCCGCCTCCCTCTCGTGCTCCTTGGCGTTGAGCACGTTGTGCGGCACCCCGGCACGCTTGAGCAGCTGCGACAGGCGCTCGGACTTCTCGACGCTCGTGGTGCCCACGAGGACCGGCTGCCCCTTGGCGTGGCGCTCGACGATGTCCTCGACCACCGCGCCGAACTTGCCCGCCTCGTTCTTGTAGACGAGGTCCGGCTGGTCGATGCGGACCATCGGCCGGTTCGTCGGGATGGGCACGACGCCGAGCTTGTAGGTGCCCTGGAACTCGGCCGCCTCGGTCTCCGCGGTACCCGTCATGCCCGCGAGCTTGTCGTACAGGCGGAAGTAGTTCTGCAGCGTGATCGTGGCGAGCGTCTGGTTCTCCGCCTTGATCTGCACGCCCTCCTTGGCCTCGATGGCCTGGTGCATGCCCTCGTTGTAGCGGCGGCCCGCGAGGATACGGCCGGTGTGCTCGTCGACGATCATGACCTCGCCGTTGAGCACGACGTAGTCCTTGTCGCGCTTGAAGAGCTCCTTGGCCTTGATCGCGTTGTTGAGGAAGCCGATGAGCGGCGTGTTGAGCGACTCGTAGAGGTTGTCGATCCCGAGGTAGTCCTCGATCTTCTCGATGCCGGGCTCGAGCACGCCCACCGTGCGCTTCTTCTCGTCGACCTCGTAGTCGCGGCCGGCCTCGAGGCGGCGCACGACCTTGGCGAACTCGACGTACCAGCGGTTGGCGTCGCCGGACGCCGGGCCGGAGATGATCAGCGGGGTCCGCGCCTCGTCGATGAGGATCGAGTCGACCTCGTCGACGATCGCGTAGTGGTGCCCCCGCTGCACCAGGTCGTCCGGCGACCACGCCATGTTGTCGCGCAGGTAGTCGAAGCCGAACTCGTTGTTGGTGCCGTACGTGATGTCGGCGGCGTACTGCTCGCGGCGCTCGGCGGGCGTCTGACCGGACAGGATGATGCCCGTCGTCATGCCGAGGAACCGGTAGACGCGGCCCATGAGCTCGCCCTGGTACTTGGCGAGGAAGTCGTTGGTGGTGATGACGTGCACGCCCTTGCCCTCGAGCGCGTTGAGGTACGCGGCCGTGGTCGCCACGAGCGTCTTGCCCTCACCGGTCTTCATCTCGGCGATGTTGCCGAGGTGCAGCGCCGCCCCGCCCATGAGCTGGACGTCGAAGTGCCGCTGACCGAGCGTCCGCCGCGCCGCCTCGCGCACGGCGGCGAACGCCTCCGGGAGGATGTCGTCGAGCGTGGCGCCGTGCGCCAGCCGCTCCTTGAAGCGGTCCGTCTCCTCCCGCAGCTCCTCGTCGCTGAGCTCGACGAAGCTCGGCTCGAGCCGGTTGACCTGCTCGGCCAGACCGGACAGCTTCTTGAGGATCCGGCCCTCGCCGAAGCGGAGGACCTTCTCGAGGATCGCAGGCACGCAGTACTCCTGGGTCGGTGGCGCCCGGGCCGTGCCCGGGACCGTTCGGTTGCGGCGACGACGGCGGAGGATCGCCCGACCGCGCCGTCACCTGAGTCACACCATCCGTCATCCTATGCCGCTCAGGCCCGAAGGCTTCCCCTCGGTTCGCGACGGACGAACGTCAGCGCCCGGCCATGAGGACCTCGGCCGCCTGGTCGGCGAGCTCGGCGCCGGCGGCCCCGTAGAGGTGGAACACGGCGTCGGCACCGTGACGCCGGAGCTCCTCGACGTCGTCGTCGTACCGCGCGATCGCGGCCACCCGCCCCTCGAACCCGGCGGCCTGGAGCCGTGCGAGCGCGATGAGGTTGGCCCGGTGGAACGGCATGGCGAGCACGGCGACGCGCACGTGGCCGGCCCGCCGGACGCGAGCCCAGAACTCGACGTCGGTCGCGTCGGCCCGCACCACGTGGAAGCCGCGTTCCTCGAGCCCGGCGACGCGGGTCTGGTCGTGCTCGACACCGACGACCGACAGGCCGTACTCGTCGCGCAGCCGCTCGTACGTGGTGGAGCCGACGCGGCCCAGGCCGAGCACGATCGCGTCGACGCGGCCGATGTCGACGATCCGGTCGTCGGGGTGCAGCCGCGAGGCGTCCCGCGCGGGCAGGATCCGCGAGAGCCAGGACGCGAGCTCGACGCCGCGGCGGTTGACCGCGGCCGAGGCGAGGAAGCTCGCCGCGACGGCGAGCGCGACGACGGTCACCCACTCCTCGTCGAGCAGCCCCGTCTGGGCGCCGACGACCGCAACGATGATGCCGAACTCGGAGTAGTTGCCGAGCACGAGGCCGGTCAGGAAGGACGTGCGCCGCCGCAGGCGCATGAGCCACAGGAGCAGCGTGTAGAACGCGACCTGCAGCGGGAGCATGAGCAGCAGGAGGAGCGCCACGAGGACGTGGTCGAGCCCCGGGGTGCCGTGCATGCCGATCTGCAGGAAGAACGCGACGAGCAGCAGGTCCTTGAGCGTCAGCAGCGAGTGCGAGAGGTCGCCGGACCGGGCGTGCGGGGCGAGCAGGACGCCCATGACGAGGGCACCCACGTCCCCCGCGACGCCGACGAGCTCGAAGAGCCAGTAGCCGAGGACCAGCGCGGACACCACGCCGAACAACGCCTGCAGCTCGCCGTGCCCGATCCGGTCCCAGACCCGGCGCAGCACCCAGGCGCCCGGCACGAGCGCCACGAGCGCGAGAGCCCAGGGGCTCGGCGGCTCCCCGCGCGCCACCATGAGGAAGGCGACCGCCGCGAGATCCTGCACCACCAGCACGCCGACGGCGATCCGCCCGTACAGCGACGTGGCGTCGGACCGCTCGTCGAGCACCTTGACCACGAACACGGTCGACGAGAACGACAGTGCGAACCCGACCAGCGCGAGCGAGCCGAACGACTCCCCGGCCAGCAGCACCAGGCCCGCGACGGCCAGGAGCCCGAGGAAGCCGACGGCGAGGGCGGCGCTGAGCACCATGTGCACGCCGGTCGTCAGCAAGATCTCGCGGCGCACCAGCGACCGCACGTCGAGCTTGAGCCCGATCCCGAACAGCAGGAGCGCCACGCCGAGGTCGGCGAGCGTCTCGAGCCCCGCGAGCTCGGGTGCACCGAAGGCGCCGAGGGCGAAGCCCGCGGCGAGGAAGCCCACGAGCGGGGGCAGGCGCAGCAGCACGGCGAGCGTCCCGCCGACGACCGCCGCCCCGAGGTAGAGCGCGAAGACCTCCATGCGCCTCCGTCCCTCGTGCCCTGGCCCGATCGTAGGGGCGCGGTGATTCACCCGCGTGCCGTGGCCGCATCCTGGGCCGGGGCACGCCGGGCGACGTCAGGCAGCCGCGGCGACCTCGCTCGAGAGGGCCGGCGCCAGGTCGCCGACCGGGGCGACGACGGTCTCGTCGAGCCCGAGCCAGCCCGCCATCAGGCCGAGCTCGGCGGCGAGCCGCTCCGCCGTCGCGCCGGTGACGTGCGCCGAGGCGTGCGCGGACCGGACGTGCAGCACTCCTGCGCGGCGGTCCGCCTTGAGGTCGACGAACGCGGTGATCGCGTCGTCCTCGAGGAACGGCAGCACGTAGTAGCCGAGCACGCGCTTGGGTGCCGGCACGTAGATCTCGATGCGGTAGAAGACGTCGAACAGCGCCTCGAGCCGGCGGCGTTCCCACACCACCGGGTCGAACGGGCTGAGCAGCGCCTGGCCGGTCGCGCGGCGCGGCAGCCGCGCGTCGCGGTGGCGGAACGTGGGCTCGTCCCAGCCGCGGACCTGGACCGGGACGAGCGTGCCCTCCTCGACGAGCTCGTCCAGCGCACGCCGGGGGGCAGGGCCCTTGAGACGGAAGTAGTCCTTGAAGCAGCGCAGCGTGCCCACGCCGTGCGCCCGCGCGCCGTGCTCGAGCAGCGCGCGGACCGCGACGTCGTCGGGCACCGGGTCCGTTGCTCGCACGGCCGGCGGCAGGACCCGCTCGGGCAGGTCGTAGCAGCGCTCGAACGCCGGGTTGCGGCGGGCGGACATGACCTCGCCCGTGAAGAACAGGTACTCGAGGCAGCGCTTGGCCACCGTCCAGTTCCAGCCCCACTCGACCCGCGAGCGGGGCTGCGCCCGCCCGACCGCCTCGAGCTCGTCGTGGATCTGGCTCGCCGTGAGCGGGCCGCGCTCGGCGACCATCTGGCGCACGTCCTCGAGCTCGGCCGAGTGCGCGAGCGGCGTCCCGCTGATCACCCCCCACGCCTCGGAGAGGTAGGCCCGACGACGCCACTCGAGCAGCGGGTACGTCTCGGCCGGGACGAACGAGGCCATGTGCGCCCACGTCTCCACGAGGCGCCGCGGCGCGCGGCCCGACGCGCGGTCGAGGATCCCGACGTCGTAGGGCCCGAGGCGCGAGTACAGCGGCAGGAGGTGGGCCCGGGCGAGCACGTTGACCGAGTCGATCTGCAGGAGCCCGAGCCGTTCGACCGCCGCGAGCGCGCGCCGCGCCGACACCGCGCCGGCGGGACGCGGGCGGTGCACCTGCTGGGCCGCCAGCGCGACGCGACGGGCCTGGGCGAGCGAGAGCGTCTCCACGTCCGGCATCCTGCCGCGCCCCACCGACACGCACCCGCCGAGGCAGCGCACCTGCGCTACCTCGGCGGGGGACGCGCTACCTCGCGCTCAGGTGAGGTCGGAGACGGGCTCCGCGCCCTCGACCTTCGAGTCGAGCTCGATGACGCCGTAGCTCCATCCCTTCCGGCGGTACACCGCCGCGGGACGCGCCGACTCCTTGTCGATGAAGAGGAAGAAGTCGTGGCCCACGAGCTCCATCTGCTCGACCGCGTCGTCCACGGTCATCGGCTCGGCGTGGTGGAGCTTCTCCCGGATGACCACGGGCGAGTCGCCGAGCTGGCGCTCGACCGCGTCACCCGGCTGGTCGAGCGTGGCCTGCTGGGGCTCGGGCTGGGGCTCGGCCGATGCGACCGCGTCGTAGGGGCGGACGTCCACGGGCGCGAGGACACCGTTGTTCCTGCGGTGGTCCTTGCGCCGGTCCCGCGAGCGGCGGAGCCGCTCGGTCAGCTTGTCGAGCGCGATGTCGAGTGCACCGAACCGGTCGTCCGCGGCCGCCTCGGCGCGGATCACGGGCCCCTTGGCCCGGACGGTCAGCTCCACGCGCTCGCTCACTCCGGCGAGCCGCGGGTTGTTCTCGTGCGTGACCTCGACGTCCACGCGCCGCGCCGTGGGCGCGAGCTGCGAGACCTTGGCGAGCTTGTCCTCCACGTGGCGGCGGAACCGGTCCGCCACCTCCGTGTGCCTGCCGACGACGACGATCTCCATCGTGTGCTCCACTTCGTCGATGGGGCCGCCCGAATCCCCCTGCGAGCGGCCCGACTGCTCTGCTGACGTTGGGCACCGCTACCGGTGCCGAGCTCCGGCACCACCTCCGCTCGCCGGGCCCGTGGGGGCCCGCTCCTGGGTCGGGGGGAGCGTCTCGTCAGGCGTCGCGCTCCCCGTCGGACCCTCAGGCTATCCCCCTTCCCCCGGCCCGGTACACCGTTGGGCCGGACTCGTCGGACCACGCGCCGAACGCGCGTCCGGCGGCGGCGTCGCGGCCACGACGAGCCCGCCCACGACGTCGCACCCGGCCCCCTCGAGCGCGCGCTCGGCCGCCGCGAGCGTCGCCCCGGTGGTGAGCACGTCGTCCACCAGGAGGCACACCGGACGCCCCTCGGGGGCGCACCTCGCCAGGGCACGGCGGCGCACGACGACCGACGCCGCCTGGTTGCGTCCACGCGCACGCGAGCCGAGCCCGACCTGGTCGCGCACCCGGCCGCGGCGGCCGAGCACGCGCGCGGGGCGGGCGCGGATCCCGGCGTCGCCCAGCCCGCGCGCGACCGCTCGCGCAAGGACCTGCACGGGCTCGCGTCCGCGGGCACGGCGCGCGGCCGCGCTGGACGGTGCAGGCACGACGAGCACCTCGGGAGCGGCGCCAGTGCCTGCCGGTGCGCCCACCGGGGAGCCGACGCAGGAGCCGACGGCGGGGCCCACGTGCGCCGCGGCGCGGCGCAGGGACCCGGCGAGCAGCCGGTCGAGGTCGGTCCGTCCGCGGTCCTTCCACGCGACGACGAGGTGGCGCACGTGACCGGTGTACGCGACGAGAGCCCACACCGGCAGCGGCGGGACGCCGTCGAGCCGGTCGAGCCGCGGCGCGTCGGCCTCGACCCGCCGCGGCGCACGGCTCAGCGGCTCCGCGCACGGCGCGCAGACGGTCTCGTCCGGCCGGCCGCAGCCCGGGCACGACACGGGCACGACGAGCCGGGCGAGCTCGCGCGTCCACCGCACCAGGTGCTCTGTCACGTCCGCGAGCGTGCACCAGCGAGGGCGGGAGCGCACGGGCCCGCGAGAGCCCTGTGGACGGCCGGACCCTGGGGGCGGCCGGCCTGCGGTGCGGGCACCCGCCCCGATGACGACTAGCCCGGATACGCGACGAGGGCCACGCCCTCGTCGACCACCGCCCAGAGCGCCGACGTCTGCCGGGCGAAGAGCGTGCCGTCGCCGTCGATCGCGAGCATGCCGCTCGCCCCGACGGCCGCGGTGACCCACCGCGGCTCGACGACGCCGGTGAGGGCGCGCGACAGGCCGCCCTGGCTCGCCAGGCCGCCGACACCGGCGAGGACCACGGCGCGCACGCCGTCCGCGGAGCCCACGATCGCGAGCGCCGTGCCGTCCTGCCACGTCGCGAACGTGGCGTCGTCGACCGCTCCGGCCACCTGGACCGGGTCCGAGAGGCCCGTGGGGACGTTCTGGGCGTCCCGCATGATGCCTGCCACGTGCACCTGCGGGCCGCCGGGGCCCCGGCTCACGACGGCGATGCGCGCGCCCTCGGGCGACACGCGGACGGACTCGACCGACCGCTCGGCGAGCCACGGGACCGTCAGGTCGACCACCCTGCCAGAGGCGAGCACCACCTGGATCCGGCCCGCGTCCCCGCTCCACACCGACCCGAACCGGTCCGCCGACGGCGCCAGCAGCCCCTTTCCGGCGAGCAGCTCCACGGGCGCGTCCGCGCCCGTCACCCGGACGAGGCGGGCGTCGCCGTCGCGCACCACGACGGGCGATCCGCCCGGCCCGACCGCGAGCGCCGTCGGGGCCAGACCGTCGAGCGCGACGGGCTCCTCGTACGGCTCCAGCTGGCGCGCCACGACCTGGTGGAGCTGGCCGTCGGCGAACGCGAGGGCGGGCCCCTCGGTGTGCGGCAGGGACAGCTCGACCTCGCGCGGGACGGCCAGCGGCGCCGCGCCGTCGGACAGCACCACGTTCCGGCCGTCGCCCTCCACGAGCGTCGCCTCGAGCTGCGCGACCGCGAGCGCCCGCTCCTCGGCCGACGCCTCGCTGATGGCCGACGTCAGGCTCACGCCGATGGTGCCGTCGTCGCTCACCGTGACGGCGTCGATCGCCAGGGTCGTGCCCTCGGGGATCACCGTCGTCGTCGAGTTGGCGAGCCACTCGGGCGGCCCGGCGAGGATCTGGGCGGTCGCGTCCGTCCGCCACGTCTGGTGCGGGAACCACCGGACGTCGGGCACCCACCACGTGAGGTCCGGCGTCGGGAAGTACATCTTGGTCAGGTGGAACGCCTGGGTGAAGAAGCTCGCGCTGATGAGCAGCCCGTCCTCGAGCTGGGAGATCCGCCACTGCCCGTCCGACCCGCGCCCGAGCGTGAACGTCGTCTCCACGGCGCTCGGCGTCGTCTGCTCCGTGTACACCCCGTTCTCGTCGACCGTCGCGACGACCGTGCCCTCGACGCGCACGGTCGACGTGGTCGCGTCCGCCGGCACCTCGTCGGCCGTCACGCGCGGGCTCTCCTGGAGCACCAGGACGCGGGCGTACCGGTCCCAGCTCGACCCGGCCGTCGACGTCAGGTACTCCTGCGCCACCGCGTACGACGTCGTGGACCGTGGGCCCACGATGGCGGCGTTGAGGAAGCCCTGGACGATCTGGTCGGGCGCCGCCCCGGCAGCCGGCCCGACGGGGATGTAGTCGACGTCGCGGCCCAGCTCGATGTCGGCCGCGCCGTCGCGCACGTCGCTCGAGGTGGGGATGCTCGCGCAGGCCGCGCCGACGGCGCCCACCACGACCGCCAGGGCCGCCGAGAGCGCGGCGCGGACGCGCCTGCGGCCTCGCGTGCTCATCGCGCCTCCACGTCGGTCGTCTCGTCGATCGACCCGCTCAGGTCCGGGATCGCCGTCGGCGTCGGGCCCGTGGGCGGGTTGACGACGGGGATCTGCCCGGTCGGGTACTGCTTCATGCCGCGCGACGGCGCCACCAGCGGCAGCGGGGAGTCCTCGAGCTGGATCCCGGCCCGGCGCGGCAGGGTCAGCCGGAAGCTCGCGCCCTCGCCCGGGCGCCCCCACGCCTCGAGCCAGCCGCCGTGCAGGCGCGCGTCCTCGAGCGCGATCGAGAGCCCCAGCCCCGTGCCCCCGGTCGTCCGGGCGCGCGCCGGGTCGGCGCGCCAGAAGCGGTCGAAGACGTGCTCGGCCTCGGCCGCCGTCATGCCCACGCCGTGGTCGCGCACCACGACGGCGACGGCGTGCGCGTCCGCGGCGACCGACACCTCGACGGGCTTGCCCTCGGCGTGCTCGATCGCGTTGACGACGAGGTTGCGCAGGATGCGCTCGACCCGGCGGGAGTCGACGTCGGCGGTCGGCGCCTCGGTCGGCAGGTCGACCGACAGGAACACGCCCTTGCGCTCGGCCAGCGGGGCGGTGGTGTCCGCCACCGCGGTGACGATCGAGCGCACGTCCGTCTGCTCGACGTCGAGCACGGCCGCGCCGGCGTCGAACCGGCTGATCTCGAGCAGGTCGGCCAGCAGCTCCTCGAAGCGGTCGAGCTGGTTGGCGAGCAGCTCGGCCGAGCGCCGTGCGGCGGGGTCGAGCTGGTCGCGGGAGGCGTGGATGACCTCGCCGGCCATCCGGATCGTGGTCAGCGGCGTGCGCAGCTCGTGCGACACGTCGGAGGTGAAGCGGCGCTGCGCGTTCGACAGCGCCTCCATGCGCACGATCTGGTCCTGCAGGTTGGTCGCCATCTCGTTGAACGTGCGTGCGAGCGTCGCCATCTCGTCCTCGCCGCGGCTGCCGGGCATGCGCTCGTCGAGGTGCCCGTCCGCGAGCCGCGCCGCGACCGTCGCGGCGCGGCGCACCGGCGTCACGGTCTGCCGGGTCACCGTCCACGTCAGCGCGACGAGCGCGACGAGCACGGCGACGTACCCGATCGCGAGGATCCGCTGCACGAACGACAGCGTCTCCTGCTCGGGCTGGAAGGAGTACACCGCGTACAGCTCGTACTCCCCCACGGTCGGCACGTCCACCGTCGAGCCCATGATGACCCCCGGCTCGGGCTGCTCGGACGCGGTGTACTCGGCCGGGATGAGCACCGACTGCAGCACCTGCCCGTCGGACGAGACCGTCGCCTGCCGCAGCTCGTCCGAGACGAGCTCGCGCTGGAGCTGCGTCCGGGTCGCGACGTCGAGCAGGCGCGACTGCTCGACGCTGCTGAGCAGCAGGAAGTCCTGGGCGCTCGACGCGCCGGCGTCGAGCGTCTGGACCATCGTCGACAGCAGGAGCTGGAGGTCGGAGGTCGACGTCGCGGGCGACGACGAGAACGTCTGGCGCACCTGCTCGGTCATCGCGGCGTTCTCCCGCTCCACCTGGTCGAGCCGCTGCTCGAACAGGCCGTCGCGGATGGAGACCGACAGGTAGAGACCCAGCAGCACGACGGTGAGGACCCCGAGGGCGAGCGCCGAGGCGACGACACGCAGCTGCATCGACGAGCGCCACCGGTGCGCGAGGGCACGGGCCCAGGCGACGACGCGGGCGCGCGAGCGGGCGACGCGCCGGTGGGCCCGCTCGACGACGGGACGCTCGTCGGCGGCGACGCCGCCGTCAGCGCGGGGCACCGGCCTTGTAGCCCACGCCGCGCACGGTCAGCACGACCTCAGGGTTCTCCGGGTCCTTCTCGATCTTCGACCGCAGGCGCTGCACGTGGACGTTGACGAGGCGGGTGTCGGCGCTGTGGCGGTACCCCCAGACCTTCTCCAGGAGGACCTCGCGCGTGAAGACCTGCCACGGCTTGCGGGCGAGCGCGACGAGCAGGTCGAACTCGAGCGGGGTGAGGCTGATCCGCTCGCCGTCCCGGGTCACGTTGTGGCCCGTCACGTCGATCTCGATGTCGCCGACCTTGAGCCGCTCGGGTCCCGGCTCGTCGGAGCGGCGCAGGCGCGCACGGATGCGGGCGACGAGCTCCTTGGGCTTGAACGGCTTGGAGACGTAGTCGTCCGCGCCGGACTCGAGGCCCAGCACGACGTCGACGGTGTCGCTCTTGGCCGTGAGCATGATGATCGGCACGCCCGACTCCGCGCGGATCTCCCGGGCGACCTCGATCCCGTCCTTGCCCGGGAGCATGAGGTCGAGCAGCACGAGGTCGGGCTGCTGGGCGCGGAACTCGCCCAGCGCCGACTCGCCGTCCGCGCAGAAGAACGGCTCGAACCCCTCAGACCTGAGGACGATCCCGATCATCTCGGACAGGGCGGTGTCGTCGTCGACCACAAGCACACGGGACTTCATGCCTCTAGCATGCCAGGCTGTGCACCGAGGCGACCGCATCGCCGCACGGACGTACTAGGGTCGTGAGAGCACGTCGCACCCGTCCCGACCACCCAGAACGCTCCCCGGGGAGGCCGCATGACCACGCCCGACCAGCCGCCGCAGCCCTCCGGCTGGGGCGAAGCGCCGCAGCCCCGGTACGGGCAGGGTCGGGACGGCGAGGGCCAGCCCGGCCAGCCGGCCCCGCCCGGCGGTCAGCCCGGCGGCGAGCCCGACGGTCGGTACGGGCAGCCGCCGCAGTACGGCCAGCCCCCGCAGTACGGGCAGGCGCCCCAGTACGGCCAGTCCCCGCAGTACGGGCAGGCGCCCCAGTACGGCCAGCCGCCGCAGTACGGGCAGCCGCCGCAGTACGGGACCCCGCCCGGCCAGCCCGGGTCTCCCTACGGGCCCGGGCGGTACGCACCGTCGGCGGCCAAGCCCGGCATCGTGCCGCTGCGCCCGCTCACACTCGGCGAGGTGTACGACGGCGCGTTCGGCGCCATCCGCCACAACCCCGCCGTCATGCTCGGTGCCGCGACGCTCGTGCTGCTCGTCGCGACCGTGCTCGGCGTGCTCGTGGGCCAGCTCTGGGCGCCCGCGATCAGCGGCGCGCTGGGGGACGTCGTCACCGAGGGCTTCGACGACCCGGCGATGAGCCAGCTCAACACGACCTACGCCCAGCTCGTCG
>JAPSLQ010000332.1 GCA_031180595.1 Isoptericola sp. | reverse complement strand
AGGAGGTGCTGCGGGTCACGAGCGCCGAGGTCTCCGCGGACCGGACGACGGTGACCCTGTCGATCGACGGTCTCAAGCCCGGGCGGGTCGTGCACCTGCGCTCGCCGCGCCCGTTCAGCGACGTCGACGGCCGCGAGCTGTGGAACACCGAGGCCTGGTACACGCTCAACGCGCTGCCCGGCTACGTCCCGCCCGCCGACCGCGGGTACTACGAGGCCGAGGAGGCTGCGCTGACGGGCGCGGCCGGCATCGACGCGGAGCACAGCGGGTACTCGGGCTCCGGCTTCGTGGACGGCATCCAGTCGGCCGGCGCCGGTGTGACGTTCACGGTCCAGGCCGACGAGGCGGGGACCTACCCCCTCAACCTCCGGTACTCCAACGGGCCCAACCCCTTCGAGGGCACCAAGACGATGTCGTTGTACGTCAACGGCACCGAGGTCGGGCCCTGGGAGCTGCCGAGCACCGGCGACTGGAAGACGTGGGACTTCGCGACGCGCGACGTCGACCTGCGGGCCGGTGCCAACACGGTCTCGCTGCGGTACGACGAGGGCGACGACGGCAACGTCAACCTCGACGTCCTCTCGGTGGGCGAGAACCCGGACCTGTGCACGCCGACCGAGCCGGACGAGGGCTACACGGCCCTGTTCGACGGCACGCTGGCGAGCTTCGACTCGTGGCGGCTCGCCGGTGCCGGATCGTTCGGGCGGCAGGACGACTGCACGCTCAAGAGCGCCGGAGGCATGGGCCTGCTCTGGTACACGGCCCAGGAGTTCGAGTCGTACAGCCTCAAGCTCGACTGGAAGCTCGTCAAGGACGACAACGGAGGCGTGTTCGTCGGCTTCCCGAACCCGGGCAACGACCCGTGGGTCGCGGTCAACCAGGGCTACGAGATCCAGATCGACGCGAGCGACGAGGCCGACCGCACCACCGGCGCGATCTACACCTTCCAGGGCGCCGACCCAGAGGCGATCGCCGAGGCGCTGCGGCCGGTGCCCGAGTGGAACTCCTACGACATCCGCGTCGTGGGCCAGACCATCCGGGTGTACCTCAACGGCGTGCTCGTGAACGACTTCGTCAGCACGGACCCCGCACGCGACCTCGCACAGGGGTTCATCGGCGTCCAGAACCACGGAGCGGGCGAGACGATCTTCTACCGCGACATCCAGGTCAAGCCGCTCGGGGACCTCGCGGTCACGGCGACCGCGGTGGCCCGTTGCGAGGCGGGCGAGGCCGTGCTCGACGTGCACGCGGTCAACGAGGAGACCGACGTCCCGGTCGACGTCACGGTCGACACGCCGTTCGGTTCCCGCACGGTGTCCGGCGTCGAGCCGGGGACGTCCGTCCTGGAGACGTTCGCCGCCGGGGCCGAGTCTCTGGCGGCCGGGGCGGTGCAGGTCACGGCAGCCGGCGACCGGCGCACGATCGAGCTCGAGGCGGCGTACGAGGGTGTGGACTGCAGCGCCCCCGGCGCGTCGACCGAGGTCGAGGCGAAGCTCGCGCCGGCCACGGTCAAGCAGGGCAAGGACGCGAAGGTGACCGTCCGGGTGTCGGGCGGCGAGTCCGCTCCCGCGCCGACCGGGACGGTTCGCGTCACCCTCGGCGAGGTCGTCGTCACGGCCGACCTGGAGCGCGGCCGAGCGAAGGTCCTGGTGCCTACCACCGACGTCCCGAGCGGGACGCACGAGGTGACCGTCGAGTACCTCGGTGACTCCACGTACGCGGGGAGCGAGGTGACCGCTGAGCTGACCGTGCGGTAGTCGCCGTCCGTCCGCGTGCCCGCCGCCCCGCCCGGGGCGGCGGGCACGCGTGCGTC
>JAPSLQ010000067.1 GCA_031180595.1 Isoptericola sp. | reverse complement strand
ACCTACGACGCCCTCCTGCACCGCGAGGCCGAGTCGCGGAACCGGTCGACCGTCCTGTCGCTGGCCTCGATGACGGGGTTCGCCACCTTCGCGATCGTCTCCCCGGTGCTCGGATGGACGGCGGAGAGCCTGTCGACGTCGGCTGCCATGGTGATCGGCGGTGCCGTGAGCGTGCTGGGCGTGCTGTGCTTCGTGCCCGCCCGGCGGGCCGAGCGGGCCAGGGCGCGGGCTCGCGCCGAGACCGGCGAGGTCGCGGCCAGCGTCTAGCGGGAAGCGACGCCGCCCCCAGCGAGCGGGCGTCCACAGCGGACCCGCGCCGCCCTTCGCGGATGCTCGGCTCCCGGCCAGCCTGGTCGCCATGGACACGGGCACGAAGGCCGGCAGCGGCCGGGTGATCGCCGTCGCCGGGGCGTGCGGCGGCGCGGGGACGAGCACGTTCGCCGCCGCGCTCGCGCGACGGCTGCGTCGCGCGGGAGAGTCGACGTCGCTCGTCGACCTCGTCGTCCCGGGCGCCGGCGTCGACGTCCTGCTCGGCGTCGAGGACGAGCCGGGCGCGCGCTGGCCCGAGCTCGCCGCGGCGCGCGGCGAGGTCGACGGTGCGGGACTGCTCGCGGCGCTGCCCCGCTGGGGGTCCGTCCCCGTGCTCTCCGGGTCGCGGCTGCACGTCGAGCGGCCCGACGACGCCGTCGTGCTCGACGTCGTCACCGGCCTGCTGCGCGCGGGCGAGTCGGTCGTCCTCGACGTGCCCGCGCCCGCCGCGTGGACGTCCGCCGTCACGTCGCTCGTCGGCGCCGCCGACGTGGTCCTGCTCGTCGTGCCGCTGACCGCGCCGGGGGCGGCGGGCGCCGTCGCCGTGAGCCGGGTCCTCGCGGGCGCGGGTGCGGACGAGGTCCGCCTCGTCGCGCGGCGACCGGCGCCCGGGCGCGCCGACGCGGCGGCGCTCGAACGGGCGCTCGGGCTCCCGGCGGTCGCCACCGTGCCGTGGGACCGGCGGCTCGCCGGCGCGGTCGAGCGCGGGGAGGGACCCGCGGTCGGGCACCGGACGCCGCTCGGCCGGTGCGCGGCCGAGGTGGTGGGTGCGCTGTGACGGCCGTGCCGGTCGACCGCGCGCTGCTCGACGACGTCCGCTCGCGCCTGGGCGAGGCGTCCGGCGTCGACGAGCCGGCGGTCCGCGAGGCGCTGCGTGCCACGGGACGGGTGCTGGGGTCGCGCGCGCTCGCCGACCTGACGCGCGCGGCCCGCGCCGAGCTCACGGGCGCGGGCGCGCTGCAGCCGATGCTGGAGACGCCCGGCGTGACCGACGTGCTCGTCAACGGCCCGCGCGACGTCTGGGTCGACCGTGGCACCGGGCTCGAGCGCGTCGACGTCGACCTCGGCAGCCCGGCCGACGTGCGTGCGCTCGCCGTCCGGCTTGCCGCGGTCGCCGGGCAGCGGCTCGACGACGCCTGCCCCACGGTCGACGCCCGGCTGCCCGACGGCACGCGCCTGCACGCGGTCGTCGAGCCCGTCGCCGAGGCGGGAGCCGTGATCGCGTTGCGCGTGCTGCGGCAGGCCGCGTTCACCGTGGACGGCCTCGTCGGCACCGGCTCCGTCCCGCCCGCGTGGGCGGGCCTCCTGCGCGGGCTTGTCGCGGGGCGGGCGAACGTCCTGATCACCGGCGGCACGGGCACCGGCAAGACGACGCTGCTCGCGGCGCTGCTCGCGCTCGTGCCCGCGGACGAGCGGATCCTCACCGTGGAGGAGGCGCGCGAGCTGGCCCCGCGTCACCCCCACGTGGTGCCGCTGACCGCGCGACGTCCCAACGTCGAGGGCGTCGGCGAGGTGACGCTCGCCGACCTCGTGCGCGGAGCACTGCGGATGCGGCCGGACCGGATCGTGCTGGGGGAGTGCCGCGGCGCCGAGGTCCGCGAGCTCCTGCTCGCGATGAACACGGGGCACGACGGCGGGCTCGCGACGGTCCACGCCAACGCGGTCGCCCACGTCCCCGCGCGGCTCGAGGCGCTCGCCGCGCTCGCCCGCATGCCGCGGGACGCGGTGGCCGCCCAGGCCGCCGCCGCGCTCGACGTCGTGCTGCACCTGCGCCGCGCGCGCGGACGGCGATTCCTCGCCGAGGTGGGTCTGGTGGGCCGCGGCGCGGACGGCGAGCTCGAGGTCGCGCCCGCCGGCTCGTGGGACGGCAGGTCCGAGCCCCGCACCGAGCCCGCGTGGGAGCGGCTCGAGGGTCGGTGGGGCCCGTGGTGAGCGCGGGGTCCGTGAGCGCGCTGTGGACCGGGGCCTGGGTCGCGCTCGCCGTGTGGTTCGCCGTCGTACCCGCCGGGCGCGACCTCCGTGCGCTGGCCGGGCGCACGCGGCGCTCGCACGGTCCGCGGGCGTGGGTCGAGCGCGCGCGGAGCCGGCTGCTCCCGGCCGGCCGGACTGAGGACCCGGAGCACGTGCGGGTCGCGGTCGCCCAGGTCGCCGCTCTGCTGCGCGCCGGCGCCCCGCCCGGCGCGGCGTGGTCGCGCGGCCTCGGCGTGCCGGTCGACGCCACGGGCGTGCCCGACGAGGCGGCGCTCGCCCCCGTGGTGGGAGGCCCGGCGCCCGCGCGCGCCCTCGTGGCTGCAGCACGCCTGGCTCGCGACGTCGGCGCCCCGCTGGGCGGGGTGCTCGAGGCCGTGTCCGCCCGGCTCGTCGCCGAGGCCGAGGCCCGCGCCGAGCGCGAGGCGGCGCTCGCCGGCCCGCGGGCCACGGCGCGCGTGCTGCTGTGGCTCCCCGCGGTCGGCGCGCTGCTCGGCTGGGCGCTCGGTGCCGACCCGTTGGCCACCGCGACCGACGGCGGCGCGGGGACCGCCGCCGTCGGTCTCGGTCTGGTCCTGCTCGCGCTCGGCCGCGTATGGACCGCCCGCCTGGTGGCGGCCGCTCGCGCCGCCGGGGAGGAGGGACGTTGAGCATCGGGTTCGTCGTCGGGGCGCTGGCGCTCGCGGCCTCGGTGCCCTGGTGCTGGGCGGACCGTGCCGCTCGGCGCCGCACCGCGGAGCTACCCCGGGAGCGGTCGCCGGAGCCCGGGAGGCGCGGCGGCGCGGGCGGCGTGCCCGACGCGTCGTGCGACGTGCCCGTCCTGCTCGAGCTCGTCGCCGCGGCCGTGCGCTCCGGCTCGGGCGTGCCACGGGCGCTGCGCGCGGCGGGCGACGCGGTGGGCGGCACCGACGGCACGGGGCTGGCCCGAGCCGCGGACGCGCTGCGGCTCGGGGCGGACTGGGACGCGGCCTGGCGCGACGCGCCCGAGCGGCTCGACCTGGTCCGCCGCGCGCTGCGAGGCGCCTGGGTCGACGGCGCGGCACCTACCGAGGCCCTGCGCGCCGCCGGGGCCGAGCACGCGCACGAGCGCCGCTCGGCCGCGCGTACCGCGGCGGCGCGTCTGGCCGTCCGGCTCGTGCTGCCGCTCGGCGCCTGCTTCCTGCCCGCATTCGTGCTCGTGGGCCTCGTGCCCGTGCTGCTCGCGCTCGGCGTCGACCTGCTCGCGACCTGAGCGCCCACCTCGTCCGGCATCCGGCCGGAACCCCGTCCGGCCGCCGGCCGGACCGACTCGAAGGAGGAACGCATGACCCCCCACCACAACATCCGCGCCACGGTGGACGCGACCGACCCGGAGGCCGGGCTCGCCACCGCGGAGTACGCCATCGCGACCGTCGCGGCGGTCGGGTTCGCCGGCCTGCTCATCGCGGTGCTCAAGAGCGACACCGTCCGCGGGCTGCTCGAGGGCATCATCAGCTCGGCGCTGTCGGTCTGATGGCCGGGCACCGCCGGGAGCGCGGATCGGTGACGGCCGAGCTGGCGGTCGGTCTGCCGGTGGTCGTGCTGCTGCTCGTCGCGGTGCTCACGCTCGCGGCCGCGTCCACGGCGCAGATGCGCGCCCTGGACGCGGCCCGGGCGGCCGCGCGGGCGCTCGCCGTGGGGGAGGACGAGGCCACCGTCCGCTCGGCGGTCGCCCGGGTGGGCGGCGCGGACGCCGACGTGAGCCTCGTCCGGGGCGGTGAGTGGGTCGAGGTCACGGTCACCCGCCCCGTGGCCGGAGGCTGGCTCGCCGACGTGCCGCTGCGCGCCACGGGCGAGGCCGTCGCCTGGGTCGAGCCGTGAGACGGGACGAGCGCGGCGCGGGCACGGTCGTCGTCCTGGCCGTGGCCGCCGTCGTCGTGGTGCTCGCCCTGGCCGTCGCGGCGCTGGGTGCCGCACAACGGACGCGCGGTGCCGCCCAGGCTGCGGCCGACCTCGGCGCGCTCGCCGCCGCGGGCGCGCTGCGTCACGGGCTCGACCCGTGCGCGACGGCCGCGGTGGCCGTGGACCGCAACGGTGCCGTGCTGTCGGAGTGCGAGCCCGAGGACGGCGGCGTCGTCCGGGTCGCGGCCGTGCGTGCCGTGGGTCCCCAGGCCGCGTGGGCCGGGCTCGTCGCCGGCCAGGCGCGTGCGGAGGCCCGGGCCGGACCTCGGTCGACGGTTCCGAGCGGCCAGCTCTCCTGAGGCCCCTTGTGCATACCTTCTGCGACTCGTAGCATTCCTGCTACAACCTGTAGGGAGGGTGTGATGGAGAGATCCCTGCCGTCGCTCCGCGGCGACGTCGTCATCGACGTGCAAGACCTCCGGATGCGGTACGGCACGAAGGACGTGCTCACGGGGGTGTCGTTCACCGCGCGCCGCGGGGAGGTCGTGGCGCTGCTCGGACCGAACGGCGCAGGCAAGACCACGACCATCGAGATCCTCGAGGGCTTCCGCATGCGGTCGGCCGGCGACGTGTCGGTGCTCGGCGTCGACCCCGCCCACGGGGACGAGGCCTGGCGTGCGCGCCTCGGCGTGGTGCTGCAGTCGTGGCGGGACCACGTGCGCTGGCGGGTGCGTGAGCTGCTCGTCTACCTGGGCCGCTTCTACGCCCCGTACTCCACGCCCGGGCAGCGACGCCCCTGGGACGTGGACGAGCTGCTCGAGGTCGTCGGTCTCACCGAGCACGCCGACCAGAAGATCAAGTCGCTGTCCGGCGGCCAGCGGCGGCGGCTCGACGTCGCGATCGGCATCGTGGGCCGGCCCGAGCTCGTCTTCCTCGACGAGCCCACCGCGGGCTTCGACCCCCACGCCCGGCGCGAGTTCCACGAGCTGATCCACCGGCTCGCCGACTTCGAGTCGTCGACCATCCTCATCACCACCCACGACCTCGCCGAGGCCGAACGGGTCGCGGACCGGATCCTCGTCCTCGCCGACGGGTCGATCGTCGCCGACGGCTCGGTCGACGAGCTGGCCCGCCAGATGGCGACGCCGGCCGAGGTGCACTGGACCCAGGACGGTCAGCGGCACGTGCACCCGGTACCCTCCGGCGACGCCACGGACTTCGTCCGGGACCTGCTGGCGAACGACGGCGGAGCGGTCTCGGAGCTGCAGGTCAAGGGCGCGTCGCTCGAGGACACCTACATGGCGCTGGTCCGGCGGGTCGAGTCCGGGCAGCCGGCGCACAGCAGCAGCAGGATCGGCCAGGACGGCGTCCCGGCCACGGTGCAGGAGGTGCGGTCATGACGGACACGGTGGTGCGCCAGGCCCCGGACGCGCGGGCCGCGGCGGTGCGCGCGGGCCTCGCGCGCGGGCTGATCGAGGTACGGCAGTCCCTGACCAGCCCGGGAGACCTCACCTGGTACCTGTTCTTCCCGATCGTGTTCGCGGTCGTGCTGACGTTCATGCGCGGGTCGACGGTCCCGGGAACGAGCTTCGCGCTCGGCGCGATGGTGCTGCCCAGCATCATCGGCATGAGCATCGCCTTCGGCGGCCTGGTCGGTGCGGCGAGCACGCTCGCCGTCGAGCGGGAGGACGGCACGCTGCTGCGCGCCAAGGCGACCCCGAACGGGATGCTCGGCTATCTCGTGGGCAAGATCGTCAACTACGCGCTGACCACCCTGTTCAGCCTCGTCGTGCTGGTCATCCCCGCGTGGACGGTCCGGCACGAGCTCGAGCTCGACGGGGCGTCGTGGCTGACGCTCGTGGGCATCTTCGTGCTCGGCATGGTCGCCACCGTGCCGATCGGCACCGCGCTCGGGTCGTTGCTGACCAGCTCGGCGCAGACAGGCCTGCTCCTGCTGGGCTCCATGCTGCTCATCGCGCCGTCCGGCATCTTCTACCCGATCACCGCGCTGCCGACGTGGCTCCAGTGGGTCGGGCAGGCGTTCCCGTTCTACTGGCTCGGCCTCGGCGCGCGGTCGGCCATGCTGCCGGACGCGATGGTGTCGGCCGAGATCGGCGAGTCGTGGCGCACCGCCGAGATGGTGGCGGTGCTCGGCCTCTGGGCGGTGGCAGGCCTGGTGCTCGCCCCGATACTGTTGCGCCGCATGGCCCGCAGGGAGTCCGGGTCGAGCGTCGCCGAGCGACGTGAGAAGTGGCTGACCCGAGGTATGTGAGCACCCTGTGACCGAACCAGCGACCACGCGCCCCGACGCCCGGCCGGACGCCGCCCGGGCGGACGGCGCCGCCGCGCCCGAGAGTGCCCCCGAGGGCGCCCGCGACACCGTGTACAACCGGATCTCGATGCTCCGCGCCGAGCGGGGCATCTCCCGGCGTGAGCTCGCGGACGCCCTCGGCGTGCACTACCAGACCGTCGGGTACCTGGAGCGGGGCGAGTACAGCCCCTCGCTCTTCCTCGCCCTGCGGATCGCCGAGTACTTCGGGGTGGCGGTCGAGGTGGTGTTCTCCACCCGGCCGTTCCCGCGCCTCGGCGACCCGGGGGCGTGACCGGTCAGGACGGGCTGACGTTGAACAGCGCCGCGCGCTCGCTGATGACCTTCGCGCGGGCGAGACGCGGCTTGTCCGAGCCGTCGCGGATGACCGAGCCCGCCGCGGCGAAGTCGGCGAGGAAGTCGATCGCCCACGCGACGTCGGCGGGCGACGGGCTGAACGACTCGTTGATCACCGCGGGCTGCTCGAGGTCGAGGCAGAGCTTGCCCGTCATGCCGAGCGCGACGGCGTCCCCCGACTGCTCGCGCAGCAGCGGGTGGCTCGACCCGACCGTCGGGCCGTCGATCGGGCCGGGCAGCCCGCCGATGCGGCTCGCCGTGACGAGGCGCGAGCGCGGGTAGGCCATGGCGAGGGCCTCGTTGGCCGTGCCGGTGTCACGGCGGTAGTCCCCCGAGCCGAACGCGAGGCGGAACGCGCCCGGCGCGCGGGCGATGCTCACGGCGTCCTCGATGCCGAGCGCCGACTCGACGAGCGGGATGACCGGCAGGTGGCCGCCGAGGCGCTGCACCGTGTCGATCACCTGGTCCGGGCTCTCGGTCTTGGCCAGCATGACCCCGCACAGCCCCTCGGCGTCCCGCAGCGTGCGGACGTCGTCGGCCCACGCCCGCGACCCGCGCTCGTTGATGCGCACCCACGCGCGGCCGCCGCGGGCGAACCAGTCGAGCACCTTGCGGCGCGCCTCGTCCTTGCGGCTGTCGTCCACCGCGTCCTCGCAGTCGAGGATCACCTGGTCGGCTCGCGAGAGCTGCGCGTCGTCGAACGCGTCGTCGCGCAGCGCGGACAGCAGGAGCCACGAACGGGCGTTGGCGGCGTCGACGCGCGTCCGTTCCCGGGTACGGCGGCGCTCGTCGATGGGGGTGTCGGTAGTCACCCGTCGATCGTAGGCGGCACCGGTGCGTGGGCCAGCACGGCATCCAACAACCTCACCGCGGCGGCCTTGTCGAGCGGCGAGTTGTAGTTGCCGCACTTGGGGGACTGGACGCAGGCGGGGCACCCGTCCGTGCACGGGCACGCGGCGATCGCGTCGCGCGTCGCCCGCAGCCAGGTCGCGCCGAGCTCGAACCCGCGCTCGGCGAAGCCCGCTCCGCCCGGGTACGCGTCGTAGACGAAGACCGTCGCCTGGCCGGTGTCCATGTGGAGCTCGGTCGAGACTCCTCCGAGGTCCCAGCGGTCGCACGTCGCGAGCAGCGGCAGCAGGCCGATCGACGCGTGCTCCGCCGCGTGCAGGGCTCCCGGCGCGTCCTCGGGCGAGACGTCGGCCGCCCGGAGCACGAAGTCGGGCACCGACCACCAGACCGCCGTCGTGCTCAGGGTGCGCGACGGCAGGTCGAGCGGCTCGGTGCCGAGCACCTGCATGTCGGGTATCCGGCGGCGCTGGAAGCTCACCACCTGGCTCGTCACCTCGACCGGGCCCAGGCCCCACGTGACCGGCCCCCAGGCCCGCTCCACCACGGGCCGCGACCCCTCGGGCGCCTGCCCGGCGTCGGAGATCGCGATCTCCATGACCTCCCGGGACCACGTCCCGTGGTCGACGTCGCGGCGCACCACCAGCGCGACGCGGTCCGTGAGGTCGAGGTGGTCGACGACGTAGGTGATGCCCTGGTGCGTGTACACCGCGCCGTCGTGCACCTGCCCGTCCGCCGAGCCGGCGTCGACCGTGCCGAGCAGGCGGCCCGTCGTCGCCTCGACGACGCGCACCGGCTGACCGCCCGAGCCCCGCAGGTCGGCCATGCCCGACGCCGGCTGCGCGTGCGTCCAGTACCAGCCCGACGGGCGCCGGCGCAGCAGGCCGCGCGCGACCAGCACGTCGAGCACCTCGCGCACCCTCGCCGGGTCGCCGAACGCCGGCAGGTCCTCCGTGCGCAGCGGCACCTCCTGGGCGGCCGCGCAGAGCTGCGGGGCGAGCACGTACGGGTTCGTCGGGTCGAACACCGTGGCCTCGAGCGGGGCGTCGAACACGGCCTCGGGGTGGGTGACGAGATAGGTGTCGAGCGGGTCCTCGCGCGCGACGAACGCCACGAGCCCGTCCGCCCCCGCCCGCCCGGCCCGGCCGCCCTGCTGCCACAGCGACATGCGGGTGCCCGGCCAGCCCGCGATCAGCACGGCGTCCAGGCCGGAGATGTCGACGCCGAGCTCGAGCGCGTTGGTCGTCGCCAGGCCGAGCAGCGCGCCGGTGCGCACCGCCTGCTCGAGCTCGCGACGCTCCTCCGGCAGGTAGCCGCCGCGGTACGCCGCGACACGCCGGGACAGCTCCGTGGAGACCGGGCGCAGGTGGTCGCGCGCCTGCTGGGCCACGGACTCGGCGCCCCGCCGCGACCGCGTGAACGCGAGGGTCCGCGCACCGTGCGCGGCGAGGTCGGCGAGGAGGTCGGCCGCCTCCGCGGTGGCAGACCGGCGGGGATGCTCCGCCGCGGCCCGCTCGGTCACGACGGGCTCGGTCTCCCGCTCGGTGCGGTCGGCGTCGAGCGGGTCGGGCAGCGCCCAGTGGTCGCCGGCGTGGTCGGGACCCTCGGGCGACGCGCCCGAGCGCTCGAACCCGTAGGTGCCGATCTCGGGCGGCAGCCACAGCGCGAAGGTGCGCCGCCCCGCGGGCGAGGTGTCGCGCGTGACCGCGGTGACGTCGTCGGGCGGTACGCCCAGGAGGCGCGCGGCGCTCGTCGTGGGGTCGGCCGTCGTCGCGCTGGCGACGACGAAGACGATGCGCCGGCCCTCGGGGCCGTAGTGCGCGGCGAGCCGCGTGAGCCGGCGCAGGACGAGCGACACGTGTGCGCCGAACACCCCGCGGTAGGCGTGGCCCTCGTCGACGACGACGTACCTCAGGCCGCGCAGGAACCGTGCCCACCGGCGGTGGTTGGGCAGGAGGGAGAAGTGCAGGAAGTCCGGGTTGGTCAGCACGACGTCGGCGTGCTCGGTGATCCAGCGGCGTTCCTCGGTGGGGGTGTCGCCGTCGCACGTCGACACGCGCACGAGGCCGCGGCCGGCGGGAGCGGAGCCTGCCGAGCCCGGCACGGCGTCCAGCAGCCGCTCGAGCGCCGCGAGCTGGTCGGCGGCGAGCGCCTTGGTGGGGGAGAGGTACAGGACCGAGCCGCGCGTCGTCGCGTGCTCGATGCGTCCCGGGTCGAGCGTGGCCGCCGCGACGTCCGCGCGCACGGCCGTGAGGGCCGGGAGCCAGAAGGCCAACGACTTGCCCGATCCCGTCGACGTCGCGAGCGCCACGTGCCGGCCGTGCCACGCGGCGTCGGCGGCCTCGACCTGGTGGGCCCACGGCCGCTCGACGCCCAGCGCCCGGTACGCGGCGACGACCGACGGGTCGGCCCAGCCCGGCCACTCGGCCGTCTCGCCGGCCCGCGCGGGGAACGTCCGCACGTGGGTGAGGCGGTCCGCGCGGGCGCCGTGCGCGGTCAGGACGTCGAGCAGCGGGTGCCGGGGCGGCGACGTCTGGGGGTCGGGGTGGTCGGCGGGCACGCTCGACAGTCTCGCACCGCGCGGACGACCCGCCGGACGGGCTGCCCGGGAGCGCTCAGCCGACGAGCACGGCGCCCATCGCGCGCGACAGGTACCACGGGTCGACGACGGCGGTCAGCTCGCGGGCGGAGTGCATCGAGAGGATCGCGGCACCGACGTCGACCACGCGGATCCCGAGGCGCGTCGCGGTGATCGGGCCGATGGTCGAGCCGCACGGGATCGCGTTGTTGGAGACGAACTCCTGGCTCGGCACCCCGGCGGCGGCACAGGCGGCGTGCCAGCGGGCCGCGCCGTGCGCGTCGGTCGCGTAGCGCTGGTTGGCGTTGATCTTGAGGATCGGCCCGCCGCCGGCGACCGGCCGGTTCACCGGGTCGTGGCGCTCGGGGTAGTTGGGGTGCACCGCGTGCCCGACGTCGGACGACACGCACAGGGACGCGGCGAAGGCCCGGCGGCGGTCCTCGTCGCCGGCCCCGAGCGCCGCCGAGACGCGGCCCAGGACGTCCTCGAGGAACGGGCCCGCCGCCCCGGACCGCGACGCGGAGCCGAGCTCCTCGTGGTCGAACGCCGCCAGGACGCCGATCCCCGTGAGGTCCTGGGGAGCCGTGTCGAGCAGCGCGACGAGCGCCGCGTGCGTCGAGAGCAGGTTGTCGAGCCGGCCCGAGGCCCACAGCGTCTCGCCCGCGCCGAACGCCCGCGGCGCCTGCGTGTCCGCGACCATCACGTCCCAGCCCACGACGTCGGACGCGCCGACCGGGGCGTCCGCACCCGCCGCGAGCGCCGCGAGCACCTCGGCACCCGACGACTCGAGCCCGACCACGGGCTGCGTGTGCCGCTGCTTGTCGAGCGTCAGGCCCTCGTTGACCTGCCGGTCGAGGTGGATCGCGAGCTGCGGGATGCGCGCGAACGGCCCGGTGCGCACGAGGTGCTCGGTGCCGTCGCGCGTCACGACGCGGCCGGCGAGCTCGAGCTCGCGGTCGAGCCACGAGTTGAGCAGCGGCCCGCCGTACACCTCGACGCCCGCCTGCACCCAGCCGCCGTTCGTCGTCGTGGGGCGCGGCTTGAGCTTGAACCCGGGGGAGTCGGTGTGCGTGCCGAGCACCGTGAAGGGCGTCGTCGGGCCGGCCGACGGCGGCACGACGACGGCGATCGCGGCGCCGTCGCGCACGACGACGTAGCGTCCGCCGGGACGGACGTCCCACGCCGCGGTCTCGTCGAGGCGGGCGAACCCGGCGGCCTCGGCACGGCGGGCCACCTCGGCCGCCGCGTGGTACGACGACGGCGAGGCGGTGACGAAGGCGCCGAGGTCCTCGGCGTGTGCACGGGCGGCGTCGGGCACGGCTGCGGGAGCGACGTTCTCGGGCATGCGCGCATCCTCCCACGAGCCCCCGACCGGCACGCCGGCGGTGTCGCGACGTCCCACCCGCGACGCCTACCTCGAGATGCCTACCTCGCGACGTCGCCGTCGGCGTCGAGCGCGACGGTGAACGGCTCGGAGAGGACGAGGCGGAGGTCGCGGAAGTCCTCGGACCAGAGCTGGTAGTACGCGCGGACCTCGTACTCGCCGGCCGGCAGGTCCGTCCCGTAGGAGGCCGTCCCGCCCTCGACCGGGTCGCCCGGGGCGCAGGTGGTGTGCCGCCAGTCGGTGGCGTCCCGGTCGACCGCCGCGGCGTCGTCGGGCACCGGCACCGGGTCTTCCGTGCCGTCCAGCCCGACGTCCACGGCGCGGCCGTCCTGCGCCCACAAGAGGGTGGGGCCCATGAGCACGCCGGCCTCGCCGTCGGGGAGCGTCAGCCGGGTCGCGATGCGCCACATCGGCGTCTCCTCGCCCGTCCCCGCCCCGACCTGGGGGGCGTCCTCGAGCGGTCCGGCCAGCTCGAGCGTCGCGTCCGCGGCCGGCAGGTCCGCCACGGCCATGCCGCACCCGAGGTCCGTGCCCTCGAGCCAGGCTGGCTGGTACCCGTCCTCGATGACGTCGAGCGCAGCGCCGCCGGCCGTCTCCGAGGGAATGGGCGTGCCCGAGGGAGTCGGCGTGCCCGCGGGCTGCGGCCTCAGGTGCACCGGGTCCTGCGGGACAAGGGCCGAGCCGCCGACGACGAGGCCGCCCGTCACGGCGAGCGTCGTGACGCCGAGACCGGCCTTCTTCGCCGCGCGGCGCCGTCGGACCCGGGTGCGCACCGAGCCCAGCGCCTCGTCGAGGCTCGAAGCGGTGGCGGCCTGGCCTGCCAGCCCGTCGAGCGTGCGGTGCAGCGTCTCGCCGAGCTGGGCGTCTGCCCAGTCGTCGCGTGCGTGGTCGGTGCTCATCGTGCCGCCCTCCCGTCCGTCGTCGTCCAGTGCGGAACCTGCAGCACGGTGCGCAGCGTCGCCGTCGCGTCGGCGAGGTAGCGCTTGACCGTGCCCTGCGCGAGGCCGAGCGCCTCCGCGATCTGCGGCACCGTGAGGTCCTCGAAGTACCGCAGGACGACGCACGCCCGCTCCCGCGGCGCCAGCCGGTCGAGCGCGGCGGCGACGTCGGCGCGCGCCGTCGCGCCCGACTCGGGGCCGCGCGCGTGGTCGTCGGTCGCGACGAGGTGCTTGACGCCCGTCCAGCGCCGCCGGCGGCGGTACTCGTCCAGGTAGAGCGTGAGGATGGCGCGTCGCACGTACGCCTCGGTCGTGCCGCCGTCGTCGAGCGGGTGCACGCCGCGCCCGCCGTCCGCGCCCTCGCGCCGCCGCAGCCGCGAGAAGACCTTGACCAGGGCGTCCTGGACCAGGTCCTCCGCGTGCCGCTGGTCGCCGCAGAGCACGTACGCGTAGCCGACGAGCGCCCGTCCGCGGTGCTCGGCCAGCGTGGCGAGCTCCTGCTCCCAGGGAGCCATGCGTCCTCCTCCGTGTGCCGTCACCCACCATGACGCACGGGGCGGGCGAACGGTTGGGGTCAGGAGAGCAGGTCGCCCAGGCGCTCGAGCGCGGCCTGCCCGACGACGTCCCCGGCGACCAGCGGCACCTCGTCGACCGGGACGCCGGGCAGCTCGTCGCGCAGCGTCGCCAGGTGCGCCGCCTCGGCCGCGTGACGCGAGGCGAGGAGCGCGCCGGCGTCGGCGGGCGAGCGCTTGTTCACCACGAGCCCGCCCACCGGCACGCGCAGCGCCTCGAGCCGGCGGTAGAGCTCGACCGACTCGAGCACCGGCAGGCGCTCGGCGGCCAGCACGACGACGAAGGCGGTCCGCTCGTCGTCGGTGAGCACGTCGCGCAGGTGCGCGAACCGGCGGCGACGGCGCTCGAGCACCCGCCGGATCTCGTCGTCGCGCCGGGCCTCGGTCTCGGCCTTGCCGCCGAGCACGCGCACGGCCGCCCCGAGCCGCTCCGAGCGGTCCCGGCGCCGCAGGAGGCCGTCGGTCCAGGCGCCCATGGTCTCCGGCAGAGACAGGAGCCGGGCCGTGTGGCCCGACGGGGCGGTGTCGAACACGAGGAGGTCGTACTCGGCCAGGCCCGTCTCGACGAGGTCGGCGATGCGCTCGAGCGTCGCCGCCTCGTGCGTGCCGGGGGCGTCGCGCGCCAGCTCGAGGTGCCGGTCGACCTGGCCGCTCAGGTGCTCGGGCACGAGCCTGCGCAGCGTGCCGCGCACGCTGTCGAGGTGCGCGGCCGTCGTCCGCCCGGGGTCGATCTCGACGCCGTCGAGCACACCGGGCGTGCGGGCGTCGGCCGGCGGGAACGGACCCGCGAGGCGGACGACGTCGTCGCCCACCTCGCGTCCCCACAGGTGCCCGAGGTTGTGCGCGGGGTCGGTCGAGACCACCAGCACGCGCCGGCCGGCGCGCGCCTGGGCGAGCGCGACGGCCGACGCGATCGACGTCTTGCCGACCCCGCCCTTGCCGCCGCAGAAGAGCACCCGGCGGCG
>JAPSLQ010000331.1 GCA_031180595.1 Isoptericola sp. | reverse complement strand
AGCTCAGCCGTACGTCATGCCCATGAGCTCGCGGACGTCGGCCAGGACGCCGTCGGCCAGCGCGTTCGCCCGGGCGTTCCCCCGGGCGAGCGCGTCGCGCACGACGGCGTCGCCGTCGGCGGCCAGCGACCGGCGTCGGGCCCGCAGCGGGCGCAGACCCTCGACGACCGCCTCGGTCACGACCTCCTTGAGGCGCCCGGCACCGGCGTCGCCCACGGACTCGGCGAGCGCCTCCGGCGTCGTGCCGGCGAAGTGCGCGCCGATCCGCAGAAGGTTGGCGATCTCCGGCCGCGCCTCCGGCTCGTAGGTGATCTGCCGCCGCGCGTCCGACCGGGCGCGGCGGAAGAACGTCGCCGTCGCGTCCTCGGACGCGCGCAGCTCGAGCGCGTTGCCCCGCGACTTCGACATCTTGGCGCCGTCGTCGCCCAGGACGGTCGGGGACCCGGTGAGCAGCGCCTCGGGCTCGGCGAAGTACGGCTGCGCGGCGGCGTACCGCTGGTTGAACCGGCGCGCCACGGTCCGCGTCACCTCGAGGTGGGGCAGCTGGTCCTGCCCCACCGGCACGAGGTTGCCGTGGCACGCCAGGATGTCGGCGGCCTGGTGCACCGGGTAGGTGAACAGCAGGCCCGACATGCCCCGCCGCTGGCGGCGCACCGCGTCGGCCGCCTCGGCCTTCACGGTCGGGTTGCGCTCGAGCTCGGCGACCGTGACGAGCGAGAGGAACGGCAGCATGAGCTGGTGCAGCGCCGGCACGGCCGAGTGGACGAAGATCGTCGACCGCGCCGGGTCGATCCCCGCCGCGAGGTAGTCGAGCACGACCTCGCGCACGACGGCGGGCAGGTCGCCGGTCTCGTCCCGGTCGGCGATGACCTGGTAGTCGGCCAGCACGATGACGACGTCGACGCCCGCGTCCTGCAGCCGGACGCGGTTGTCGAGGGTCGCGAGCAGGTGCCCGAGGTGCAGGGCGCCGGTGGGGCGGTCACCCGTCAGGACGCGGAACCGGCTCGGGTCGCGGGCGATCTCGGCCTCGAGCCCGGCGCTGCGGCGCCGCGCGGTGGCGAGCGAGGCGCTCACGTCCGGTGCGTCGCTGCCCGACGGCGGTACGGGCACAGGTTCGTGGGTCGCGGTGGTCATGGGTCGCTCCTTCGGTGGGGAGCCGCCCGCCGGACCGACCGGTGACCGTGGCTGGAAAGACGACGAGTCCCGGGCTGCGGCGGGCAGCTCGGGACTCGGTGGGCTCGGGGCGCGTCAGGTCACGGCTGCTCGTGCAGCCGCCACCAGTCGTTGCGCCTCGTCATGCGGGTCAGCCTAGCGCTCCCGCGGCCGGCGGCGTACGTTGCCACCGTGCGCCTCGGCAACCGGCCGGTCGGGCTCCACGGAGCGGCCCGACGGCGATGACGACGAAGACCGACTTCAAGCGGGAGCTCGCCGCCTACCGCGCCCCCACGGGCCGGTACGAGGTCGTCGACGTCCCGGAGCTGCAGTACCTCATGATCGACGGGCACGGCGACCCGAACACGTCCCCGGCCTTCGGCGAGGCGACCGAGGCGCTCTACCCCGTGGCCTACACGCTCAAGTTCGCCAGCAAGCAGGCCGGACGCGACTACGTCGTCATGCCCCTCGAGGGTCTGTGGTGGGCCGACGACATGGAGTCGTTCACGGCGTCGCGGGACAAGTCCCGGTGGGACTGGACGCTCATGATCATGGTCCCCGACTGGATCGACCGGACGATGTTCGCCGAGGCCGTCGAGCGGGTCGCGGCCAAGGCGCGACCTTCGAGGCTCGGCGAGGTCCGCCTCGAGACGCTCGCGGAAGG
>JAPSLQ010000330.1 GCA_031180595.1 Isoptericola sp. | reverse complement strand
GGTGACGCGCACACGGGAAGAGACAGAAGTTGGCCAACTCAAGCACGCAGCGGTCGCGTCCGGTACGCACGCTCGTGGTCTTCACGATCCTCTCGATCGTCCTGCCGTTCCTCGCGCTCGCCGCGGGCGTGTTCTGGGACGGGAGGTCTGAGGACAACCCGGACGGCGCGAGCTTCGCCCCCGGCCTCGCGCTGGACCTCCAGGGCGGGACGCAGATCATCCTGACGCCGACGTCGACGGACGGGTCGGAGATCACGCCCGAGGCGGTCGACGAGTCGATCAACGTCATCCGGCAGCGCATCGACTCCTCGGGCGTCACCGAGGCGGAGATCGCCGCGCAGGGCAGCAACGTCGTCGTGGGGATCCCGGGCGAGGCGAGCCAGGAGACCATCGACCTCGTCTCCCAGCCGGCGCAGATGCGCTTCCGGCCGGTGCTGACCTACGACCTCGGCGTGCCCGCCCAGCAGCCGGCCCCCGAGGGCACCGAGCCGCCCGCCGAGGGCGAGGAGGGGGCTACCGAGGAGCCGTCGGCAGAGCCTTCCGCCGAGGCGTCCCCGGACACCAGCCCGAACGGCAGCTCGCGCGGCGAGGCCGTCGCCGCCCCGCAGGCGACGGACGTCGCGCCGAGCGGCGAGGCGTCGGATGAGCCCGCGCAGGAGGCCACCGAGGAGCCGTCGGAGGAGCCGGCGGCACCCGCGCCCACCGAGGCGACCGACCCGAGCGACCTGGCCCAGATCACCCCGGAGATCCAGGAGCAGTTCGCCGCGCTCGACTGCTCGCAGCCCGAGAACCTCGTCGGCGGCGGCGGCGACGACCCGGAGGCCCCGCTCGTCACCTGCTCGCAGGACGGCTCGCTCAAGTGGATCCTCGGGCCGGTGGAGGTCGACGGCACGCACCTGACGAACGCCAGCTCGGGGCTGCGTGTGACCGCCCAGGGCGTCACGACCAACGAGTGGGCCGTGAACATGGAGTTCGACGGCGAGGGCACGCGCCTCTTCCGCGAGACGACGACCCGCCTGCAGGCGCTCGAGAGCCCGCGGAACCAGTTCGCGATCGTGCTCGACGGGCTCGTCGTGTCGGCCCCGTCGCTGAGCTCCGGCACCATCATCGCGGACGGCCGCGCGGAGATCTCCGGGTCGTTCACGCGCGAGTCCGCGGCGACGCTCGCGAACCAGCTGAGCTTCGGCGCGCTGCCCATCGCGTTCGAGGTGCAGAGCCAGGAGCAGATCTCCGCGACCCTCGGGTCCGAGCAGCTGCGCAACGGCCTCGTGGCGGGCCTCATCGGTCTGGCGCTCGTCGTCGTGTACTCGCTGTTCCAGTACCGGACGCTGGGCCTGCTGACGGTCGCCTCGCTCGTGTGGGCCGGCCTGATCACGTACGTCTCGATCGCGCTGCTGTCCTGGCTGATGGGCTACCGCCTCTCGCTGGCCGGGGTGGCGGGTCTCATCGTGGCGATCGGCTTCACCGCCGACTCGTTCATCGTCTACTTCGAGCGCATCCGGGACGAGATGCGCGACGGGCGCTCGCTCGCCGCGGCGGTCGAGCGCGGCTGGCGGCGCGCTCGCCGCACCGTCCTCGCCGCGAAGTCGGTGACGCTCATCTCGGCCGTCATCCTGTACTTCCTCGCGGTGGGCGGGGTCCAGGGCTTCGCCTTCACGCTCGGCCTGACGACGGTCATCGACGTCGCGGTGGTGTTCTGGTTCACCCACCCGGTCATGCAGCTCGCCGCGAAGATCCCGTTCTTCCGGGACGGGCACTCGTGGTCGGGGCTGTCGCCCGAGCGGCTGCGGGCGACCGGTCCGCGCTACGTCGGCGCCGG
>JAPSLQ010000329.1 GCA_031180595.1 Isoptericola sp. | reverse complement strand
CACCTGACGGCCACCCGGCGCGCCTAGCGTCGAGCCGACGGACTCGACGAAAGGGCACAGCGACGATGACCCTCACCCTCACCCTCGTGCGGCACGGGCAGACCATGCTCAACGCGCGCCGGCACCTGCAGGGCGCCTGCGACTCTCCCCTGACCCGCACCGGGCGCGCCGGCGTGCGCGTCACCGCGCAGCACCTCGCGGGCCACCGGTTCGACGCCGTCTACTCCTCGCCGCAGGGGCGGGCGGTCCAGACGGCGGTCGAGATCCTCAAGCACCACCCCGACCTGCGGCTGGCCGTCGACACGGGCCTGCGCGAGCTGTCGTTCGGCGACTACGAGCGCCGGCACGAGCACGTGCTCGACGCGCTCGAGCCGTGGGCCGACATCGTGGCGGGGATGGTCGCCGGCACCCACCCCGGCGTCGGTGGCGGTGAGTCCGGCGCGGAGCTCATGGGCCGCGTGCGGGACGTGTTCTCCCGCATCATCGCGACGCACGGGACGTCAGACGACGCGCACGTGCTCGTCGTCGGGCACGGGCTCACCCTCGGCGCCTACCTGGCGACCGTGGACCCGAGCCGCTGGTTCGCGCTGCCGAACGCGTCGGTGTCGACGGTCGAGGTGTCCGACGGCGTCGCGCACCTCGTCGCCGCGGGTGTGGACGTCGCGGGCCACGGGTCGGTCGCGGCCCGCCCCGCGCCCGTGCTGGCCGGCGCCTCTGCCCCCTGACGGGCGATGTCGGAGGGTCGTGGCAGGTTCGGTCCGTGCCCGATCGACCTGACGTCCCGCTCGACTACGTCGAGCGGCTGCGCTCCCTGCTGGACTTCCCCGAGTGCGTCGAGGAGGACGCCTGGACCGGCGTCCGCTGGCGCGTGGCCGGCAACACCGTGGCCCACGTGTTCGGCGGCGAGGACCAGCGCTTCCGGATCGTCTTCCGCGCGGAGCCGGAGGAGGTGGCGGCGTTCGAGCACCTGGGCGAGCCGTACTTCAAGACCGACTGGGGCAGCAACGTGGTCGGCATGCTGCTCGACGACCGCACCGACTGGTCCGAGCTCGCCGAGCTGCTGACCGACTCCTACTGCATCCAGGCGCCCGAGCGGCTCGCCTCGTCCGTCGCCCGGCCCTGACCAAGTCCGGTCCCACGTGTGAGCGTGCGCGGTCTGCGGCAGTCTGTCGGCAGCGACTGACGGCTGACGGACAGGGGGCATCGTGGCGCGACCACGGCGGTATCTGATCACCGGAGCGGCCGGGAAGGCTGCGCGCGGGATCCGTCCGATCCTGCGGGAGCAGGGGGTCGAGCTGACGCTCCTCGACGTGGCGCCGATGGACGCCCAGCCGGGCGAGGCGGCGGTGCGCGCGGACCTCACCGATGCCGACGCCGTGCGCGAGGCCGTGCGCGGCGTCGACTTGGTCGTGCACCTCGGAGGCATCCCGCGCGACGCGCCGTGGGCCGAGCTCGCGAGCGCGAACGTCGACGGCACGCGCGTGGTGCTCGAGGCGGCGGTCGACGCGGGGGTGCGCCACGTGCTGCTCGCGAGCTCGAACCATGCCGTCGGGCACTGGCCGGTCCCGCAGGCACCCGTGGAGCACCTGCCGCCGCGGCCCGACTCCTACTACGGCGTCAGCAAGGTCGCGGTCGAGAGCCTCGGGTCCATGTTCGCCGACCTGCACGACCTCGTCGTGACCATGGCCCGCATCGGGACGATCGAGGAGGCGCCGTCGTCGCAGCGGTCGCTGTCGACGTGGCTGTCGTTCCCGGACCTGGTGCGGCTCGTCCACGCGGCCGCGTCGTGCGACGTCCCGGGCGCGCACATCGTGTGGGGGATCTCGCGGAACACG
>JAPSLQ010000328.1 GCA_031180595.1 Isoptericola sp. | reverse complement strand
GGGCGCGCAGCGGCAGCGGCTCGGAGAACGGACCCGTCCCCGCGACGGCGTCCCCGACGGCGTCGGCCGCGCTGAACGCGACGTGCGCGGTGCCGTCCGCGAGCAGCTGCAGGTTCTCGACCGACCCGCCCGTCTCGAGCACGTCGACGGTGAGGTCGTAGCGCTCGGTGAGCACCGCCGCGAGGCCGGTCCCGTAGCCGTGGTAGATGCCGGACGCGCCGCCCGTCGCGAGCGTGAGCGACTCGGGGCGCTGCCCGGCCCACGGGTCGCCGCGCCGCTCCCCCGGGAGACACCCCGCCAGGAGCAGCACCGTCAGCGCCGCCGCGGCGGCGGCCGCGAGGGTGGCACGGACCCGCGCGGCCGTGCGCGTCATCGTGCGACCTCCGCGCCGCGCGGCACCTGCAGCCGGACACGGAACCCTCCGCCGTCGGGCAGCTCGAGCCGGAGCCCGCCACCACCCGTCGCCAGGAGCTCGGAGGCGATCGCCAGACCCAGGCCGGACCCCTTGACCGTGCCGTGGCCGGGCGATCGCCAGAACCGCTCGGTGAGCCGGGCGAGCTGCTCGGCCGGGACGCCTGGGCCGTGGTCCCGCACGGTGATCTCGACCGTGTCGCCCGGGGTGCCGACCTCGACCTCGAGCCGCCCTCCGGGCGGCGAGAACTTCACGGCGTTGTCCATGACGGCGTCGAGCACGCACTCCAGCACGATCTCGTTGGCCACCGCCCACGTGTCGTCGTGGTCGGGCGTGGTGAGCACCACCTCGTGCCCGACGGCGAGCATCCGCCAGCTCTCGACGCGCCGGGTCACGACGTCGGCGACGTCGAGCGCCTGCGCGTCCGCACCGAGGTTGGCGTCGTCGGCGAGCAGGAGCAGAGCGTCGAGGATGTGCGCCAGGCGGACCGCCTCGGCGCGCACGTGCGCGATCTCGGTCGCGTGCTCCGCCGGTGCCGCCAGCGCGAGGTCCTCGACCCGCAGCATCAGCGCGCTGAGCGGGTTGCGCAGCTCGTGCGACGCGTTGGAGACGAACTCCTGCTGGCGGCGCATGAGGTGCTCGACGCGGCCCGCCATCTCGTTGAACCGGGCGATCACCTGCCGCAGCTCGGGCGGTCCCGCGGACGGCGGGATCCGCGCCCCGAGGCGCCCGTGGCCGATCTCGCCCATGGCCCGGTCCACGGCCTCCACGGGCCGCAGGACCCAGCCCGCGGTGCGGTTCGCGATGACGACCCCGAGCAGGACGATGCCGAGGCCGGCCGCGGCGAGCATGCCCCAGGTCAGCCAGATGCCGCGCGAGAGGTGCTCGGCGTCGGACGCGGTGACGACGGCGCCCACGAGGTCGCCGCCGTCGAACACCGGCTCTGCGACGACGATGCGGTCCACGTCCCACGGCAGGAGGCTCTCGCGCACGTCGCTGCGCCGGCCCGCGAGCGCCACGAGACGCTCGTCGACCTCCTGGACGTCGAGGCCGTTGCTGGCCCACGTGGCGCCGGCCTGGTCGACGACGGCGGCGCCGATCCCGTAGACCTCGCGGTAGCGCTCGAGGTCACCCGCCACGAGCGTCGGGTCGTCGGCCAGGAGCGACTGGCGGGCGGTGATGACGAGGTAGCTCGCGTCGCCGAGGCGGTCGAGGAAGAGCTCCTGCTGGTTCGCGCGCGCCACCGTGCCCGCGAGCGAGACGCCCAGCAGCAGGAGCACGAGGACCGAGGGCACGAACAGGATCACGGCCAGCCGCCGGCGCATCAGGCGTCGTCCTCGGTCCCGAGGCCCTCACCGGCGAGGTCGTCACCGGCGCCGGGCTCGTCGGCGACGGGCTCCCCGGCGACGGGCTCCCCGGCGACG
>JAPSLQ010000327.1 GCA_031180595.1 Isoptericola sp. | reverse complement strand
CTGGCCGCCATGTTCGCGTTCGTCGTGCGCGTCGACGCGACCGGCCTGACGGTCCGCTCGGTCGTGGGGTGGCCACGGACGCACGTGCCGGCCGACGAGATCGAACGTGCCGGGGTGTGCCGGGTGAGCCCCCTGCGGGACTTCGGCGGCTGGGGCTGGCGCGTCGGCCCGGGCGGTCGCACCGGCGTCGTCCTGCGGGCCGGCGAGTCGCTCGAGGTCGAGCGCACGGGCGGACGCAGGTTCGTCGTCACCGTGGACGACGCCGCGACTGCCGCGAGCCTGCTCAACACCGTCGCCGAGCGGGCGCGATGAACGCCTCGGTGCGGGCGACCGTGACGCCGCGGCACGCTCCGCTCGGTCCGCCGCCTGCCGGTTGGTCCGGCCCGGTCGTCTTCACGGCGCTCGCCATGGCGCTGGCGTGGCTCGTCGCCCTCCCCGTGCATCTGACGGGCGGGCTGACGAGCCCGTGGTTCGTGCCGGTCTCCCTGCTCGTCATGGTGACCCCGGGCGTCGCGGCCCTCGTGGCCGTGCGGTTCGTCGACCGCGAGCGCCGCGTCTGGACACGGCTCGGCGCCGTCACCCCCGGAGGATCGCCCGCACGGATCCTGGGGTGGGCCGCGGTGGCGCTCGGCGTGTGCGTGGCGATGGTGCTCGTCGCGCTGCCCGTCGGCGCGCTCCTCGGCGTGTACCCGGCCGACTTCACCGGCCTCTCCGGGCTGCGGGCGGTCGTCGACGAGCAGCTCGAGGTGGTGGGCGCACCACCGCTCGAGGTGCCGGTCGCCGCTCTGCTCGTGGGCCAGCTCGTCAACGTCGTGATCGGCGCGGTGATCAACACCGTGCCGGCGGTCGGTGAGGAGCTCGACTGGCGGGGCTACCTCTTCCCGCGCCTGCTGCGGCTCGGCACCGTGCCCGCGATCGTCGTCTCCGGCGTCGTGTGGGGCCTGTGGCACGCGCCGCTGCTCGTGCTCGGCTACAACTACCCGGGCACCTCTCCGGCCGTCGCGATCGCGGCGATGTGCGGCATGACCACCGTGATGGGCGCGATCCTGGCGTGGGTGCGCATGCGGTCCAACTCGGTGTGGCCGGCAGCGCTGGGGCACGGTGCCGTCAACGCGGCCGCGGGTTTCACCTTCGTGCTCGCCGAGGCAGGATCGACCGTCGACACCACGCAGGCGTCGATCCTGGGCTGGTCCGGGTGGATCGTGCCCACGGCGGTCGTCGTGGTGCTCGTCGTGCGTCAGCGGCTGCGGCCGGCGCCGCCGGCAGGGCCCGTCCCGCCGGGAGGACCCGGCCCGTCGGCGGGAGCCGCCTGACGTCAGCCGCGGTCGGCGAGATGCCGCTCCGCCACGGCACGCGGCGCCTTGGCCAGCCACGCATCTTCGAGAGCTGCCGCGAGCTCGTCTTCGGCCACCGCCTCAAGGCGCACGAGCACGGCGGGGTACCCGTCGAGGTGCTCGATCGTGAAGAACGACCCGGGGTGCGCGGCGAGCACGGCCTCCTTCTCCTCCAGGTCCTCGACGGCCAGGGCGAGGATCGGCCCGGCGGGTGGCTCGGCGTCACCGAAGCGACGCAGGTCTGCCCCGGTGAACGGTCGCTCCCAGGCGAACACCTTCCCGCGCACCGACCAGGTGCGGCTCCCCCGGTACCGCGTGCCGTCCTCGACCTCAGGCAGCGCGGCGGCAAGGCGCGCGACGTCGTCGTACGTGGCCATGCGCCGACGCTACGCCGGGGCCCGCTAGGGTGTGAACCGCACTACCCGAGACTCGGCGTCTCGGGTACCGAGCTCGACACCCAGACTCGACGAGGAGCACCATGCGCATCGGCCTGCAGACGGGCTACTG
>JAPSLQ010000326.1 GCA_031180595.1 Isoptericola sp. | reverse complement strand
GCCGGGTCGCCGACCACCCAGTCCTCGTACCGCTTGCCGGGCAGCACGGGGCACACGTCCCCGCAGCCCATCGTGACGACGACGTCGGCGGCGCGCACGGCGTCGTCGGTCAGCGGCTTGGGGAACACGGCGGCGGGGTCGACGCCGAGCTCGGCGAGCAGCGGCCGGACGGTCGCGTGCACGTCGCCGGCCGGGACGGAGCCGGCGGACCGCACGACCACGCGGTCGCCCGCGTGGTGCGCGAGCAGCGCGGCGGCGAGCTGGGACCGGCCGGCGTTGGCGACGCAGACGAACAGGACCTGGGGCGCGTGCTCCGCCGTCGCGCCGGCGCCGCCCTGGGCCGCGCGCGACCGTGCGGTGTCCGCGAGCCGCTGCCGCGCGAAGTGCTCGGTGAGCCCGACGAGGTAGGTCGGGATCCCGCCGCGCCGGGCCAGCGCGGTGTACGACTCGCGGACGACGCGCAGCGCCTCGTCCGGCGTCGTGCCGGGGACGCGCTCCGCGAGCGACGCCGCGAGCCGCGTCAGCTCCTGCTCGACGTCGGCGAGACCGCGCATCGCCGACTGGCGGCCCGCGGCGAGGCGGCTCTCGAGCGCGGCCGGTGCGAAGCGGTCGAGCAGCATCGTGACGGCGCCCCGGTAGCCGGGGGACACGCGGTACCAGACCCAGGTGCCGCGACGCTCGGACGTCAGCACGCCGACGTCGCGCAGCACCTTGAGGTGGTGGGACACGGTCGGCTGCGACACCTCGGCGAGCTCGGCGAGGTCGCACACGCAGGCCTCGCCGTCGGGCGCGGTGGCGATGGCCGACAGCATCCGCAGGCGCAACGGGTCGGCGAGCGCCTTGAGCGTCACGGCGACGGCGTCGGCGACGTCGGTCCCGATCGCCCGGTCGGCGACCGCGTGCTCGGGTCGGCAGTCGGGGCGCTCGGTGGGGCGCTCGGGGGCGGTGGCGGTCATGAGCGGACCTCCTCGGCGAGGACCTGCGGCGCGTCGGCCGCGGGGAGCGTGTCGGGTGCCGGGGCGGTGCCAGGCGCGTCGGCGAACCACCGGCGTCCGGCCCGCAGCGACACGTACACGAGGCCGACGAGCACGGGGACCTCGATGAGCGGCCCCACCACGCCGGCCAGGGCCTGGCCGGAGGAGGCGCCGAACGTGGCGATCGCGACGGCGATCGCGAGCTCGAAGTTGTTGCCCGCCGCGGTGAACGCGAGCGTCGTGGAGCGGGCGTAGCCCAGGCGCAGCGCGTGGCCGAGGGCCATGCCGAGCGCCCACTGCACCGCGAAGTACACGAGCAGCGGCAGTGCGATGCGCGCGACGTCGAGGGGCCGGGCGGCGATCGCGTCGCCCTGCAGCGCGAACAGCAGCGCGATCGTGAACAGCAGCCCGTACAAGGCCCACGGCCCGACGCGCGGCACGAACGTGTCCTCGTACCAGGCGCGGCCGCGGGTCCGCTCGCCGACCGCGCGCGACGCGAACCCGGCCACGAGCGGGATCCCGAGGAACACGAGCACGTTGAGGGCGATCTGCCCGACCGAGACGTCGAGGCCCTGCGTGTCCAGACCGAGCCAGCCGGGCAGCACGGTCAGGTAGAACCAGCCGAGCACCGAGAACGCCAGCACCTGGAAGACCGAGTTGAGCGCCACGAGCACTGCCGCGGCCTCGCGGTCCCCGCAGGCCAGGTCGTTCCAGATGACGACCATGGCGATGCAGCGCGCGAGCCCGACGACGATGAGCCCGGTGCGGTACTCGGGCAGGTCCGGCAGGAGCAGCCAGGCGAGCGCGAACATCAGTGCCGGGCCGACGACCCAGTTGAGGACCAGCGAGCTCACGAGAAGCCTGCGGTCGCC
>JAPSLQ010000325.1 GCA_031180595.1 Isoptericola sp. | reverse complement strand
ATCATCCCGCCGAGCGTCGCGCGGTTCTGCGTGGAGGGGTCGGGGCCGAAGCGCAGCCCGTGCGGGGCCGCTGCCTTCTGCAGCGTGGACATGACCGTGCCCGGCTCGACGACGGCGGTCCCGGCGTTGGGGTCGACGGAGCGCACGGTGCCGAGGTGCTTCGAGAAGTCCAGGACGGCGCCGGTGCCCACCGCGTTGCCGGCGACCGACGTCCCCGCGCCGCGCGCGGTGACGGGTACCTCGAGCTCGCGCAGGACCTCGAGGGCGCGGACGACCTCGTCGGTGCTCCGGGGGAACACCACGACGTCGGGCACGACGCGGTAGTTGGAGGCGTCGGTCGAGTACTCGGCCCGGCGGCGCGTGCTGGTGTCGACGTCGCCCGAGGTGACCACCGTGCGCAGCGCGCTCGCGAGCGCCTCCCGCGCCTCGGCCGCGGCCCGTTCGGCCTCACGACGGGCCGCGGCGAGCTCCGCGTCGGTCCGGTCGGTCTGGGTCGTCGAGGTGGGGGCAGGCACGGGCCGATTCTCGCACCCGCCGCGGACCGCCGTGGGAGCGTCCCACGTCACGCACCCCGCGCGAAGACGTGAGGCCGCCGCTAGCGTCGGTGACGTGCGCGTCGTGGTGATCGGAGCAAGCGGCAACATCGGGACGGCCGTGCTGCGTGCGCTCGCGCGCGAGCCGGTCGTCACCTCGATGGTCGGGGCGGCGCGGCGCGTGCCCCGGGCGAACGGGACCAGCACCGTCGAGTTCCCGCACGACCAGGCGGAGTGGGTGCGGGTCGACCTCGCCGGCACGGTGGACGAGGTGATTCGGGGCCTCGACGAGGCGATGGCCGGCGCCGACGTCGTCGTGCACCTCGCGTGGGCGTTCCAGCCGAGCCGCGACCGCTCGACGCTGCGCCGCGTCAACGTCGAGGGCACCCGCCGGGTGCTCGACGCCGCCGTGCGCAACCACGTGCCGCACCTGGTGGTCGCGTCGTCCCTGGGGGCCTACTCGCGCGGGCCGGAGGACGGGCGACCGGTCGACGAGTCGTGGCCCGCCCGTGGGATCCCGACCGAGCCCTACTCGGTCGACAAGGCGGCGGTGGAGCGGATGCTCGACGACCTCGAGGCCACCCACGCGCGCCCGGTCGTGACCCGCATGCGACCCGCCCTGGTGTTCCAGCGCGACGCCGCGGCCGGCATCGCCCGGCGGTTCCTCGGCGGACCGGCGACGATGGGGCTGCGCGCCGCCGCCGGGGCTCCTGGCGAGGTCCTGGCCGGACTGGTGCGCGGGTGGCGGTCGGAGGACGACGCGCCCGGTCCCGACGGCGCACTGCTCCCGCTCCTGCCGTTCCCCGCGGGGATGCGCCTGCAGGGGGTGCACGCCGACGACGTCGCGGAGGCGTTCCGTGCGGCGATCGTCGGCCGTCACCCCGGGGCGTTCAACCTCGCGGCCGACGGGGTCCTCACGGGTCAGGTGCTCGCCGACGCCCTCGCAGGCGGACGCCTGCTCGAGCTCTCGCCGGCGGTGGCGCGCCGCGTGATGGCGGTCGGTTGGCACTCGCGCCTGGCGGCGATCGGCGAGGGCTGGTTCGACATGGGGATGCACGGCCCGCTCCTCGACACGGCCCGGGCGCGCACGACCCTGCGCTGGAGGCCCGCGAGGACGGCTCCCGAGGCGGCGCTCGAGGTGGTCGAGGCGATCGTCGAGAAGGTCGACTTCCCGTCGCCACCGCTCGCCCGGTAGTGGGCCTCCGGGGACGCACGTGCCCGACGTCGGTACCGGCGTCGGGCACGTGCGCCACCTCGTGGTGAGACGCGCTACCTCGCCGGGCGCAGCGCTGCCTCGGCGAGCGGGACGTCAGCCCTCGTAGG
>JAPSLQ010000066.1 GCA_031180595.1 Isoptericola sp. | reverse complement strand
TCGTGCTGCTCGGCGGGCGTGAGGTCGTCGTCGCGCAGGAAGTGGCGGGGCATCACGGCTCCTCGGTGCTGGGGCGGCCGGGCTCGTCCGGCATCGTCAGGGTGGCGAAGAAGCGGGCGGCGTCGCGTGCCTGGTCGGCGGTCAGGATCAGCGGCGGCGCGAGGCGGATCGCGTCGGGGGCGACGGGGTTGACGACGAACCCCGCGTCGAGGGCCTGCGCCGCGACCTGGGCGGCGACGGGGCGCGCGAGCCGGACCGCGAGCAGCAGTCCGCGACCGCGCACCTCGCGCACGAGCGGGCTGCCGCACATCTCGATCTCCTGGCGCAGGAGCGCCCCGACCTCGCGCACGTTCGCGAGCAGGCCGTCACGCTCGATGACGCCGATCGTCGCCAGGGCGGCCGCCGCCGCGACGGGGTTGCCGCCGAACGTCGTGCCGTGCTGGCCGCGGCCGAGCAGCGTCGCGGCGCGCTCGCCGAACGCGACGACGGCGCCCACGGGGAAGCCGCCGCCGAGCCCCTTGGCGAGGGTGACGACGTCGGGCACGACGCCCCCGCCGACCTCGGGCTGCTGGAAGGCGAACCACGAGCCGGTCCGGCCGACGCCGGTCTGGACCTCGTCGAGGACGAGCAGCGCCCCCGCCTCGGACGTGAGCCGGCGGGCCAGCGCGAGGTAGCCGGCGGGCAGCGGCCGGACGCCGGCCTCGCCCTGCACGGGTTCGGCGACGAACGCGGCGACCGGGCCGCGCTCGGCGACGGCCTCGGGCGAGAACGCCGCCTCGAGGGCCGCCGTGTCACCGAACGGCAGGTGCTCGACGCCGCCGGGCAGCGGCTCGAACGGCTCCCGGTAGGCCGGCTTGTGCGTGAGCGCCAGGGCCCCCATCGAGCGGCCGTGGAACGCGCCCTCGAGCGCGAGGACCCGGGTCCGCGTGGTGCCGTCGTCGGACGGCACGCGACGCGTCATCTTGAAGGCCGCCTCGAGCGCCTCGGTGCCCGAGCTCGTGAGGAACACCCGCGAGCCCTCGGGCGCGCCCGCGAGCCGCAGCAGCGTCTCGGCGAGCGCGATCTGGGTGGGCGTGCCGAAGAAGTTCGAGACGTGCCCGAGCGTGCCGAGCTGGGCGCTGATCGCGGCCGTGAGCGTCGGGTGGCCGTGCCCGAGCGCGTTCACCGCGATGCCGGCGAGCAGGTCGAGGTAGCGGCGGCCGTCGGCGTCCCAGACGTAGGCGCCCTCGCCCCGCACGAGGATGCGCTGCGGCGGGCCGAAGGTGTCCATGACGGAGCGCCGGTACGCCTCCGTCCAGCCGGCCGAGGTCAGGTCGCGGGGCGCGCCGGCGTCGGTGAGGGTCTCGAGGATCTCGCTCATGCGGCGGGCTCCTTGGTCGGTTCGGGGCCGTCGGGCACGACCATGGTCCCGTTGCCACGGGTGGTGAAGACCTCGAGCAGCACCGAGTGCGGCTGGCGCCCGTCGATGACGGTGGCCCGCGGCACGCCGCCCCGGACTGCCCGCAGGCACGCCTCCATCTTCGGGACCATGCCCGCCGAGAGCGACGGCAGGAGCGCGGCGAGGTCGGACGCGGTGATCTGCTCGACCAGCGACGACCGGTCGGGCCAGCTCGTGTACAGGCCCTCGACGTCGGTCAGGACGATGAGCTTCTTGGCGTCGAGGGCGACCGCGAGCGCCGCGGCGGCCGTGTCCGCGTTGACGTTGAGGACCTGGGTCGGGTCGTCGACGTCGGGAGCGACGGTCGAGACGACGGGGATGCGGCCGGCGTCGAGCAGGTCCTGGACCGCGGACGGGTGGACCTCGACGACGTCGCCGACGAGCCCGACGTCGACGGGCTCACCGTCGACCACCGCGTGCCGGCGCGAGGCGCCGAACAGCCCGCCGTCCTCGCCCGAGAGCCCGACGGCACGGGGGCCGTGCGCGTTGATGAGCCCGACGAGCTCGCGCGAGACCTGGCCGACGAGGACCATGCGGACCACGTCCATGGCCTCGGGCGTCGTGACGCGCAGGCCGCCGCGGAACTCGCTGCGGATGTCGAGGCGGTCGAGCATCGCGTTGATCTGCGGGCCCCCGCCGTGCACGACCACAGGTCGCAGGCCGACCTGGCGCAGGAAGACCATGTCCTGGGCGAACGCGACCTTGAGGGCGTCGTCGACCATGGCGTTGCCGCCGTACTTGACGACCACGAGGGCGCCCGCGAACTCCTGGAGCCACGGCAGCGCCTCGATGAGGACCTCAGCCTTCTGGTCGGGCCGCAGGTCGGTGAGGACGTCGAGCGTGTTCTGGGAGCTCATGAGCTGTACGCGCTGTTCTCGTGGACGTAGTCGTGCGTCAGGTCGTTGGTCCAGACCGTGGCGGTCGCGTCGCCGGCGTGCAGGTCGATCTCGACCCGGACCTCGCGGTCCGCCGCCAGGTCGACCAGCTCGCGCGGCTCACCGACTCCCCCGGCCCGGCACACCTGGACGCCGTTGACCGTCACGTCGAGCGCGAGCGGGTCGTAGGGCGCGACGTGCTCGGGCACCGTCCCGACCGCGGAGACGACCCGGCCCCAGTTCGGGTCGTTGCCGAAGATGGCCGCCTTGAACAGGTTGGACCGCGTGACGGCCCGTGCGACGGCGACGGCGGCGTCCTCGTCGGACGCGCCGACCACCGTGACCGCGACGTCGTGGCTCGCGCCCTCGGCGTCGGCCACGAGCCCGCGGGCGAGGTCGGCGCAGACTCCCGTGACGGCCTCGGTGAGCTCGGCCCGCGTCGGCGTGACGCCCGAGGCGCCGCTCGCGAGCAGGATCACCGTGTCGTTGGTCGACATGCACCCGTCGGAGTCGACGCGGTCGAACGTCGTGCGGGTCGCGGCCCGCAGCACCGCGTCTGCCGTGGCGGCGTCGACGACCGCGTCGGTCGTCACGACGCTCAGCATCGTCGCCAGCCCGGGTGCGAGCATGCCCGCGCCCTTGGCCATGCCGCCGACGATCCAGCCGTCGCCGTGGCGCTCGGCCTGCTTGGCGACCGTGTCCGTCGTCATGATCGCGTGCGCGGCGTCGTCGCCGCCGTCGGGCGCCAGCGCCGCGGCCGCGGCGTCCACCCCGGTCAGGAGCGCGTCCATCGGCAGGCGGACGCCGATGAGCCCCGTGCTGCACACGAGCACGTCGGCGGCGCCGACCTCGTCCTCGGGCGTGGCGGCCGCCGCGGAGAGGACCGCGGCGACGTGCTCGGCGGTGCGGTGCGTGTCCGCGAACCCCTCGGGACCGGTGCACGCGTTGGCGCCGCCCGAGTTCAGCACGACGGCGCGCGCGGCGCCGTCCGACACGGCCTGGCGTGTCCACAGCACCGGCGCGGCCTGGACGCGGTTCGACGTCAGCACGGCCGCGGCGGTGCGCAGGGGGCCGTCGTTGACGACGAGCGCGACGTCGCGCGCGCCGGTCGACTTCAGGCCCGCGGCGACGCCCGCCGCCCGGAACCCCTGCGGGGCGGTCACGCTCACGGTGCGACTCCTTCGGTGACGAGGCCCGCCGTCTCCGGCAGCCCGAGGGCGATGTTCATGGCCTGCACCGCCTGGCCCGCGGTGCCCTTGACGAGGTTGTCGATCGCCGTGACGGCGACGACCCGCCCGGCGGCGGCGTCGAGGGCCACCTGCACCAGGGCCGTGTTCGCGCCGAGCGTCGCGGCCGTCGACGGCCACAGCCCCTGCGGCAGGACGTCGACGAAGGGCTCGTCGGCGTAGGCGGACTCCCAGACGGAGCGGACCTCCTCGGAGCTCGCGTCCTCGTGGCCGGGAGCCAGGCGCGCCGTCACGGTCGCCAGGATCCCGCGCGCCATGGGGACGAGCGTGGGCGTGAAGCTGATCGAGACGTCCTCGGCGCCGGCGGTCCGCAGGTTCTGCGCGATCTCGGGGATGTGCCGGTGCGTCCCCCCGACGGCGTACGGCGTGGCGGTGCCGAGTCCCTCGCTCGCGAGGAGGTGCGGCTTGAGGGACTTGCCGGCGCCCGAGTAGCCGTTGGCGAGCACGGCGACGACGTCGACCGGGCTGACCAGCCCTGCGGCGACGCCGGGCTGCAGGCCCAGCGTCACGGCGGTCACGTTGCAGCCCGGGACCGCGACGCGCCGCGCCCCGGCGAGGTGGTCGCGCTGCCGGACGGCGTCCGTGCCGTCGGCGGCGTGGATCAGCTCAGGCAGACCGTAGGGCCAGGTCCCCGCGTGCGGCGAGCCGTAGAACGTCTCCCAGTCGGTGGCCGAGGTGAGCCGGTGGTCCGCGCCGAGATCGAGCACCAGGACGTCGTCGGGCAGCTGGGCGGCGATCTCGCCCGACGCGCCGTGCGGCAGGCCGAGCACGACGACGTCGTGGTCCGCCAGCGCGTCGACGGTCGTGGGCTCGAGCACGCGGTCCGCGAGACCGCGCAGGTGCGGCTGGACCTCGCCGAGCCGCGCCCCGGCGGTGGAGTGCGCCGTGAGGGTCCCGACCTCGAGGTGGGGGTGCCGCGCCGCGAGTCGCAGGAACTCGCCACCGGCGTACCCGGAGGCGCCGGCGACGGCGACGCGCAGCCGTTCGCTCACGTGTGCCTGGTTGCCGCTCATATGCAGCACTATACATACCTATGCAGGCGCAGCCGGCGCGTCCCACGATGCGGGCTCCCGCCTGGGTCACCCGACGAGCGGCAGGTACATGACGTGCAGGCCGACGTAGCCGTGCGCCGGCGACCGGAACGCCCCCGGCACGGTGCCCACGATCTCGAAGCCCAGCGAGCGCCACAACCGCACCGCGGCGACGTTCGACTCGACGACGGCGTTGAACTGGATCCCCCGGAACCCGTTCTCGCGGTGCCAGGCCACGACGTGCTCCCCCAGCGCCCGGCCGACGCCCCGGCCGCGCGCCGCCCCGGACACCATGAACGAGGCCGTCCCGACGTGGTCCCCGTTGCCCGGGCGGTTCGGGCCCATCTTCGCGGTGCCGAGGATCACGCCGCGGTCCTCGGCCACGACCGTCGCGCCGGGCGGGCGCTCCATCCACAGCTCCTGGGCCTGCCGGCTCGTGAGGTCGGTCGGGTAGGCGTAGGTCTCGCCCTCGCGGACGACGGCCTCGACGATCGGCCAGATCCGTGGCCAGTCGGCCGGGGTCGCGGGCCTGATCTGCACAGTCACACCCGCAGCGTAGGACCGACGTCATAGTCTCGGGGGCATGCACGCAGTCGTGGCCCGTGAGGCGGGCGGTCCCGAGGTCCTCCAGTACACCGAGCTCCCCGACCCCACGCCGGGCGCGGGCGAGCTGCTCGTGCGCGTCGCCGCGGCGGGCGTCAACTTCATCGACACCTACCGGCGCCGGGGCGTGTACCGGATGGAGTACCCGCACGTCGTGGGCGTCGAGGGCGCCGGAGTGGTCGAGGCGCTCGGGGAGGGCGTGGCAGGCTTCGCCGTGGGCGACCGGGTGGCGTGGCACGACGCGCCCGGCTCGTACGCGGAGCTGGCGACGGTGCCCGCGGCGCAGGCCGTCCGCGTCCCCGCGGGGCTGGACCTGACCGTGGCGGCGGCGCTGCCGCTGCAGGGCATGACGGCGCACTACCTCGTGGCGTCGACGTTCGAGGTCGGTCCGGGCCACGACGTGCTGCTCACGGCGGGCGCCGGCGGCGTCGGACTGCTCGTGACGCAGCTCGCGGCCGCACGCGGCGGGCGCGTCCTGACGACCGTCTCCTCGCCCGAGAAGGCCGCGCTGGCGGCCATGGCGGGTGCCGCCCACACGATCGACTACGCGACGATGGACGACATCACGACGGAGCTGTCCGCCGTCGTGCGCGACCTCACCGACGGCCAGGGCGTCCACGTCGCGTACGACGGCGTGGGGCGGGCGACGTTCGACGCCTCGCTCGCGTCGCTGCGCCGGCGCGGGACGCTCGTGCTGTTCGGCGGCGCGTCGGGCCAGGTGCCGCCGTTCGACCCGCAGCGGCTCAACTCGGGCGGCTCGCTGTACCTGACGCGGCCCACGCTCGCGCACTACACCGCCACGCGGGCGGAGCTCGAGTGGCGCGCGGGCGAGGTCCTGGGCGCGGCCGCGGCCGGCGACCTCGAGGTGCGGCTGGGCGCGACCTACGCGCTCGCCGACGCCGCGGAGGCGCACGCGGCGCTCGAGGGGCGCCGGACGACCGGCAAGGTGCTGCTCGTGCCGTGAGGCATGTATCTTGACGTCGAGATACTCGACATCGAGAGGAAAAGATCGTGGCCGACTGGTCCCCCACCGACTATCTCCGGTACACCGACGAGCGCTCGCGCCCGTTCGCCGAGCTCGTCGCGCGCGTGCGACGCGAGCCGGCGAGCGTCGTGGACCTCGGCTGCGGACCCGGTCACCTCACGAGGGTGCTCCGCGAGCGCTGGCCCGGGGCACCGGTCGTCGGGCTCGACGCGTCGCCCGCCATGGTCGAGCGCGCCCGCGCCACCGACCCGGACGGGGAGTACGTGCTCGGCGACGTCCGCGAGTACGCCGCGGGGCGCTCGGGCGCAGGCGACGCGGACCTGGTGATCAGCAACGCCACGTTCCAGTGGGTCCCGGGCCACGTCGAGCTCCTCGGACGACTCGCGGACCGCGCACGCCAGACGTTCGCCTTCTCCGTGCCCGGGAACCACGACGCGCCGAGCCACGTGCTCCTGCGCGAGGTCGCGTCCCGCGAGCCGTTCGCCGACGTCGTCGGTCCGGTGGAGCGCCGCGCCACGGCCGATCCCGACGCCTACCTCGACGTCCTGGCCCGGCCGGGCTGGGAGGTCGACGCCTGGGAGACGACGTACGTGCACCTGCTCGACGGCGAGGACCCGGTCCTGCGCTGGGTCTCGGCGACGGGCGCGCAGCCCGTGCTGCACGCGCTCGACGACCACGACCGGGCGCAGGGCACCGACCTGCGCGCACGGTTCGACGCCGAGTACGGAGCCGCCCTCCGCGAGGCGTACCCGCGCCGGCCGTACGGCACCCCGCTCGCGTTCCGGCGGGTCTTCGCGGTCGCCACGCGGCTCGGCTGACGCACGTCGGGCGTCAGCGCCCCGTGAGCTCCTGCGACAGCGGGTCGTCCCCACCGGCGGGGAGCACCCGCAGGTGCCGCGGCGCGGCGGCCGTCGCGGCGGCGGCGAGCTCGCGCAGGGAGTCGGCGGTGTCGTGCGTGGCACGGACGAACCAGCCGGAGCAGGCGTCGAGCTCGCCGCGCGCGAAGGACGCCACGATCTCCACCGTGCGCTCGACGGGCGTCCACTCGGTGCGGCCCGAGTGCATCGCCATCGAGCCCGTCATGTCGGTCTGCACGACGCCGGGGGCGACCTCGAGCACGCGCAGGCCGTGGGCGTGCCCGGCCGCGTGGAGGTGGTGGCCCATGCGCATGAGCGCGGTCTTGCTCAGGTTGTAGGCGCTCGCGACCGACATGTCGTGCGATCCCGACCCGCTGTTGAGGTCGACGACGCGGCCCCCGCCGCGCGCGAGCATGCCGGGCACGACGTGGCGCGTGAGGAGGAACGGCCCCCGCACGTTCGTGGCGACCACGTCCCACCACTCGTCGACGTCGGCCTCCCACAACGGCACCTCGGCGTCGATCCGGCCCGCGTTGTTCACGAGCAGGTCGACCGAGCCGAGACCGCCCTCGTCGACGGGCGCCTCCGCGCGACGAACGGCGTCGGCGACCGCGCCCGGGTCCGTCACGTCGGTGGGCAGGACGAGCGCCGTCCGGCCGCGCCCACGGACCTCCGCGGCGACCTCGTCGAGGCGCGCGGCGTCCCGCGCGAGCAGCGCGACGTCGAGTCCGGCGTCGGCCAGGCCGAGGGCGAGCGCGCGGCCGATGCCGCGCGTCGCGCCGGTGACCAGTGCCGTCGACGCCGCCCGGGGCGCGGGGGCCTCAGCCACGGAGCACCGCACCCACGCGCCGGCCGGCCGCGGCGACGACGCTCTCGCGCACCGCCCGGACGTCGTCGGCGCCGAGCGTGCGGTCGGCGGCGCGCAGCCGCAGCGAGTACGCGAGGGACTTCTTGCCGTCGCCCACCTGCTCGCCCGTGAAGACGTCGAACAGCGTCGCGTCCTCGAGGAGCTCCCCCGCGCCGGCGACGATCGCCGCCCGCACGTCGGCGGCCGGCACGTCCGCGTCGACGACGAACGCGAAGTCCTCCTTCGCGGCCGGGAAGGCCGACACCGGTGCGGCCGCGACCGGCGCGCCGCTCGTGGCGGCGATCATCGCCGACAGGTCGAGCTCGAAGGCGGCCGAGCGGGCGGGCAGGCCGAGGTTCTCGACGACCTTGGGGTGCAGCTCGCCCGCGTGCCCGACCGGCGTGCCGTCGGTCAGCTCGACCCGGGCGCACCGGCCCGGGTGCCACGGCATGCGCTCGGGGTCGGCCACCACGACGACGTCGACCCCGACGCGACGCGCGACGAGCCGCGCGGCGTCGACGGCGTCCGCCCAGTCGACCGGCCGGCCCGGGCCCCACCAGCCCGCCGGACCGCGGTTGCCCGCGAGCACGCCGGCGACGCTGCGCGGCTGGGCCGGCACGGCCGCCGCGACCGCGTCCAGGTCCTCGTCGGACGGCCGGACCCCGACCGGCAGCTGCGGCGCGGCGGGCGCACCCGGCGTCGGGCGCGTGACGAGCCCGAGCTCGAACACCGCGACGTCACCGAGGCCACGGGAGACGTTGCGGCGCGCCGTCTCGAGGAGCGTCACGAGCAGGTGCGTGCGCATCAGCGGCCGGTCGTCCGCGAGCGGGTTGGCCAGCCGCACGGCGACGCGCCGCTCGTCGTCGTCGGGCAGCCCGAGCGCGTCGAGGTCCGCCGCACCCACGAACGGGTAGGACAGCACCTCGACGAACCCGGCCTCCGCGAGCGCGCGGGCGACCGAGCGGCGGATACGCTGCTCGCTCGTGAGCCCGCGGCCGCCCGGGGCGGCGGGGAGCACGGACGGCACCCGGTCGTACCCGGTGATCCGGACGACCTCCTCCACCAGCGCGGCGGGCTCGGTGAGGTCGGGCCGCCACGTGGGAGGCGTGACGACGACGTCGGTCGAGGCGTCCGCGGGCTCGTCGATCGCGCAGCCGATCTCCCGCAGCGTGCCGACGACCTCCTCGCGCGTGTACGGCACGCCGGCCAGGCGGGCGGGCAGCGTGACGTCGAACGCGACGGGGGCGGGCCGGGTCGCGGTGTCGAGGTCGCTCACGGCCGGGTCCGCCGTGCCGCCGCCGAGCTCGACGAGCAGGTCGACCACGCGCTGCGCGGCCACCGCGGGCAGCAGCGGGTCGACGCCCCGCTCGAACCGCTTGGCGGCCTCGGACGGGAGCCGGTGCCGGCGGGCCGTCCGCGCGACCGTGACCGGGTCGAAGTGCGCCGCCTCCACGAGGACGTCGGTCGTGGTCTCGCCGACCTCGGAGGACGCGCCGCCCATGACGCCGGCGAGGCCGAGCACGCGCGACCCCCGGGCGCCGTCGGGCGAGTCGGTGATGAGGAGGTCCTCGGGGTCCAGCCGGCGCTCGACGTCGTCGAGCGTGGTGAGGCGCTCCCCCGCCGCGGCGCGGCGCACGACGATCGGCGCCGCGACCTTCGCGAGGTCGTACGCGTGCAGCGGCTGGCCCAGGTCGAGCATGACGTAGTTCGTCACGTCGACGGCGAGCGAGATCGACCGCATGCCGGAACCCTCGAGCCGACGCCGCATCCAGGCGGGGGTCGGCGCGCCCGGGTCGATCCCGCGCACGACGCGCGTCACGAAGCGGTCGCAGCCGACCTGCCCGTGGACGGGCGCGACGTCGTCCACCTCGACGGCGAACCCGTCGGGCGTCGCGGCCGGCGGCGGCGTCGGCAGGGCCTCGGGCAGGCCGAGGTCGGTGAACGCCGCACCGGTCGAGTGCGCGTACTCGCGGGCGACGCCGCGGTAGCTGAAGGCGTAGCCGCGGTCGGGCGTGACGTTGATCTCGAGCACCTCGTCGCCGAGGCCGAGCAGCGCGAGCGCGTCCTGGCCGGGGACCAGGTCCGCGGCGTCGTACCCGTGGCGGGTGAGGACCATGATGCCGTCGTGGTCGTCGCCGATGCCGAGCTCGCGCACCGAGCAGATCATGCCGTCGGACACGTGCCCGTAGGTCTTGCGGCTCGAGATCGCGAACGGGCCGGGCAGCACGGCCCCCGGCAGCGCCACGACCACGAGGTCTCCCACTCCGAAGTTGTGCGCGCCGCACACGATGCCGCGGGGGGCGCCGTCGACGTTGTGCTCCCCCACGTCGACCTGGCACCAGTTGATGGTCTTGCCGTTCTTCTGCGGCTCGGGCGTGACCTCGAGCACCTGGCCGACGACGAGCGGGCCCGTCACCGCGGCGCCGTGGACCGCCTCCTCCTCGAGCCCGACCCGGACCAGGTCGGCCGCGAGCCGGTCCGCGGTGAGGTCGGCAGGCAGCTCGACGTGCTCGGCGAGCCAGTCCATGACGATGCGGGGCATCAGATCTCCGTCCCGAACTGGGTGGAGAAGCGCACGTCGCCCTCCACGATGTCGTGCATGTCCGCGATCGAGTGCCGCAGCATGAGCGTGCGCTCGATCCCCATCCCGAAGGCGAAGCCCGAGTACTCCTCGGGGTCGACGCCGGCGGCGCGCAGCACGTTCGGGTGGACCATCCCGCAGCCACCCCACTCGATCCAGCCCGGGCCGCCCTTCTTCTGGGGGAACCACAGGTCCATCTCGGCGCTGGGCTCGGTGAAGGGGAAGAAGCTCGGGCGCAGCCGCGTCTTGGCCTCCGGGCCGAACATCGCCCGGGCGAACGCGTCGAGCGTGCCGACGAGGTTGCCCATGGTCAGGCCCTTGTCGACGGCGAGGCCCTCGACCTGGTGGAACACGGGGGTGTGGGTCGCGTCCAGCGCGTCCGTGCGGAACACCTTGCCGGGCACGGCGACGTACAGCGGCACGCCGCGCGCGAGCAGCGAGCGCGCCTGGACCGGCGAGGTGTGCGTCCGCAGCACGAGGTTCGTCTCGGCGCCGTCCGTTCCCTCGACGTAGAAGGTGTCCTGCATCTGGCGGGCCGGGTGGTCGGGCCCGAAGTTCAGCGCGTCGAAGTTGAACCACTCCGCCTCGACCTCGGGGCCGTCGGCGATCTCCCAGCCGAGGCCGACGAAGAAGTCGGCGATGCGCTCCTGCACGAGCTCGATCGGGTGCCGCGACCCGACGGGTGCGCGCCCGGTCGGGAGCGTCACGTCGACCGTCTCGGTGGCGAGCACCAGCGCGTCCCGCTCGGCCTCGAGCTCGGCCTGCCGTGCGGCGATCGCCTGGTTGACGCGCCCGCGGCGCGGCCCGACGTTCTTGCCCGCGGCGGCCTTCTCGGGGCCGGGCAGCCCCCCGATCGCGCGGTTCGCCAGGGCGAGCGGGCTCCGGTCACCGGTGTGCGTGGTCCGGACGGCCTTCAGCGCGTCGAGGTCGCCGGCCGCGGCGATGTCGGCCAGGGCGGCGTCCACCGCGGCGTCGAGCGCGGCGGTGTCCAGTGGGTCGGGCGTGGACATGCGTGCCTTCCTAGAGGTGGGCGTGGCGGCAGGGGTCAGTTTATGTGCCCGCCCGGGGCCCGAGGATCGGCGTCCGCCGCCCGCGCTCAGCGCACGGGAGCAGCCTGCACCGCCCGGCCCGGGGCGGGCCGGCGAAATCGGCGGTCGAGGCGCGTCATGCCGCCATCGTGCCACGGAGGCACGTCAGCGGGCCAGGGAGATCACCGCGACGTCGTCGTGCAGCGGCCCGCCGGACCGCCCGGCGCCGAGCTCGGAGGCGACGACGTGCACGGTGTCGACGCGCCACGCGGGGCCGCGGTAGACGGCGAGCGCCCGCGCCCAGTGGGCCAGCGGTGACCCCGCGGCGTCGTCGGCGCGCCCCCGCGGACGGCGCGAGCCGCGCTCGCCCGGCCGCGCGGAGCGGCCGGCACGCGAGGCCGAGGCGCGGGCGACGGTGAGGTGCGGGCGTCCGCCGGCCCGGTCGGAGGCGGGCAGGCCCGCGTCGCCGGCGGCGTCCTCGACGGCGGCCGCGAGGCCGCGCAGCGCGTCGAGCGCCCCGGTCACCCCGACCCACAGCGTCCGCCCGCCGAACGAGCCGCCGCCCGCGAGCGCGACCTCGAACGTCTCGAGGTCGGCGAGCGCCGTGGCGAGCGCGTCCACGTAACCGGGCACCGCGCCGTCCGGCACCTCGCCGTGGAACGCCAGCGTGACGTGCCGCTGCTCCTTGGGGACCCAGCGCAGGCCGGCACCCGGGTCCGCGACCGCGGCCCCGCCCACCCCGCCCAGCGCCAGGTCGAGGTGCGCGGACGCGCCCGCTGACGGGTACACGGCCGTGAAGAGTCGCACCCTGCGGATGCTACTGCTGCCGCAGCGGCTCGACGTGGCCCTCCGGGCGCCGTCCGTCAGGACTCGGCGACTCGCTTGACGGCGGCGAGGCGGCGCTCCCAGCCGACCGCGACGTCGTCGAGCCACCGTGCCGCGCGCTCGACCTGGGCGGGTCGCAGCTCGAAGCGGACCTCACGGCCCGCGCGCGCGGCCTCGACCAGCCCGGCGCCCTCGAGCACCCGCAGGTGCTTGGCGACCGCCTGGCGCGTGATCTCCAGGTCCTCCACGAGGGCCGTGGCCGACGCGGGCGCGCGCGTCAGGTGGTCGAGGATGCGGAGCCGGTTGGGGTCTCCGAGCGCGGCGAAGACCTCCGCGCGCTCAGCGACGACGCTCACCGCACCGCCGTGCGCTCGAGGTGCCGCCTCGCGGCGTCGAGCTCGGACTCCCAGCCCGCGGAGTTCTCGTCGAACGCCGTGCGGCGCGCGGCGTCGTCGTCCCCGAAGCTCGCGAACCCGGACTCGACGACCCGCAGGGTCACGCCGCCGCTCGCGCGCTCGGAGACCCAGAACTCGACGAGCGTCGTCGGCCCGAGGCTCGAGCCGTCGGACGAGCCGTGGCCCGCCTCCCAGCGGAACGCGGCGTACCGGGGCGGGTCGAGCGCGAGGGTGCGGATCGGGAACGGGCCGTGCTTCTCGTCGTGGACGATCACGAGGTCGTCGCCGGCGCGCTCGATGCGGTGCGGGCGGATCTCGCCGTCGTTGATGTACCAGCCCGGCTCGCTGATCAACCCCCACACGCGCTCGGCGGTCGCGTCGATGTCGATGCTGCGCGCGACGGCGTCGGGGACGGTGCCCTCGTGGGTGCTCGTGTCGGTCATGGCTACCTCCTCAGGTGCAACTCGATAGTTGCACATGCGCCAGTCGGGAGCAACCCCTTGGTTGCACATGTGGCCGCTCAGCGCTGGGCGCGGCCGGAGGCGTAGAGGCACACCGTGGCGGCCGTGGCGAGGTTGAGCGACTCCGCCCGGCCGCGGATGGGGACGCGCACGACGGCGTCGGCGAGCGCGCGGTCGGCCTCGGGCAGTCCCCAGGCCTCGTTGCCGAAGACCCAGGCGGTCGAGCGCGCGAGGTCGGGGTCGGCGCCCGGGGTGCCCGCGGCGTCGAGCAGGTCGTCGAGGTCGAACGAGCCCGCGCCGTCGGCGGCGAGGACGGCGCACCCGGCGCGGCGGAGCGCGTCCAGGGCGTCGCCAAGGCCGACGCCCGCGACCACGGGGAGGTGGAAGAGCGAGCCGGCGGTCGAGCGGACCACCTTGGGGTTGTGCAGGTCGACGCTCTCGCCCGCGAGGACCACGAGGTCGGCGCCGGCGGCGTCCGCCGCGCGGACCACCGTGCCGGCGTTGCCGGGGTCGCGGACGTTCGCGAGCACGGCGACGAGCAGCGGCCGCCCGGGCCGGCCGGCCGTACGCAGGGCGTCTGCGAGGGCGAGCGGGTGTGCCCGCACGACGGCGAGCACCCCCTGGGCGTCGGGGCTCATGGCCTCGAGCACCTCGCGGGTGCCCACGTGCACGTAGAGGCCGGCGGCGAGCGCGGCCTCGAGGATCTCCGCGTACCGCTCCGCGGCGGCGGGCGTGAGGTAGACGTCGCGGACGGCGTCGGGCGCGTGGCGCACGACCTCCCGCACGCCCTGCGGCCCCTCGACGAGGAACTGGCCGTGCCGGGAACGCGCAGGACGCCCGGACAGCGCCCTGACCTGCTTGACCCGGTCCGCCCGCGGGTTGGCGAGCGTGACGTCGGGGATGCGGGGCATCGACAGGTTCAGGGGTGTCCGGGCGTCCGGGGTGCTGAGCTCAGGCTCAGGCGGCCTTCGGCGCGTTGACGTCCGAGGGCAGTGCGTCCTTCGCGACCTGGACGAGGGCGTTGAACGCCGCCACGTCGTTGACCGCGAGCTCGGCGAGCATGCGGCGGTCGACCTCCACACCCGCGGCCTTGAGGCCCTGGATGAGGCGGTTGTACGTCATGCCCTGGGCGCGGGACGCAGCGTTGATGCGCTGGATCCACAGCTTGCGGAAGTCGCCCTTCTTCGCCTTGCGGTCGCGGTAGGCGTAGACGAGGGAGTGGG
>JAPSLQ010000065.1 GCA_031180595.1 Isoptericola sp. | reverse complement strand
ACCGTGTCTTCCCGCTGGCCGGGGACGACCGCATCCGGCTGTTCGCCTACGGCGGGCGGGCGGTGTTCGAGGGTCTGACAATTCGCGAGCTGGCCGCGCCCATGTGAGGCGAGATCCAGCATCGCTCACTCGCGCGAAAGGCCCCTTAACCGGCGAGATCGCCGGTCAAGGGGCCTTTCGCATGCCTGCCACCCGGATCGAGGCGTCCCGCCTCGATCCGGGTGACAGACCGGCACAGCACCGTAGAACGCGTACTGGGACGCCGAGGTACCGCTGAGGCCGCACGGCGTACCTGGAATCGTCCGGCTGTGACCGACCCCTTGGCCGGTGCTGCTAGGCGGCGCCGCGGTCCTGCCAGGCGTTCACCTGCCCGTCCGGCTCCTGGTTGCGGGTCCGCCACTGCGCCTGCCAGACCCTGCCGTCGTGCACGACGAGGTCGCCGTCCTCGTAGATCCCGGAGGGGGTCCACCGGTTCACGGTGCCGAGGTCCGTGGCGACCGGCGCCCCCTCCTCGGCCCAGGGGCCCCTGGGGTCGCCCGGCGCCTCGCCGGTGCTCCGCCGCTGGGCCTCGAAGGCGGCGCCCTGGTAGGCGACCCTCGCGCCGCTCACGTACGAGATCTCGTCGTCCCACGGGGCGGGCAGCGTGCGGGCTGGCACGGCCTCGGACTGCGCCGACGCTCCGGCGGCGTTCACGGCCACCACGTGGTAGGTGTACGCGGTATCGAGCTGGGCGGTGCGGTCGTAGAAGGTCTCGACCTTCGCGACACCGACCTGCTCGGGGGCCTGCCCTGGTGCCGTGCGCATGATGCGGTACTCCTTCGCGCCGCCGGGGGAGGTCCAGATCAAACCCGTGAACGTGCCGCCCTGGAGTCCCACCCGCAGATCGCTCGGCGCCTCGGGGACGGGTAGCTCGATCGTCAGTGCCGCGCTCTCCTCGGACTCGCCGAGCTCGTTCACGGCGGTGATCGCGTAGTCGTAGACCGACACCGAGGCACTGATCTTGTCGTCCACGTACCCTGGCCGGTCGGTCGACCCGATCCGCGCGAACGCGCCGTCGGCCTCCCGGCGGTAGACCGTGTACGACTCGGCGCCGTCGACCGGTGCCCAGCTCAAGGAGACCGCGGTGGCGGAGACCTCCGTGGCCGTCACCTGCCCTGGCGCCGTCGGGAGGTCGAGCGGGCGGCCGGTGGCGGCGGCCACGTCGGCTGAGCGCGCGGACTCCCCGCCGGTCGACACGGACGTGACCGCGTAGCGGTACCCGGTCGACGGTTCTGCCGTGGCGTCGGTCAGCCGCGGCTCGCGCGCGTAGTCGATCAGGTCGAACGTTCCGCCCGACGCCGGCGCTCGGTAGACCCCGTAGGCGGTCGCGCCGTCGACACCTTCCCACGCGAGGTCGATCGAGTAGCTGCGCTGCTTGACGACCTCCAGGCCGCCTGGCGCGGGGACTTCCGGCGCCGACCCCGACTCGAGGACGAACCGCACGCCCGGGGAGGCCTCGGAAGCTCCACCCGCGTTGATCGCCGTCACGTCGTAGCGGTACGGGACGCCGGCCTCGACGTCGACGTCGCGGTACGTCGTCCCGGTGCTGGTTCCGACGATCCGCGGACCCGGCTCGAACACGGACGAGCGCGTCACCAGGTAGCCGTCGGCGTCGTCCACCGTCTGCCAGCTGACGGACACCTGGGAGCCTTCCGCGGGTGCCGCGGCGACGCCCGTCGGCGCGGAGGCCGGCGGCGGGACGTCGGGCGACACGGGGTCGACGACGACGAAGTAGTTCATGGTCGACGAGCTCCCGTTGCTCCCGGTCACCACGCGCGACCCGGCGGGGAACCTCGCCCTGAACAGCTCCCACGCGACGGGCTGGTCGTCGCTCACGGTCAGTCCCGTCGGCTCGAACGTCTCGGTGAGCCAGGCCGGGCGTCGGCTGATGCGTGCGTCGTGCGCGACGTACACGTCCACCTCCGCCGTCACGTAGAACGACAGGAGGTCGTCGTTGGTCGCGCTGCGCGACGCCACCGCCGAGCGGATCCACTCCCTTCCCTGGATCTCGGTCGGGACGGAGGTGAACCGGTAGGCCTTGCTGCCCGTCATCCGGTCGCCGGCGACGAAGTCGCCCGGCTGCAGGTTCTGCTCGATCGACCACAGCGCGGAGTTGGCCGCACCCGCGCTGCTGGTGTCCGTCACGACGGCGCTGCGGATCACGTCCCCGTTCAGCGGTGCCGCGGGCTCAGGCTCGGGAAGCGCCGGCGGCTCGAACGCCTCGCCCGACCACGGCACCGGCGTCATCGGGTACCCCTCGGGGAACCCGGGCGCGGCGAGCTCGTTGAGGTACTCCTCCAGGTTGGTGTACCGGTCGTGGTCGTCGTCGCCGTTGCGGTCGTCCGGGTCGGCCGGGTCCAGACCGCGGGCCCGCTCCCAGCGGTCGGCCATGCCGTCACGGTCGACGTCGGCCGGTGCTTTGCCGCGTTCGAGCTCGGGGTACCCGCCGACGTCGGACTCGTGCCCGATGATCACGCCGGTCTGGTGCCGGACCTCGTCGACGACCCGCTGGTCCACCGCGTCGCGCGCCACCGAGGCCCCTGCATGGTCGAGCGTCAGCTCGTACGCCTCCTCCGGGCTCTGGGTGTGCACCGGCGGGTACTGGAAACGCTCGGGGACCCGCACCGCCGGTCGGGCGGCCTCGATCATCCCCGACCCGGTGTCGGTGCCGTTCAGCACCCCGTCCTTGTTGCCGTCGACCCGGTTGTCGTCGAGGTAGACCTGGTAGTTCTCGTTGCCGCGCACCACCGCCGAGGTGGGGTTGGCGGAGTTCGCTCCCGCGATGAAGTAGTTGCCGACGACGTTGCCGTACCCCTTGGTGCCCGACTCGCCGCCCGCGACGAACGGGAACCCTCCCCAGTTGTAGACGACGTTGTTGACGAAGTCGGTCACACCCTTGGCCTTGGGGTTGCGATCGTTGTTGTGGGCGTAGAGGTTGTGGTGCATCGAGATGGTGTTCATCTCGATCAGCCCGCCCATGGAGTGCGTCAGCAGTCCCTCCGACATGATGGACCACTGCACCGTGATGTTCTTCGACCTCGGCTTCTCGTAGTTCTTGCTCTTGATCGAGAGCACCTCGTCGGTCGCCCAGGAGAACGACGTGTGGTCGATGATGACGTTCTGACAGTCCTCGAGGTACATGGCGTCGTCCGTCGACCCCGCCTCCGCCCCCATGCGGAACCGCATGTTGCGGATGACGATGTCGCTGCTGTTGATGAAGCGGACCGTGTCGCCCTTGATCGTCACGCCGTCGCCTGGCGCCGTCTGACCCGCGATCGTGATCTTCTTCTTGTCGCGCACGATCGTCTGGGGAATGGTCACGTCGCCGGAGATCTCGAAGACGATCGTCCGGGGCACGTCGCCCGCCGTGGTGAGCGCATCATGGAACGTGCCCGGCCCGGTCAGCTCGCGGCTGGTGACGTGGTAGACCTCTCCACCACGGCCGCCGGTCGCCGCGTACCCGAAACCTTCCGCGCCCGGGAATGCCGGAAGGCTGTCATAGCCCGCCTCCGCTGGTGCCGCGGGGACCGTGACGGCCGCCAGGGCTACCGTCAAGCCGGCGACGAACGCCGCTCCTGATCGTGCTGCGGACCGCCGTGGTCGGACCGCCTGGTTCTTGGACTGGTGCATCCTCCGTACCTCTCTGTACGTTCGGGCGCCGACCACGACCGTCCGCTCGGAGCGGTTCGGTCGTCGTCCTCCACGCTGGAGTGCGCAACATTTTAGGAATGCGGTGTCCTCAATGTATCGCCGAGGCTCAGAGCAGGTCAACGGAAGGATGGGAATCAGCGCACCGAAGGGGTGTGCGGACGACCCCGCGTCCTCGCGGGCGCGGCCGAGCTCCTCTGAGGGGTGCTCTCAGAGACCGGGAGTGGTCGATCCGCGCCGTACGAGCTCGCACGGCATCGCGACGACCCCCGGCTCCAGGCCGCGGCCGGCGACCGCATCGTGGAGCTTTCGCGCCGCCGCGCGCCCCAGCGCCTCAAGCTTGATGTCGACGCTCGTGATGGTCGGGTCGCTGTTGATGACCAGCGGAAGGAAGTTCTCGTAGCCGATGACCGCCACGTCCTCGGGCACACGCACCGACTCCCGCCGGAGCTGGTCGATCACGCCCAGCGCGATCGCGTCCGAGTCGCAGACGACGGCGTCCACGTCTCGTCCCTCGAGGATGCGGAGAGTGGCCGAGCGGCCCCACGACGCGGTCCGCGGGCCGTCGGCGGACTCGGCGACCAGCTGGAGCCCCAGGGCCTCGGCCGCGCGGGCGACACCAACCTTGCGGTCGGCCGCCGCCCGGTGCTTGTGCTGGCCGCTGATGTGCGCGATGCGGGTCCGTCCGAGCGCGGCGAGGTGGTCGAGCTGGAGGGTGCCGCCCTGCACGTCGTCCACGACCAACGACGTGTCCTGCGGGTCCCGCGAGGGGCGGTGCACGTAGACGACCGGCACGGGAAGGTCCTCGCCGACCGGGTCGCGCTCCTCGGTGCGCCCGCCCACCACGATCAGACCGTCGACCCGGCGGTCCAGCAGGGCGTTGAGCAGGTGGCGCTCGCGCAGATGATCACCACGGGCGTTGCAGAGGTGCACGAACGAGGAGAAGGAGCTCAACCCGTCCTCGAGCCCGTCGAGGATGGGCAGCGAGAATCGGGACTCCAGGTCCGCCAAGATGACCCCGACGGTCGTGACGGGCTGCCGCCCTGGCCCGCTGCTGGCGACGAACCCGAGCTCGCGTGCGCTGTCCAGGATGCGCTTGCGGGTGGCAGCGCTGATCCGCCCGCGTCCGTTGATGGCCTTCGACGCCGTCGACGTCGATACGCCCGCGGCGGCGGCTACGTCCGCCAGCCGCGCACGGTGTCTGCGCAAAGCCAGTGCTCCCTCTCATGTGTTCTCGGGCGCCTGCTCGGCCCCGTTGTCGCCTGACGGTACTCCACCGCGGCCCGAAGAAGAGTGACCTCGTCTGCGGATGTCCGTCGGCAAGCTGCCTGGCCCCGACCTGTGCCGATGCGCGGAGCAGGTGAAGCAGTCCTGCGCGAGGCCGGCGCCGTCCAGCTCCTCTGGTCGTGGTAGCTCCCGGTCAGACGGCGGCGGGGAACCCCTCGACCTCGACCTGCCAGCCGAGGGGGAAGCCGTCACCGGACTGGGCATGACGCTGAGCCATCAGCGCGACGGCGGCGAGCAAGCCACCGTTGCCCGGCAGGTACAGCGGCAGCGACGCCGTCTGATGGTTGTGCCCGTTCGGGAGGACCACGTTCTTTCCCGCCCCGTCCATGAGCGCGTCGACCGCCCAGCCCGCCTCGCCGAGGCGAGACGCGGTCATGGCCATCATGGGGTAGTCCCATCCCCAGGTGGAGCCCCAGTCCCAGTCGCGCAGCACGTCCTGGTAGGTGGCCCGCATGACGTCGGCGTCGACCAGCCCGACGTCCGGGACGATCCCCAGCGCCCCGAGCATCGAGGGGTGGTCTGTCCGGATCGTGTACGGCTCGACGTCGACACCGGTGTAGACGCCGTCGCGCACGTGCGGCGCGACGATACGGTCGGCGACGTCGGCCCACCGCTCCTGCACCGGCAGGCCGAGCCGCTCTCGCCACGCGTTGGCTGCTCGGAGGGCCCAGCGCCAGTACGCCAGCTCGAAGGGCGGGTTCGACATGCGGCCGCGGTCGCCCGCGTAGCACTCCTGCGCGGGTACGAGCGGAGGACCGAGCGTGAATCCGTCGTCTCCCTCCTGGGCGAAGTCGGCCATGAACGCGGCCGACTCGAAGACGATCTCGGCGTGCTCCCGCAGGAACGCGTCGTCGCCCGCGACCCGGTGCACGAGCTCGCAGAGATAGATGACGTGGGGCTGCTGCCAGACGAGATGGACGCCGATCGAGCTCGGGGTCTCGCGCAGCGCGGAGCCGAGCTGCTTGGGCCAGCGGGCCCCCGCATAGCCCTGGTCGCGAGCCGTGGCCTGGGCCAGTGGGAGCGCGTGCCTGTACCACGCGAGGCTGGGCTCCAGGAGCTCCGGACGGCCCCACATCGGGAAGTGCGCGGCGTGCCACCAGTGCATCTCGAGGTGGAACTTGCCCCGCCACGAGTTGCACACCAGCCCCGTCTCCTGCGGCGGGAGCGACCCCGCGCAGTTGACGGCGGTGACGTACTGCGAAAGCACCACCCGTCGTTCGAGCTCGTGGGCCCTCGGGTCCGCGGTCCCCGTGAGCTGGAGGGCAGCACCGGACTCCCAGAAGCGCCGCCAGTGCTCCGACGCCGCTCGGAACACCTCCTGCGCATCGCCGGCCCGCGCCGCGGTGCTCTCGTGCCCCGCACGGGTGGGCAGGAGCACCATGTCGCCCCGCCCGTCCGTGGTGAACTCCACGGCCACGTCCAGGACGTCCGCCGTGGGCCGCAGAACCAGGCGGTGCGCCCCGACCTGCGCGAGCTCGGCGCCGGTGACGACGACGTGCACGCGGTACGCGGAGTCGTCGAGCCGACGCTCCACGAGCCACCCGTCGGCCACAGGGGTGACGCTCGTCGTGTGGGCGTCGGACGAGTCCCAGTCGGCCGCGTTGTGCCAGTCCGACGAGCCGTACGGGAAGTCGACTGCGATGGCGAGGCCGGCGGCGCGGGCGGAGCGGACGGTGACGCCGAGCCGGTCCCGCGTGGGATGGACGGCCGTCCGCACGCGGACGGGCACGTCCCGATGGGAGAAGGAGCTGTCCACCGTCCCCGTCCAGAGGTCGAGCACCTGCCCGGTGTCCGCGAGGTCGCTCGGGCGCAGCGCGACGAGGCCGTCGCCGTCGTCGCCGTGGGTGGCGACGAAGCCGATGCGGCCGAGGTCCAGGCGGTGCGGGTTGGCCCGGAACCACCGGGTGGCCTCGTACCCCGGGGTCCCCGGCCGGCGTTCCTCGACGTACGGAACCAGCCGGTCGCCGACCTCGTACCAGGCGGTGGTCTCGTCCAACGTGTACTCGCGGTCGCCCGGGATCGAGTGCCAGGCCCACTGCGACTGCGTGCCCAGGAGGGTCCCCGGGGTCTCCCGGTCGGGCTCGTGACCGCGCTTGTGCACCGGGTACTCGCCAGGCATGGACTGCAGGCCGGTGAGGTCGACGGTGACGGCGAACTCGCCGTTCCCGACCGTCACGGGGCTGCGCGGGTCCAAGCTCGACTGGACGACGTTGTGCCGGCGCACGAGGGCGCGTCGGTCGATGTGGTGCGACGGGTGCAAGTCGGTGTCCTTCAGGCGTGACGGGCGGTGAGCGGTGCAGGCGCGAGGTCGCCCGCGAAGGCGTCGGCGGCGAGCCCCCCGACGCGGTCGTCGTCGAGCACCCCGTCGGCGACGAGCACGCGGACGCGGCGCCGCAGCCACGTGTCCACGGGCACGGTGGTGCGGTGGTCCCACGCGAGCGCCAGCCCGACCCCGGGGTATCCGGCGGAGCGGACGAACCATGGGTCCGTGTCGTCGTCGTGCGCGGCGACGAAGACGAGCGTGGCGGTCCCCGAGTCGAACTCGGCGGTCCATGCGAGCCACGAGGACGTGGTGCCGTGCACCGCCTGCTCGCCGACGTCGTGCGCGGTGCGCACATGGGCGTCCGTGCAGGGCGCGAGCCGCCAGAAGAAGCCGCCGTAGCCACCCCCGGACCGGCCGTTGCTGCCCGGGCCGCCCAGCGAGACGGGGGAGCCCGTGGCGCTGCGCAGCTCGGTCCGAAGGTCCAGCCACCAGCCGTCGGGCGCGGACGACGCCTGCCACCGGCGGTGCTCGGTCAGCAGGGGAGCTCCTGCCGGGTCGCACCAGGTGAGCACCTGGTCGGCGGACCCGGACTCCCGCGCGTGGTGGTCGATACGCACCCGTCCGTGGTCATCTCGCCAGACGTAGGCGCGGTCCTCCACGGTGAACGTGCGGCCGCCCCAGTGGTTCGTGCCGTCCACGTCCTGGATCGCCAGCCCGACGCCGAGGTGCCATGCGTGGTCGGCGGCGAGGTGGTCGGTCACGACCACGCCGCCGAGGGTGCGAACCGGGTGCAGGTAGGGCCGTGGGGAGAGCGTCGTCGCCACGCCGGAGCCGTCGCGGACCTCGGCCACGGGCACGCCGTCGACGTCGAGCACGTCGAGCGCCGGCCGCCTCCGTGCCCAGGGCACGCCGAGCTCGGCGAGCGTCGCCTGTGCCGTGACCGCTCTCTCCAAGGTCGCGTCGACGTCGTGCACGACGGGACGGCGGTCGGCCCCCGTGCCGGTCCACGTCACGGCCTCAGGGGCGATCTGCCGGGGCGGGTCGGCGACGCGCACGGCCTCGAGCACGCGCATGAACGCGCCGGAGTCGGCCAGGGGGCTCAGGAGTGGGGTGCCGGTGCTCCGGTGCGCGAGCAGGTTGTCGAGCAGGTGCGCACGGTCCGCCGTGACGGTGCGTCGTCCGTCGACGCCGTCGACCGTGACCTCGTCGGTGGTGTAGCGCAGCTCGATCGTCCCGCGGGTGCCGCGCACCCGGATGGTCGGCGCGGTCTGCTCCGGCGCGCACAGCGTCAGGGCACAGGTGACGGCGAGGCCGCTCGTGGTGCGTACGCGGACGACCGAGGTGTCGTCGCTGTCGATCGCGTGCGCGTGGTACAGGTCGGCGTCGACGTCGAGCACGTCCTCCGCGCGTCGGCACCCGGCGAGGCGCAGCGCCGTGACGACGGCGTGCGCGAGCGGGTTGGTCGCCACGCCGTCCACCACGTCGACGCCGTCGAGGACGCGCTTGCCCGCCCACGCGGACCGATCGAAGTAGCGGACGGTGCGCGACCACGTCCCGACTGCGCCCACGGCCAGCACCTCGCCGATCTCACCCGACCGGATGCAGCGGTCGACCACGTCGATCGCCTGCGACCCCAAGCTCTGGAAACCGACCTGCACGACGCGGCCGGCCTCACGAGCCGCCTGCTCGAGGGCGACGAACTGAGCCCATGACGAGACCGGGGGCTTCTCCACGTAGACGTCCGCGCCGGCAGCTATCGCCCGTAGCGCGAGGGACGCGTGGGTGTGCGGCGGCGTCGAGATCACCACCACCTGGGGCTCGACGCCCGCGTCGAGCAGCGCGTCGAGCGAGACGAACCAGGGTGTGCCCCCGGCGTCGCCCTCGGGCGGACGTGGGTCCGCGACACCGAGCAGCCTGGCCTGGCCCGAGCGTTCCGCGCTCCGAAGGTGCTCGAGATGGCGGGACGCGAAGCCATGGCCACCGACGAGGGCGACGCCGGGTGCGGTCACTTCAGCGAGCCTTCGACCTCGGTGATGAGCTGTTGCGCCGCGTCGTCCGGGGTCGTCCGCTCGAAGAGGACGTCCTGCACCAGACGGGCGACGACGTCCCCGGTGCCGCTCGCACCGGTCGGCGACGCCTTGCGGGCCCCCGCATCGGAGCCGGTGATCTCGTCGAGGAGGTCGACCTCCTGCTGCTGGGCGGGGGTGAGGTTCTCGCGGAGGTGGTCGCGGAGCTCCGTGTTCGCGGGGATCCCTCGGTCGGTCCCGATCGCGTCGACGACCCGCTCGTCGTTGACGAGGTAGTCGAGGAGCATCGCCGAGGCCTCGGGGTGCTGGGTGCTCGAGGAGATCGCGTACTCCATCGACGCGCCCACCCGGTTGCCCCGGGTCTCGGACTCGCCGGGGAGGTTCGCCTCCAGGACGTCGTCGCCGACCATGTCGGTCTGGAACCCGCTCCACGCGAAGATGATCCCGGCCTTGCCCGTGCCGAACAGGGACTGCTCGGGCACCGCGGTGGAGTCCTCCACGAACAGGCTCGCCCCCGGCGATGCGCCGCTCTCCTGCAGGTTCAGCCAGAGCTGGAACCAGGAGGCGATCGTCTCCGGGCTCGCTCCGACGCCCGAGCCGTCCTCGGTGTACAGGCTCTCGCCGTGCTGGTGGGCCCAGGCGTCGAGGTGCGAGGCGTTGGCGAACGGCACGGTGCCGTACGTCCCGTCCGGAGTGTTCTTCGACAGCTCCTCAGCGACCTCGGTGTAGTCGTCCCAGGTCCAGGTCGACGTGTCGGGGAGCTCGACCCCGGCCTCCTCGAAGACTGCTGGGTTCAAGAACGTCGCAAGTGCGTTGATCCCCGCCGGGAGCGTGTACTGCTTGCCGTCGATGTTGCCGAGCTCGAGCGTATCGGGCGGCAGGTTCGACGTGTCGATGTAGTCGGACACCGTGCCCAGGTCCAGCAGCGCCCCGCGGCCGGCGTACTCGCTCGGGTACGAACCACCCATGGTGATCACGTCGGGCGCGTCGCCACCCGCCACCTGCGTGGCGAGCATGTCCCAGTAGCTGCCGAAGTCGCTGCTCTGCGTCTCGACCGTGATGTTCGGGTGCTCCTCCTCGAACCCCTTGATCGCTTCCTTCGTGATCTGGTTGCGCTCTTCACCACCCCACCACGCGAAGGTGATGGTCACCTCCTCATCGGGGTCGTAGGGGGCGGCACCGGCTCCCGACGGATTCACGCCGCAGCCCGCGGTCGTGGCCACGACGGCGAGGCTCGCCGAGGCCGTGACGACGGCCGTCCTGAAGTTCACTCTCTGCATGGATTCGTACCTCCCTGTACGAGCAGCGCGTCCCCGGATGCGCTCGCGACGGTCGGCGTCGGCAAGTGGGACGGCGCTTCCCACACTAGGGAGAGTTCGATACGGTGGTCAACCGTTGCCCCAAAAGTTGCGCTCCGACGCGCAGCCACCTTTGACCAAGGGAGGTCAGGAGATGGTGAACCGAACCTCAGCCCCTGCAGCGGGGTGCCCGTTCCACGCGCGGGCGGTGTCGCCGGGATGAGTGCGATTACCGAGCTCTCGAGGCTGAAGAGAGGTCGACGCCCGCTGGACCCGCGCGAACGGCAGGCGGCGCGACGGGACAACAAGGAAGCGTTCGTCTTCCTGCTCCCGTGGCTCCTCGGCCTGCTGATCATCACGGCGGGGCCGATGGTCACGTCGTTCTACCTGTCGTTCACGGACTACAACCTGCTCGAGGACCCTGTATGGGTGGGCGCGGAGAACTACCTCCGGATGCTCAGTGACGAGCGCCTTCACCAGTCCTTACGCGTGACCCTCACCTACGTCGTCGTGGGCGTCCCGCTCCAGCTCGCAGTCGCACTCTTCATCGCCGTGGCCCTGAACAAGGGGCTACGAGGGTTGTCGTTCTACCGCTCGCTCTTCTATCTCCCGTCGCTCCTGGGCGGGTCGGTGGCGATCGCCATCCTGTGGCGCCAGATCTTCGGCACCACCGGCCTGGTCAACCAGGTCCTCAGCCTCTTCGGCATCGAGGGCATGGGCTGGATCTCCAGCCCGGACACCGCGCTCGGGACGATCATCCTCCTGCACGTGTGGACGTTCGGCTCGCCCATGATCATCTTCCTCGCAGGGCTGCGCCAGATCCCGACGATGTACTACGAGGCGGCCGCGGTCGACGGCGCCACGAAGGCCAAGCAGTTCTGGCGTATCACCATGCCGATGCTCACTCCGATCATCTTCTTCAACATCGTGCTGCAGACGATCGGCGCATTTCAGTCGTTCACCCAGGCGTTCATCATCTCGGGCGGGATCGGCGGACCGTCGGACTCGACCCTCTTCTACACCATGTACCTCTACAACACCGGCTTCAAGGCTTTCGAGATGGGTTATGCGTCGGCGATGGCGTGGCTGCTCGTCGCCATCGTGGGCGCCCTCACCGCCGTGAACTTCATCGCATCAAAGTATTGGGTCTACTATGACGACTGACACTGTCCAGAGAGAACGCGAGGCGGCGCCTGTCGCGCAGGAGCGCGCCTCGTTTCCTGGCCGCCGGCGGCGCGCCCCTCGCACCACCGTGAAGAGGCTGCTCAGGCACCTCGTCCTGATCGTCACGAGTGCTGTGATGATCTACCCGCTGCTGTGGATGGTCGTCTCCTCCCTGCGGCCGGACGACCTGATATTCAGCCAGCCTGGCCTGTGGTTGAGCGACGTCGACCTCTCGCACTATCCCGACGGCTGGAACGCGCTCACGCATCCCTTCGGCCGTTACATGCTCAACTCGGCGGTCGTGGTGCTCGGGTCCGTCCTCGGCACGCTCGTCTCGTGCTCGATGGCGGCATATGCGTTCGCGCGCATGCGGTTCTCGGCCAAGACCCTCCTTTTCGCGATCATGCTCATCACGATCATGCTCCCGGGGCACGTCACGCTGGTGCCGCAGTACGTGCTGTTCTCACAGCTCGGCATGGTGAACACGTTCTGGCCTCTGGTCGGACCGAACATGCTGGCGACCGACTCCTTCTTCATCTTTCTCATGGTCCAGTTCATCCGAGGGCTTCCGAGAGAGCTGGACGAGGCGGCGCGGATCGACGGCGCGGGTCATACGCGGATCTTCCTCCGGATCATTCTTCCGCTGATGACCCCGGCCCTGGCCACGACGGCGATCTTCACGTTCATCGGCACCTGGAACCAGTTCTTCAGCGCCCTGATCTATCTCACCGACACCGACATGATGACGGTGCCCGTGGCTCTGCGGTTGTTCGTGGACTCGCAGGGTGAGAGCAACTGGGGGGCCATGTTCGCGATGTCTATCGTGTCGCTGCTGCCGGTGTTCTTCGTGTTCCTCTTCGGGCAGCGCTTCCTCGTCCGCGGTATCGCCACGACGGGCATCAAGTGACCGTGGGGCCACCCACGCCGCTCGCGGACGCCGCGTGCCCGGAACGGCGGGCCCCTCCGGCGGGCAGGTAATCCAGCAACGACTCAGCCGGAACACACGAACTCCGAAGGGAACACGCCATGACCCACCCCCACCAGCTCGACCAGAACCCCACCGCACCTCGCGCCGCATCCAGCGACAGCACCGAAGCGGACAGCGGCGTCGTGCCCCAGTTCGCCCCGCCTCAAGTCGGTGCCGCGAGACGTCGATACGCGGTCGTCGGTACTGGACACCGCGCAGGCATGTATGTCGGCGCCTTGACCGGCGACCACGCAGATGTTGCCGAGATCGCCGCGTGGTGTGACCCCAACCCCGCTCGGATCGATCACTACGACGCCGAGGTGGGACGTGCGCTCGGACTCGGACGGCCGGCGATGCTCCCGCGCTACGCGCCGGAACAGCTCGAAGCGATGATTCAGCGGGAGCGCATCGACACGGCGATCATCACGAGCCTCGACCGCACCCACGCAGAGCTCATCGACCGTGCACTGCGTGCCGGGGCCGACGTCGTCGTCGAGAAGCCGCTGGCCACCGACGCCGAGGGATGTCGTCGGATCGTGTCCGCGGTCACCGATACCGGTCGAGACGTCGTGATGACGTTCAACTACCGGTACGCGCCCCGTAACTCGACCTTGCGACAGGTCATCCGCTCCGGGCAGATCGGCGAGGTGACCAGCGTGCACTTCGAGTGGGCCCTGGACACCAGGCACGGCGCCGACTACTTCCGCCGGTGGCACCGCGAGAAGTCCAACTCGGGCGGACTGATCGTCCACAAGTCCAGCCACCACTTCGACCTGGTGAACTGGTGGCTCGACGACGAGCCGGCGCGCGTCTACGCGTCCGGCGCTCTGCGGTTCTACGGTGCGGAGAACGCGGCGAGGCGCGGCCTGGGACCGCGGCCCGCACGCGGCACCGAGGCGCCTGCGGACCGATGGTCGATCGATCTGGCGGCCGACCCACGCTTGCGCGCCCTCTACCTCGACGCCGAGCACCACGACGGGTACCGCCGCGACCAGGATCCTTTCGCTCCCGGCGTGACGATCGAGGACAACCTCTCGGTGCTGGTGGACTACCGCAAGGGCGCTACGTTGACGTACTCCCTCAACGCGCACAGCCCCTGGGAGGGCTACCGCGTGACGGTGAACGGCACCGCCGGGCGTGCCGAGCTCGAGGTGGTCGAGCGCGGTGCCGTCCTCCTGGACGGGGACAAGGACGCAGTGCTCGACCCGTCCGCCACCCCCGAGATCTCGGCGGGGGCGAGGGTGCGCCCCGAGGGTGACCGTCTGGTGGTGCAGCGTCACTGGGAGGCTGCTCGCGAGGTGCCGATCCCGGCCGGGATCGGGGGGCATGGCGGTGGTGACGCCATCCTTCTCATGGATGTGTTCCGGCGCGATCTGCGCACCAGCGAGGACCCGCTCGGGAGGGCGGCCGACTACGTCGACGGGCTCCGCGCGGTGAGTGTCGGCATCGCGGCGAACGAATCCCTCGCGACAGGCCAGCCGATCCCTGCTGAGGAGCTCGCGCTCGCCGGAGCGGCCATCAGGTAGACCGTTCGCCGGGCGAGGCGAGTCCGTTGCTGAGACGGATGGTGGGCAAGGCCCAAAGCAGCTCAGTGGCAGCGCCGTGATGACTCGGCGTCCGCAGGCGCCGCACCCCCGCGCCGGGGGTGCGGCGCCGTTGGCGTCCGGAGTACCGGCATCAGACTCCTGCTCGGCGCGTCCACTCGAGCAGCTCGTCCACGGGCCAGGTGGTGACGATCCGCTCCGCAGGCACGCCGAGGCGCTCGGCCCGCTCGGCGCCGTGGTCGAGGAAGCCGAGCTGCCCGGGTGCGTGC
>JAPSLQ010000064.1 GCA_031180595.1 Isoptericola sp. | reverse complement strand
GTACGGCACCAGCACGACGAGCCAGAAGCCCGCGATGCTCAGGAGCGCCTCGGCCCCCGGCAGCCGCAGCGCGGCCACCTGCTCGCGCAGGTCGGCGTCGAACACCAGCCCGGCCAGTCGGTCGTTCACCTGCTCGATCGCCAGGATCCCGACCGTGCCGCTGAGCAGGCCCCACGCCGTGGTCAGTACCGCAGGCCGCCCACCGTCGCTCCACCGGCCCAGGGCGAAGAAGAGCAGGATCGCGGTCACGTAGCCCAGGTAGAGGAAGCCGTCGGTCGGCACCCACCACAGGCTCGCGCCCACCAGCGCCGCCGGCGCCGGCCGGACCCGCCGCCACGCCAGGGGAAGCACGGAGACGACGGCCAGCAGCGGACCGAACCAGCCGCTGTCACTGACCCACAACGTCTCGACCGGCCGCACCAGCACCTGGACGAGGCTCGCCGCCAGGAAGCCGGCGGTGAGCAGCACGTCGGAGCGCCGCACGCCGCCGGTCCGGCCGTCCTGGGTCACCACACAGCCGAGGGTAGGCCTCCGCCGCCCCGGCCGTCCTCAACCCCTGGGATGAGCCGGATCTCAGCCCATGACGCCATGTGCCGGGCACCGCCGGGCACCTAGCGTTCCGGACGTCACCACCGACGAAAGGACCGACCATGACCACCACCACCGCGGCCGTCCCTGGGACGGCCCGCCAGCCCCGCACCCTCCTCGCGGCCCGCGTCCTCGCCGGGATCATCGGTACGGTGCAGCTCGCCGGGGCGTTCTTCTTCCTCGTCGTCGCCCGCGACCAGACGGTCTGGATCGGCCCGCTGGTCGACGTACCCGTCATCGCCCTCACCCTCACCGGCATCGCGCTGAAGCTGACCCTCGCCCTGGCGCCGCGCATCGAGCCGGCACGCCGGATCACCGTCGGGCTCGCTGCCGTCGCGGTGGGCGTCGTGCTCACGCTCGTCAAGATCCCGGTCTACGACGAGCCGGAGGGCGTGGTGTTCCTCGCCGTGGACGCCGCGGTTCTCGTGCTGCTCCTGCTCGCGCGCCGCGCCCGCTGAGGCGCCCGGTCGAGCCCGCGACCTTGTATCGATGGCGAGCGAGGCGCCCCCGCGGGAGGCTCGTGGCGGTCCCGGCACGGCGCTCGCCGTGCTGCGTCGTCGAGGAGGTTGCCCATGACCACGACTGCCGCACGCCCCGCCGACCGCACGCTCGAGCGGGTGGACCCGGCGACCGGTCGCCCCGGACGCGCCGTCGTGTGCGCGGACGCCGACCAGGTCGGCGCCGCCGTGCGCCGCGCCCGCGACGCCTTCGCCGGCTGGCGAGCAACGCCCCCCGCCCAGCGTGCCGGGATGCTGCGCGAGGCCGCGGCCGCCGTGCGCGGCGCGGCGGACGAGCTCGGCGAGCTGCTGTGCGCGACCACCGGGCGGCTGCTGCGAGAGGCGCGGGAGTCGGCCGTTGTCGCCGCGGACCTGCTCGACGAGGCGGCGGTGACAGGGCTGGGCCGCGCCGGGCGGGCGCTGGCCGGCGATCCGCTGGCGGTCGACGTCGTGCGTCGCGAGCCGCGCGGCGTCGTCGCCGTCATTACGCCGTGGAACGACCCGTACCCCGCGGCCGCCGGCCTGCTCGCCGCGGCGCTGGTCACCGGCAACACCGTCGTGCACAAGCCGTCGGAGCGCAGCGACGCGCCGGGCGTGCGGCTCGGCGAGCTCGTCGCCGGCGCGCTGCCCGCAGGAGTGCTCGAGGTGCTCAGCGGCGACGCCGTCACCGGGCAGGCGCTCGTGGCGCACGACGACGTCGCGCTCGTCGCGCACGTGGGCTCGTCGGCTGCGGGGCGGCGCATCGCCGCGACCGTCGGCGAGCGGGGCGCGCGAGCGCTGCTGGAGAACGGCGGCAAGGACCCGATCGTCGTCGACGCCGGCGTGGACCCGGTCTGGGCCGCCGGGCAGATCGCGACCGGGGCGTTCACGAACGCGGGGCAGCTGTGCACGGCGGTCGAGCGTGTCTACGTCGTCGAGGAGGTCGCCGACGCCGTCGTCGCCGAGCTCGGACGCCGCGCCGAGGCGCTCGTCGTCGGCGACCCGGCCGATCCCGCGACGACGATGGGCCCGCTCGTCGACGACGACCAGCTCGCCGTCGTCGCGACGCACGTGGACGGCGCGGTCGAGGCCGGCGCGCACCTGGTCACCGGCGGGCACCGGCTCGACCGGTCCGGGTCCTTCTACGCGCCGACGGTGCTCGACCGCTGTCCCGACGATGTCCCGTTGCTGCGGGAGGAGACGTTCGGCCCCGTCGCCCCGGTGGTCCGCGTGGCCGACTTCGACGAGGCGCTGCGCCGGGCGTCCGCATCGGCGTACGGTCTCGCCGCGACGGTGCTCACCCCCCGGCTCGACCACGCCCTGCGCGCGGCCGACGTCCTCGACGTCGGGACGGTCAAGGTCAACGCCGTCTTCGGCGGCGCCCCGGGCGGGTCCGCCGACCCGCGCCGGGGGAGCGGCGCGGGCGCCGGTTACGGACCCGACCTCCTCGACGAGATGACCGTGCGCAAGGCGGTGCACCTCGAGGGTCTGTGACCGGAACGCCTCAGGCCGGCGCCAGGTCCTCCGTCGCGGGTCCCTCGCGCAGGACGCCGTCGGCCCCGAAGCGCGAGCCGTGGACCGGGCAGTCCCAGGACTGCTCGAACTCGTTCCAGCCCACGACGCCGCCGAGGTGCGGGCACACCCGCGACACCGGCGTGCCGGACCCGGAGGGCGCCGTGCCGCTCGGCCGGCTCGCCGCCCGGACCCAGCAGGCGACCTGGCGCCCGACGGTGCGGGCGGTCGAGGCGCGCGGCCGGGGCGGCCGCGCCCACGGCTCGAGGGCGGGCGCCCAGTCGGCGGGCTCGCCGAGCAGCCGGCCCGACAGCGCGATCCCCGCGGCGGCGGCGTGGGCGAGCCCCCACTTGGCGTACCCCGTCGCGACCAGCACACGGTCGTCGCCCGGCAGGGCGGGTCCGATGAGAGGCAGGTCGGTGTCCGTCGCGTAGTCCTGGGCGGACCACGCCCGGCGACGTGCCGCGACCGGGAAGTGCCGGCGGGTCCACGCGTCGAGCGCCTCGACGCGTCCCGCGGTGTCGGGCTCGCGCCCGACGACATGGCCCTCGCCGCCCACCACGAGCAGGTCGCCGGCGGTCCGCAGCGATCGCACCGGCTCACCGGCGGTGATCGACATGGTCTGGCCGAAGCCGTCCGGGAGTGCGGCGTCGGGCGCGAGCTCCCAGACCGTGAGGTACGAGCGCTGCGCCTCGAGGCGCAGGAAGAGCCCGCCGTACCGGCCGGGCGGGACGCCGGTCGCGAGCACGACACGTCCCGCACGGACCGTGCCGCCGGTCGTGCGGAGCACGACCCCGGAGGGGACGCGGCGCACCTGCCGCACGCGGACGCCGTCGTGCACGCGTACACCACGCTCCTGCAGGAGGGTGCGCAGCGCGGAGAGCGCCGCGCGAGGCTGGACCTGCGCCTGGCCCCGCAGCCGCACCGCGCCGACGGCCGGGGTGGGCAGAGGCGGGTCGCCCTCCCACTCGGCGCCGAGGCGGACGCGGGCGCACGCCTCGAGCACCGCGTCGAGTGATGCGAGGTCCCCGCGTGTGCCCGCGACGGTGAGGTCGTCGCGGTCCTCCACGGGGACGCCGAGGTCTCGCAGCGTGCCGCGCAGCCAGCCCGCACCGGCGGAACCCGCAGCCACGTAGGAGGAGAGCACCTCGTCCCCGTGCCGCGCCACCCGCGCCAGGCGCGTCCCCTGCAGGAGGCTCACCTTGCCCGTCGACCTGGCCGTCGTGGTGGTGGACGCCGGACGGGCGTCGACGACGACCACGTCCGCGCCGCCCTCCGCGAGGAGCAGCGCCGTCACCGTCCCGGTCAGTCCCCGGCCGACGACGGCGACGTCGGCGCGAAGGCTCGTCCCGTCGGTCTCGTCCACGGCGCACCTCCTGAAGCTCCAGGATGTGCCGGTACCGGTGCCGTCGCACGCGGGCTGCCGGCTGGGCCAGCGCGAGCAAGTGGCCCGGTGCGCCGACATGCTCGGTCGTGGACGCGTACGGACGACGAACCGCGCCACGGCGCGGGTGGGGGGAAGGGATGACCGAGCTGCATCTGCTGTACGCGTGCTTCGGCGGCGCCGCGGTCGTGCTGGCGCTCGCGAGCCGCAAGCTGCGCGAGATCCCGGTCAGCGAGCCGCTCGTCGGGCTGCTGGTCGGGGTGCTCCTGGGCCCGGCCGTGCTCGGCGTCCTCCGGCTGGAGGAGGACACGCGCGACCTCGTGCTGCTCGAGGGCTCACGTCTGCTCCTGGCGGGCTCGGTCATGGCGGCCGCGCTGCGCTTCCCCGTGCGGGACCTGCGCTCGGTCGTGCGTGCGGTCTCGGTGCTGCTCGTCGTGGCGATGCCCGTGGCGACCCTGATCACCGGCGCGGGCAGCCTGCTGCTCGGGGTGCCGCTGGCGCTGGCCGCGCTCGTCGGTGCGTGCCTGTGCCCGACGGACCCGGTCCTCGCCGCAGCCGTGGTGACGGGCGAGCCGGCCGAGCGAGACATCCCGGCGCGGGTCCGACGGATGCTCACCGCAGAGAGCGGGGCCAACGACGGCCTGGCGCTGCCCGTGGTCGGGCTGGCGCTCGCCGCGGTGCTGCCGGGGGAGTCGCCGGGCGGCGTGGTCGGACGCATCGTCTGGGAGGTCGTCGGGGGCGCGGCCATCGGTGTCGCCGTCGGCGCCCTGGCGGCCTGGGGCCTGCGCGTGGCGACCCGGCACCACGACCAGGAGCCCGGGCCCGAGCTGGTCTACACGCTGCTGCTGGCCGTCACGACCCTGGGTGTCGCACGGCTCGCCGGCACGGGCGGCGTGCTCGCGGTCTTCGTCGCGGGCCTCGCCTACAACCGGCTCATCGGGGACGACGAACGGTCGGGACAGGACGACATCGACGAGGCCGTGAACCGCTACGCCGTGATCCCGCTGTTCGTGCTCCTGGGCGCGGTGCTGCCGTGGAGCGAGTGGGCGGCGTTCGGCCCCGCCGCGGTGGCGTTCGTGGCCGTCGTGCTGCTGCTGCGGCGGCCGCCGCTCGTGCTCGTCCTCGGACGGGTGCTCGGCCTCACGTCCAAGCAGGCGGCGTTCACCGGGTGGTTCGGTCCCATCGGCGTCAGCGCCGTCTTCTACCTCGCCCACAGCATCCACGAGGGGGCCTCGGACCCGCGGCTGTTCGCGGCCGGGACCCTCGCGGTCGCCGCGAGCGTCCTCGCGTTCGGGCTCACGGGGTCGCCGGGACGGCGCCTGTTCGCACGGGCCGAGAGCTGAGCGGGGCAGGCCGCGATGTGGTTCGACTCGTGGAGCGACCTGTGGCGCGTCGTCGCGGTGGGCGCAGCCGCGTACGCCGTCCTGGTGGTCGCGCTGCGGCTCTCGGGCAAGCGCACGCTCGCCAAGCTCAACGCCTTCGACCTCGTCGTCACGGTGGCGCTGGGCTCGACGCTCGCGACGGTCCTGCTCAACTCCGACGTGTCCTGGGCGGAGGGTGCCGTCGCGTTCGGAGTGCTCGTCGTCCTCCAGCTCGCGGTGTCGTGGACAACCACGCGCGCGGGCCGCGGCCGAGCGATCGTCACCGCGGCGCCGACGACGGTCCTGCGCGACGGGGTGGTCGACGAGCAGGCGATGCGGGCCCAGCGCCTCACCAGGGCAGAGCTGCGTCAGGCGGTCCGCGGCGCCGGCGTCGGCGGCTTCGACCGGCTGGCGCGCGTGGTCCTGGAGACGGACGGCACGCTGAGCGTGATCCCTGCGGACAAGGTCGGTGACGGGCAGGCGTTCGAGCCCGACGAGCCGTGACCGAGACGGCGCTGCTGTCGGTCGACGACGCTGCGGTCGGCCGACGGTGCCGTCACCCGTGCGAGTGCTGGGTCGCCGGCGAGCCGCACGTCGGCGTGCGGTGACCGCAGCGCCACGGCTGACAGCTCTGTCGCGTGGTCGATCGTCAGGGCCAGCGAGGCCTGCGGGGAGGCCTCCTCGAAGTAGTAGCTCTCGGCGTACTGGGCGAGGTCGATTCGGACCCGCGCGAGCGCGGCCGCGAGGTCGACCAACAGCACGGCCGGACCGCTCGCCGCTCGGGTCGGCGACAGCGAGAGAGGCCGGCCGCACCGTCGGCGCGGCCGGCCTCGCGTCATCGGCCGGTTCAGAGCCCGGCGTCGGCCAGGCCTCGCTGCCAGTCGCTCAGGTCGCGGATCTTGGCGACCAGCTCGTCGGCGTCGTCTGCCGTGAGGGTCCCGGCGAGGCGTTCGGCCGCCCGGAGCTGGCCGAGGGCCTTGCCGCGCTCACCGGCGTCAGCGGCGGCCTGCGCCGCGTCGAGCCGCGAGCCCACCCGCCCGAGGGTGACCCGGTCGCGCGTGGTGTCCGCGGGGACGCCGTCGACGATCGCGTCGACCTCTGCCCACGTGACGCAGTTCCCGCCGCCGCTCGTGACGCCGGCCGTCCACTCGATGCCGCCGAGGACGACGTCGAGGAACACCGGGTCGGCGTACGAGGCCTCCGTGTGACCGGCACCCTGGTACCAGGACCGGCCGCCCTCGAAGTTGTGGCACCACGCGATCGGGTGGTCGTCGCCCATGGTGCCGCCGGAGTAGGTCGACTCGTCGAGCGTCATGAGCACGTGCACGTCGCCGCGCGGGTTGAGGCTGTAGTTGTACCACTCGTCCCAGCGCTCCCAGACGAGCGGGACGCCCTCCATCGACGGGTGCGCGGGGCTCTCGACCCGCATGGTCGCCGTCTGCTGCTGCGGGTGGTTCACGAAGCGCGCCCCGCCCCCGACGAGCTCGGTGTACCAGGGCACGGTGTGCAGGGTGTCGGTCGCGGCGTGCAGGCCCACGAAGCCGCCGCCGGACCGGATGTAGCCCTGGAAGGCGGCGAGCTCGTCGTCGTCGAGCAGGCGAGGCACGGCCGGGTCGAGGCTGTTGGTGTTGTCGACCGGCGAGACGAACACGATCGTCTCGTACCGCGACAGGTCCTCGGCGCTGGTGAACGGCGTCGAGCCGAGGCTCAGCTCCGGCTGCCCGGGGGAGCCGGGGCCCCACCAGCCTCCGCTGGTGTTGGGCGGGTCCCACACGTCCACGGTGAACCCGTGCTCGTGCCCGAGGTCGATGATGGCGCGCGTCGTCTCGTCGATGTGGGAGTGCCGGAACCCCAGCGTCTCGCCGACGACGAGCACCTGGTACTCGTCGTCGGCCGCGGCGGGGGAGGCCGATCCGAGGGCTGCGGCGACGGCCGCGGAGGCCGCGACCGCGACGACGCGCCTGCCGGGAGTGGTGCCGTGCACGGGTGCCATGTCGCTCCTTTGCGCAGGTGGCTATTTGTTTTCCCGCACAACTTATGCGTGGTGCTTCGTCCCGTCAACGCGCAGCGCGACCTCGTCCGAGTCGTCCTCGGCGAGGTCGCGCCTGGTCGGTTCGGGACCGGCCTACTTGTCGAACGCCTTCTTCACGTCGCGGCCGGCGTCCTTCAGCTTGTCACCGGTCTGCTTCGTCTCGGCGTTCGCCTGCTCGCGCCGGCCCTCGGTCTGCATGCTCTTGTCATGCGTCGCGTCGCCGACGGCTTCCTTGGCCTTGCCCTTGGCCTCTTCGGCCTTGTGCTTCATCTTGTCTCCGAGGTTCACGATGTGCTCCTTCCCTCGTTCTTCCAGGGTAGGCACGTTCGCTCCCGCTCGCCCGCGAGCCTCAGGCCATCGCGGCGACCAGCTCGGCGCACGCCGCCTCGCACGCGCGGCACGCCTCGGCGCACACCCGGCAGTGCTCGTGCATGCCCGCGTGCCGCTCGCACTCGTCGGCGCAGGCGCGGCAGGCGACGGCGCACGCCTCGAGCACGGCGCGGGTGAGGTTCGCGTCGTACCCGGTGTGGCGCGACAGGACTCGCGCGGTCGTGTCGCACAGGTCGGCGCAGTCGAGGTCCGTGCGGATGCACTTGCGCAGGTCGGCCACCATCTCCTCGCTCAGGCACGCGTCGGCGCACGCGGTGCACGCCTGCGAGCACTCGACGAGGGTGTCGATGACGCGCGCCAGCAGCTCGCGGTCGACGTTCATGGTCGCGGGGTAGGTCTCGAGCATCGCGGCGGTCTTCATGGGTCCTCCGATGGTCGGTCGGCCACCCGACGCGCTCGGCCGGGCGCTCCGTCCGACGCTAGGCGCGGGAGCGACCGCTCGCAGGGTGGTCGCGCGGCCGGCCACGCGCCCCGGCCTACGCGACGCCGAACCCGGGCGCGCCGCGCGGTGCGACGTCGGTCACCTCGACGTCCGTCACGTCGGCCGCGGGCGGTCCGGAGCGCAGGAACCCGAGCATCTCCTCGATCGCGACGTCCGGGCCCTCGACCTCGGCCTCGACCGCGCCGTCGGCCCGGTTGCGCACGTAACCCGCCACGCCGCTGCGGCGCGCGGCCTCGAGCGTCGCGTACCGGAACCCGACGCCCTGGACCCGGCCGCGCACGACGACGTGGATGCGCCTGTGGATGCGCCTGTGGATACGCCCGGTCATGGTCGCGAGGCTACCCGCGCCGACGGGGCGCGGCTCAGCCGAAGAAGTCGCCGATGTCGCCGATGTCCCCGAGGTCCTCGAGGATCCCCCCGAGCACCATGCCGCCCAGGATCCCGCCGAGCGCGCCGGAGCCGCCGCCGCGCATGCCGGCGCGCGGGTCGCCCCAGGTGCCACCCGGGTAGCGCTGCCCGGCACGTGCGATGTCGCGTCGGGCCGTCGTCGCGGCCTCGGCCGCGAGCGTGGCCGCCCGGCGCGCGGCGGCCAGGCCGCGCTCGGGGTCCTTCTCGCCGCGCGCGCGGGCGAGCTCGCCCTCCGCCTCCGCAAGCCGGGTGCGCGCGTCGGGACCGACCGGCGCGCGGTAGTCGTCGACGACGCTGCGCGCCGAGGCGATCTGCCGCTCGGCGTCGTCGAGCGCGGGGCCGAGCTGGGCGCGCGCCTGCCGCTCGCGCTGCTCGCGCTCGAGCAGGTCGGCGACGGCGTCGTCGAGCGCGGTGTTGGCTCGGCGCACGCGGGTCAGGGCCGCGACCGGGTCCGAGCGCTCGCCGGGCGCGGGCAGCTCGGCCAGGGCCTCCTCGAGCGCCGTCACGGCCGCGTCGACCGCGCCCTGGCGCTGGCGGGCGGGCAGCGCACGTGCCGTGGCGAGCTCGGCCCGCGACTCGGCGATCATCGCGCCGAGGGCAGACTCGGCGCGCAGGGCCTCGACCTCGAACTCCTCGACCGCGCGCAGCAGGCCCTCCGCCCGGCGGACCGTGTCCGCGGCGGCCCGGGCCGCGCCGTCGGCCTCGCCGACGCGCTGCTCGGCGAGGCGGGCGGTGGCCAGGTCGGCGCTGCGCCCGGCGAACTCGAGCAGGCGCTCGGCCTGGACGGGGTTGTCGGCCACGGGCCGCAGCGCATCGTCGGTGTACCGCTCGGCGAGGCGCTCGAGCGTGGCGCGCGCCTTGCCCACCTCGCCCTGCACGCGTGCGAGCTCCCGCCGCACGTGCTCGACGGCGGACGGAGCCCGGCGCACGTCGGCGCGGCGGGCCGCGACCGCCCGGACCTGCTCGCCGACCGCCTCCTCGGCCGCACGGCACAGCGTGACGATGCGTGCGAACCACTCCCGGCGCTGGGCGTCGGTGTCGGGGACGTGGTCGTGCAGCAGCTGGTGCAGGTGGAACGCCTCGCGCAGGCGTTCGCGGGCCGTGCTCAGCGCCGACGCGAGCTCGCCGGTCTCCGACTCGCCGAGCTCGGCGACGGCGAAGTCGAGCTCGTCGTCCGCGAGCCGCAGGCGCTCGTCGGTGCGCACGAGCGCGGTGCCGGCCTCCTTCTCGAGCCGTTCGAGCTCGGCCGAGGTGTCGCGATCACGCGTGCGACGCCGCGAGCGCATCCAGCCGAACGCGCCGGTCGTCCCGCCGACGACGACCAGCGCTGCGACGACACCGAGGAGCAGGCCCGAGTCCATGCAGCGATCGTAGAGCCCCGGGACGCCGTGGTGTGCGCGCTCGCCTCCCTGTGCCGGCGGGCCGGCGTCAACGGGCCAGCCGCTCGACCACCGCGGCGTACAGGCCGGGCCACCGGGCTGCCGTGGGGACGATCGCTTCCCGGGCCGGGCTGCGCGCCCAGGCCAGGAGCCCGGCGGTGAGCAGGCGGTAGTCGCGGGTGACGCGCCACCAGGCCCGCTCGTACGCCGCGGGGTCCTCGAGGTGGCGCACGACGGCGGCCGCCTGCGCCAAGCCCACGCGCACCCCTTCGCCCGTGAGTGCGTCGACGTAGCCCGACGCGTCGCCCACGAGCCGCACCCGCCCGGCCGTCCGGCGGCACGAGCGGCGTCGCAGCGGCCCGGCACCGTGCACGGGACCCGCCGGGACCGCCCCGCGCAGCCGCTCGCCGAGCTCGGGGAACGTCGCGGCGAGCGTCGCGTCGAACCCGCCCGCCCGCTGCGACGCCCCGCGGGGACCGAGCACGGCGACCCCGACGAGGTCGTCGGCCACCGGCGTCACGTACGCCTCGGCGCCGGCGGCCCAGTGCACCTCGACCAGGTCGCTCCACGGCGCCGCACGGTAGTGGCGCCGCAGCCCGTACCGGGCCTCCGGGACGCCGGCACCACGTCGGGACGCCGTCGCCTCGCCGAGGCCCGCCAGGCGCCGCACGGTCGAGCCGAGCCCGTCGCAGCCCAGCAGGTACCGCGCGCGCAGGGTCCCGGCGCCGCCGTCGGCGCCGGAGACGTGCACCTCCACCCCGCCGGCGTCCTGACGCAGCGCCCGCACGCCGGCGTGCAGGACGCCCGCACCGGCGTCGAGCGCGCGCTCGCGCAGCGCGGCGTGCAGGGTGGTGCGCCGCACGCCCCGGCCGGGGCCGAGGGCGAACAGGTGGTCGGCGTGCCGCGCGGGGGAGCGGTAGCTGATGCCGGCGAGGTCGTGACCGGGCGGGTCGACGCCGAGCGCCCGCACCGCGCCGAGCGCACCGGGCAGCAGCCCCTCGCCGCACGCCTTGTCCAGGACGCCGTCGCGCCTGTCGAGCACCAGGACGTCCCACCCGGCGGTCCGCGCGTGCACCGCCGTGGCCAGACCGACGGGACCGGCGCCCACGACCAGCACGTCGGTGTCGAACCGGTCCGGCGACGTCATGCCGGGGAGTGCGAATGAGCCAGGGCGCGCTCCTCGACCGGGATCCGCACGCCCAGCAGGAGGACCGCGTTGAGGACGGTGAACGCGATCGCGGTGACCCAGCACGTGTGGACCAGCGGCAGCGCGATCCCCTCGAGCACCACCGCGACATAGTTGGGGTGGCGCCAGCGGGCGTACGGCCCGCGCACCACGAGCGGCATCCCGGGGACGACGACGACGCGCGTGTTCCACCGCGGGCCGAGGGTGCGCACGCACCACCACCGCAGCACCTGCGAGGCGACGACGAGCACGAGCATCGGCCAGCCGAGCCACGGCAGGAACGGCCGGTCGGCGAGCCACGCCTCGGCGACGCACGCCACGAGCAGCCCGGTGTGCAGCGCGACCATGACGGGGAAGTGGGCCCTGCCGTGCTCGACCCCGCCCCGCTCGAACGCCCAGCGCGCGTTGCGCGTCGAGACGACGAGCTCTGCGATCCGCTCGACCGCGGTCGCGGCCACCAGGGCGACGTACCAGATCATGTCCGACCTCCAGGGGCTCCTCAGCTGCGGCCCTCGAGCCGCAGCAGCACCAGCTCGGTGGAGATCCCGGGCCCGAACGCCATGAGGACGGCCGGGGAGCCGGGCGGGGCCTGCGTGGCCTCCAGGGTGCGCGCCAGCACGTGCAGCACCGACGCCGACGACAGGTTCCCCGCGTCGGCGAGGTGCTCGCGGCTGTGCCGCAGGTCGTCGTCGGTCAGGCCGAGCGCGTCGCGGACCGCGTCGAGCACCCGCGGCCCGCCGGCGTGCACCACCCAGGTCGGCACGTCCGCGGGCGCGAGGCCGTGCTCCGCGAGCAGCCCCTTGACGTCGGCCAGGAGGTGCGAGCGCAGCAGGTCGGGGAGGCGGGCCGACAGCACGATCGAGAACCCGGTGTCGCGCACCTTCCACCCGAGGTCGTCGGCCGTCCCGGGGTACAGGACCGAGCGGGTGTCGACGACCGACGCCGCTCGGTGCACCGGTTCGGACGCCGGCCGGGCCAGCGGGTGCTCGTCGCCCACCACCACGACCGCCGCCCCGCCGTCGCCGAACAGGCCTGTCGCCACGAGGTTGGCCGTCGAGTCGTCCCGGTGCTGCAGGGTCAGCGAGCACAGCTCGACCGACAGGAGGACTGCGACGTCGTGGGGGCGGCCCGCGAGGTGGTCGTGCACGCGCGCGAGCCCGCCCGCCCCGCCCGCGCAGCCCAGCCCGAACGACGGCGTGCGCCGCACGTCCGGACGCAGGCCCAGGCGCTCGGCCACGAGGACGTCCAGCGACGGTGCCGCGACGCCGGTCACCGAGGTGGCGAAGACGTGGTCGACGTCGGACGGCGCCAGCCCGGCCGCCTCGAGCGCCGTCCGCGTCGCCCGCTCGGCCATCCGCGCACCCTCGCGCACGAACACCGCGTTCGACGCCTCGAGGGACCCCAGCGACCCGTACTCCTCCAGCGGCACCGCCAGGTGCCGGCGTCGGACACCGGCGTTGCGGTGCAGGCGGTGCAGCAGCGCCTCGCGTCCCGCGTCACCCGTCACCAGCGGGGCGAGCGTTCGCGCGATCTGCTCCTGCGGACGAGGGTGCTCGCCCAGCACGGGGGCGACGGCGACGATGCGGGACACCATGGCATCGTCACACCGAGTCGGCCGACTTGCCCGGGCAACGCAGCCCGCGGCGGCGGCGCCGGCGCAGGCGGGCTAGCGTCGCTGCATGACCCGGACGACCGCACCGCCCGCCGCGTCGCTCGCGCGGGGCCTCGTGCTGGCGAGCCACCCGGCGCCGGCGGCGGTCGTCACGGCGCTCGCGACCGCCATGGCCGCGGCCCTCGGCGCGGGCGCCGGGCGCGTGGCTCTCGTGGCGCTCGCGGTCGGTGCCGGCCAGCTCTCGATCGGCTGGTCGAACGACTGGATCGACGCGGGCCGCGACCGGGCCGTCGGGCGCGCGGACAAGCCCGTCGTCGCCGGGCTCGTGACCGAGGGCACGCTGCGGCGCGGTGCCGTGCTCGCGCTGACGGCGTGCGCGGCGGCGTCGCTCGCGACGGGCGTCGTGGCCGGTCTCGTGCACCTCGCGGCGGTCGGCGGCGCCTGGGCCTACAACGTGCGCCTCAAGGCCACCGCCTGGTCGTGGACCCCGTACGCGTTCTCGTTCGGTCTGCTGCTCGCCTTCGTCGTGCTCGCCGCACCGGGCGGGCGGCAGCCCGCCGGCTGGGCCGTCGGCGCCGCAGCCCTCCTCGGCGTGGGGGCGCACGTCGCGAACACGCTGCCGGACCTCGACGACGACGCCGCGACCGGGGTACGCGGGCTGCCGCACCGCCTCGGGCGGCGGGTCTCCGGGGTGCTCGCCCCGGCGCTGCTGCTCGTCGCCGTGGCGATCGTCGTCACCGGCCCGCCGGGCCCTCCGTCGGCGGCCGGCATGGTGTGCGGCGTTCTCGCCGCCGCGCTCGCCGCGGGAGCCGGTCTCGTCGCGGCGCGGCGCCCGCGCAGCCGGGCACCGTTCCTGCTCAGCCTCGCCGTCGCGGTGGTGTGCGTGGTGGTGCTGGCGCTCGTGGTGCCCGACGTCGCGTCCTGAGGTAGCCCGCATGGGGTGCCCAGCCGTCGTCGCCCGCGAGATGGTCGGCGACCTCGTGGTCGGCCGCCTCGGCGTCGGTGAGCTGGCACTCACGTTCGAGGAGGCGTTCGACGAGGCGGCCCACCCGGAGGTCACGGCCCGGCAGTCGGCCGACGTCACGACGAGGGCGGACAAGGTCGTCTTCGACAAGGTCCGGTTCCTCAGGCCGGTCCTATCGCGTCAGCGGACGAGCCGCACCTCGGCAAGCCCGCCGAAGTGGTCGTCGGTGGCCGTCGCGCCGTCGGGCTCGAAGCCGTTGCGCGCGTAGAACGCGCGGGCGCGCGGGTTGTCCGCGGCGACCCAGAGCTGTGCCGGCGTGCCCGGCGGCATGACCGCGTCGAGGAGCGCCTGCCCGGCGCCGGTGCCGTGGTGCGCGGCGAGCACGTACAGCGCGTACAGCTCCCGGTCGCGGACGACCTCGTGCTCGTCGTCGGGCCGCGCCGGTCCTGCGATCGCGAACCCGACGACGCGGCCGTCGACCTCGGCGACCGTGACGGGGGTGCCGGCGTCGAGCCACCGCGTCCAGCGCTCGGTGCGCGCCTCGAGCGTGCTGGTCTCCCAGAAGGACGCCGGGAGCAGTCGGGAGTACGTCTCGACCCACGCGGTGTGGTGCACCAGGGCGCACGCGGTCGCGTCGGCGGGCGTGGCGGGCCGGAGGGTCGGGGGCATCCGCCCACCGTACCGAGCGCGGTACCGTGTGGCCCACGACACGGGGTGCGCCCGCCCGGGCGCTGAGATCACACCCGTCGAACCTGACTCAGCTCGCACTGACGGAGGGAATG
>JAPSLQ010000063.1 GCA_031180595.1 Isoptericola sp. | reverse complement strand
CGGACGCCGAGCTCGTGCGTCGGCTGGCGCACCGACGTCAGCGGCGTCGCGAGCTCGGCCGCGAACGTGACGTCGTCGTACCCGACGACCGCGACGTCGTCGGGCACCGACAGGCCCGCGCGCCGCAGCGTGCGCAGCGAGCCGAGCGCGACGAGGTCGTTGACGCAGAAGATCGCGGTCGGGCGGTCGTCGCGGTCGATCAGCTGCCGCGTGCCCGCGTCGCCGCCGTCGGCGTTGAGGCTGACGGTGAGCTCCTCGAGGACCACCGCCGGGTCGAGGCCCGCGGCCTGGACTGCCTGCACGGCGCCCTCGTACCGGTCGGCGCACTGGTGGATGGTGTGGGGGCCGTTGAGGAGCGCGATCCGTTCGTGCCCCTGCTCGAGCAGGTGCCGCACGGCGAGCGCACCCCCGTGGACGTCGTCGACGGCGACCGAGGACAGGGACTCGACGGGGGAGGGCCGGTCGAGCAGGACGATGCCGACGCCGCGCTCGGCGAGGACGACGAGGTGGTCGATGTCGTCGGTCGCCGGGACGACCATGATCCCCTGCACGCCGTGCTGCTCGTACAGGCGCAGGTAGCGGGCCTCGCGCTCCGAGTCCTCGTCGGAGCTCGCCACCATGAGGGTGTAGTCGTCCTGGTCGAGGCGGGCCTCGATGCCGCGCGCGAGGTCGGTGAAGAACGGGTTCGAGATGTCGAGGACGATCGCGCCGACGGTCGTGATCGTCCCGACGCGCAGCTGCCGGGCGGACCCGTTGGGGACGAACGAGAGCTGGGAGATCGCGGCCTGGACGCGCTCGCGCGTCGCCTCGGACACCCGTTCGGGCCGGTTGAGCACGTTGGACACCGTCCCGACGCTCACGCCGGCGAGGCGCGCCACGTCGGAGATGGAGGCGCGGCGGCGGGCGGTGCGGGGCATGGGGTTCCTCTCCTCGTCGACAGGCTCCCGGGTGTGTCGGGCCGACCGCGCTCGACACGCGGCAGGACACTGATTGTAACGTTTCAGCACGAGGGCGCGGGGCCGGCCCGGCGGGACGTCGAGCGGAAGCGGCCGGTCCCTTGCGGAGCGTGTGGCGCGCGGTGTACGGTCGACGCATTGAATCGTTTCATAGAGACGCGTCGAGGGAGACGCGGGAAGTGAGACCGACGGTGGCTCCAGACACACCTCCGGCCGGCGCAGGCAGGCGCCGCGTCATGTTCCAGTTCCGGGTGCGCCCCGAGAAGCTCGACGAGTACACGCGTCGGCACGCCGCGGTGTGGCCGGACATGCTCCGCGCGCTGCACGAGACGGGCTGGGAGAACTATTCGCTGTTCACGCGCCCTGACGGGCTCGTGGTCGGGTACTTCGAGACGGCAGACCTCGACGCCGCCCAGGCGGGCATGGCGCTGCGCGAGGTCAACGCCCGCTGGCAGGCCGAGATGGCGGAGTTCTTCGCGGACGCCGGCCCGGACGAGGAGATGGACCAGCTCACCGAGGTCTTCCACCTCGAGACCCAGCTCGCCGCCGCCGAGACGGCCGCGACCGACCACACCGCGCACAGCGCCGCCCAGGACTGAGGAAGGACACCCACCATGCCCACGTTCGACGACATCACCCCGGTCCTCGACCGGCTCGCCATCGAGGTCCCCTCCTGGGCGTACGGCAACTCGGGCACGCGCTTCAAGGTGTTCTCCACGCCGGGCACGCCGCGCAACCCCGAGGAGAAGATCGCCGACGCCGCGAAGGTCAACGAGCTCACGGGGCTCGCGCCCACCGTGGCGCTGCACATCCCGTGGGACAAGGTCGAGGACTACGCCGCGCTCAGGCGCTACGCGAACGACCACGGCGTGGACCTGGGGACGATCAACTCGAACACGTTCCAGGACGACGTCTACAAGCTGGGCTCGCTCACGCACACCGACCCGGCCGTGCGGCGCAAGGCGATCGACCACCACCTCGAGTGCATCGAGATCATGGGCGCGACCGGCTCGCGCGACCTGAAGATCTGGCTCGCCGACGGGACCAACTACCCGGGCCAGGGCGACATCCGCACGCGCCAGGACCTGCTCCACGAGGCGCTGCAGGAGATCTACGGCCAGCTCGGCGACGACCAGCGCATGGTGCTCGAGTACAAGTTCTTCGAGCCGGCGTTCTACCACACGGACGTGCCGGACTGGGGCACCTCGTACGCCCAGGTCGCGGCGCTCGGCGACAAGGCCTTCGTCTGCCTCGACACCGGCCACCACGCACCGGGCACCAACATCGAGTTCATCGTCGCCCAGCTGCTGCGCCTCGGGAAGCTCGGCTCGTTCGACTTCAACTCGCGCTTCTACGCCGACGACGACCTCATCGTGGGTGCGGCCGACCCGTTCCAGCTCTTCCGCATCATGGTCGAGGTCGTCCGCGGCGGCGGGCTCGACGAGGGCTCGGGCGTGGCCCTCATGCTCGACCAGTGCCACAACATCGAGGACAAGGTCCCGGGCCAGATCCGCTCGGTCCTCAACGTCCAGGAGATGACCGCCCGCGCGCTGCTGCTCGACCGTGAGGCGCTGACGAAGGCGCAGGAGGCGGGCGACGTGCTCACCGCCAACGCGATCTTCATGGACGCCTTCTACACCGACGTGCGCCCGCTCCTGGCGGAGTACCGCGAGAAGCGCGGGCTGCCGGCGGACCCGATGGCCGCGTACGCCGAGTCCGGGTACCAGGCGAAGATCGCCGCCGAGCGGGTCGGCGGTCAGCAGGCCGGGTGGGGGGCGTGACCGTCGCCACGACGGCGGGGCTGGTCCCGGACCGCGTCGCCACCGAGGAGCGCACGCTCGACGGACCGCACGGCGACCTGCGGGTCCGCGTGTACCAGGTGCCCGACGGTGTGACCCGCGTCGGAGGGCTCGTCTGGGCGCACGGCGGCGGGTTCATGCACGGCGACCTGGACATGCCCGAGGCCGACCTCGTGGCGCGGTGGCTGGCCGCGCGCGGGGTGGCCGTGGTCAGCGTCGACTACGCGCTGTGCACGCCGATCGACTGGAACGACCCTTCGGCATCCGTCGGCACGGGCGGCGTGCGGTTCCCCGTCGCGCACGACGAGCTGGCCTTCGCCTTCCGCTGGGCCGTGACGGCCGGGCTCGGCGCGCCGGCCGGGACGTGGTCCCTCGGGGGAGCCAGCGCCGGGGGCAACCTCGCCGCCGGGGTGTCGTTGCGGTTGCGCGACGACGCGACCGCGGCGCCGCCGTCGGGCACGCAGCGCACGCCGCGCACCGTGGTGCTCGCGTACCCGGTGGTGCACGACGGGCTGCCGACGCCGAGCCCGGAGCTGGCCGAGAAGATCGCCGCGCTCCCGGAGGGCCGGGACTTCCCGCCCCACGTGGTGCGCGCGATGAACGACAACTACCTCGGCCACCGGCGCGGGTCGGAGTCGCCGTACGCGTTCCCCGGTGGGGCGGACCTGCGCGGGCTGCCGCCCACGTTCGTCCTCAACTCCGACCACGACGCGCTGCGGTCGTCGGGCGAGGCGTGCGCCGCCGAGCTCGCCGCGGCCGGCGTCGACGTGCTGCTCGTCCGTGAGGACGGGACCTACCACGGCCACCTCAACCAGCCCGACGACCCGGGGTGCGCGCGCAGCCTCGCGCGCATCGCCGCCTGGCTGACGACCGACTCCCTGGTGGGCACCGCCCACGAGCCGCCCACCCCCTGACCACAACCTTCCACGGAGCAACCCGATGACGAACGAGACCGGCAACCCGACGATCGCTGCCCTGGTCGAGCGATCCAACCGCCTCGGCGCCGACCCGAGGAACACCAACTACGCCGGCGGCAACACGTCGGCGAAGGGCGTCGAGAAGGACCCGGTCACCGGGCAGGACGTCGAGCTGCTGTGGGTCAAGGGCTCCGGCGGCGACCTGGGCACGCTGACCTCCAAGGGCCTGGCCGTCCTGCGGCTCGACCGCCTGCGCGCCCTGCAGGACGTCTACCCCGGCGTGGACCGCGAGGACGAGATGGTCGCCGCGTTCGACTACTGCCTGCACGGCAAGGGCGGCGCCGCGCCGAGCATCGACACGGCCATGCACGGCCTCGTCGACGCCGCGCACGTCGACCACCTGCACCCCGACGCCGGCATCGCCGTCGCGACCGCGGTCGACGGCCCCGACCTCACCGCGAAGATCTTCGGCGGCAAGGTCGTGTGGGTCCCGTGGCGCCGGCCCGGCTTCCAGCTCGGCCTCGACATCGCCGCGATCAAGGCGCAGCACCCGGACGCGATCGGCACCGTCCTCGGCGGGCACGGCATCACCGCGTGGGGCGACACCTCCGAGGAGGCCGAGCGCAACTCGCTGTGGATCATCGAGACCGCCGCGGCGTACATCGAGGCCAACGGGAGGCCGGAGCCCTTCGGCCCGGCGCTCGAGGGCTACGAGCCGCTGCCCGTCGAGGAGCGGCGCGCGAAGGCCGCCGCCCTGGCGCCGCACCTGCGCGCGGTCGCGTCGTTCGACAACCCGCAGGTCGGCCACTACACCGACTCCGACGCCGTGCTCGACTTCCTGGCCCGCGAGGCGCACCCGCGGCTGGCCGAGCTGGGCACGTCGTGCCCCGACCACTTCCTGCGCACCAAGGTCAAGCCCCTCGTCGTGGACCTGCCGGCGACCGCGAGCGTCGAGGAGATCGTCGAGCGGCTGCCGCAGCTGCACGAGGCCTACCGCGCGGACTACACCGCCTACTACGAGCGCGGTGCCGCCGAGGCACGGGCCAAGGGCGAGGAGCCGCCCGCCATCCGCGGCGCCGACCCGGCGATCATCCTGGTGCCCGGGGTGGGCATGTTCTCCTACGGCGGCGACAAGCAGACCGCGCGCGTCGCCGGCGAGTTCTACGTCAACGCGATCAACGTGATGCGCGGCGCCGAGGCGCTGTCGACGTACCAGCCGATCGACGAGTCGGAGAAGTTCCGCATCGAGTACTGGGCGCTCGAGGAGGCCAAGCTCCAGCGCCGGCCCAGGCCGAAGCCGCTCGCGACCCGGATCGCGTTCGTCACGGGCGCGGCGTCCGGCATCGGCAGGGCGATCGCCGAGCGCCTCGCGTCCGAGGGCGCGTGCGTGATCGTCGCGGACCTCGACCTCGACAAGGCGCAGGGGGTCGCGGCCGAGATCGGGTCGACGGACGTCGCCATCGGTGTCGCGGCGAACGTGGCCGACGAGGCCGCGGTCCAGGCCGCCCTGCGCGAGGCCGTGCTCGCGTTCGGCGGCGTCGACATCGTCGTCAACAACGCGGGCCTGTCGCTGAGCAAGTCGCTGTTCGACACGACCGAGGCGGACTGGGACCTGCAGCACGACGTCATGGCCAAGGGCTCGTTCCTCGTGTCCAAGAACGCCGCGCGGATCCTCGTGGACCAGAAGCTCGGCGGCGACATCGTCTACATCTCGTCGAAGAACTCGGTGTTCGCCGGCCCGAACAACATCGCGTACTCCGCGACGAAGGCCGACCAGGCGCACCAGGTGCGCCTGCTCGCGGCCGAGCTCGGGGAGCACGGCGTCAAGGTCAACGGCATCAACCCGGACGGCGTGGTGCGCGGCTCGGGCATCTTCGCCTCGGGCTGGGGCGCCAACCGGGCCAAGACGTACGGCATCCCCGAGGAGGACCTGGGCAAGTTCTACGCGCAGCGCACCCTGCTCAAGCGGGAGGTGCTGCCCGAGCACGTCGCCAACGCGGTGTACGCCCTGTGCACGTCGGACTTCTCGCACACCACGGGCCTGCACGTCCCCGTCGACGCCGGCGTCGCGCAGGCCTTCCTGCGATGAGCGCGCCGGCCGTGCCCGACGGCGGCTCTCGCCTCCCGGCGTTCGTCGCGGTCGACCTGGGCGCCACGAGCGGCCGCGTCATGCTCGGCGTCCTGCACGACGGCGGTGCTGCCGGCGGCCCCGCCGGAGAGCGGGCGCCGCGGGTCGAGCTCGTCGAGACGGGCCGGTTCCCCAACGGCCCCGTGGCGGTGCCGCGGGCCGGCGGCGACGTCGTCGACCTGCGGTGGGACGTGCTGGGGCTCTGGCGCGGCATCGTCGCGGGGCTGCGCGAGGCGGGCCGCGAGGCGGAGCGCCGGGGGGCCCGCGTGCGGGCCGTCGGCGTCGACTCGTGGGCCGTGGACTACGGCCTGCTCGACGCCGACGGCGCGCTCCTCGGCGCGCCGCGCAGCTACCGCGACCCGCGCATCCTCGGCGCGGCGGAGCGGGTCTACGAGCGGATCTCGCCGGCCGAGCACTACGCGGTGAACGGGCTGCAGCACCTGCCGTTCACCACGGAGTTCCAGCTCGTCGCGGGGTCCGACGAGGCGGCATGGGCGTCCGCGCGCGGGCTGCTGCTGATCCCCGACCTCGTCACCTGCTGGCTCACCGGCCGGCAGGTCGCGGAGGTCACCAACGCGTCGACGACGGGCCTGCTCGACGTCCGGTCCCGCACCTGGTCGAGCGAGCTGCTGGGCCGGCTCGGCTCGGAGTACCCGGCCCTGACCGGTCTCAAGGACGTCCTGCCCGACCTCGTCGAGCCGGGCACCGTCGTCGGGCCCCTGCTCCCCGCGCTCGCGGAGGAGTCCGGCCTCGGCGACGTGCCCGTCGTCGCGGTGGCGTCCCACGACACGGCCTCGGCGGTGGCGGCGATCCCGCTCGGCGCGCGCGCCGGCTCCGGGCAGGCCGGCGAGGGCGTCGCGGCGTACGTGTCGAGCGGCACCTGGTCGCTCGTGGGCCTCGAGCTCGGCGCGCCCGTGCTCACCGAGGCGAGCCGCGAGGCGAACTTCACCAACGAGCTGGGGATCGACGGGACGGTGCGGTACCTGCGCAACGTCATGGGTCTGTGGGTCCTGGACGAGTGCCTGCGCGAGTGGGAGCGCGCGGGCGACCCGGTCGACCTGGCGGAGCTGCTCGCGGCCGCGGCCGACGAGCCCGGCGGCCGGTGCGTCGTCGACGTCGACGATGACGCGTTCCTCGCGCCGGGGGACATGCCGCGGCGCTTCCGCGCGGCCGCCGAGACGGCCGGCCAGGAGGTCCCGGGCACACGTCCCGCGCTCGCCCGAGCCGTCCTCGACAGCCTGGCCGCGGCGTACGCCCGCGTGGTGTCCCGGGCCGGCGAGCTCGCCGGCGTCGAGGTGACCGCGGTGCACGTGGCCGGCGGCGGGGTGCGCAACGAGCTGCTCTGCCGGCTCACGGCCGAGGCGACGGGGCTGCCCGTCGTCGCGGGTCCTGTCGAGGCGGCCGCGCTCGGGAACGTGCTCGTGCAGGCGCGGGCCGTCGGTGTGCTCGACGGCGGGCTCGACGCGCTGCGGGAGGTCGTGGTCGCGAGCACCGAGCTCACGACCTACGCGCCGAGGTAGCTACCTCGTCGCGAGGGCGGGCTCGGCGAAGCGGGCCCACACGTGCTTCTCGCCGGCCGCCGTGCGGTACCAACCCACGGTGTGGGCGGCGCGCCGGGCGAGGTGCAGGCCGAACCCGCCCTCGCCGGGGGGCCGGTCCGTGGCGACGACCGGCGGGACGTCCGGGCTGCGGTCGACGACGTCGAGCAGCGCCGACCGGCCGTCGCACAGGAGCCTGACGACCGCCGGCCCGTCGGCGTGCCGCAGCGCGTTCGACACGAGCTCGCTCGCGACGAGCACGATCCGCTGGACACCCGTCAGCGCGGCGGCGTCGTCGGGCGCCGTGTGCGACGCCGCGCAGTCGCACGGAAGGCGGGACGACAGGGCAGCGCGAACGGCGGAGAGCTCCCCGACGGAGCGCACCGTCCACGTGCCGACCAGCGTCATGGTCCCCACGCGCGGGGCAGCCTCGGTGTAGGTCACCACACCACCGTCCCGCGACACCAACGTTCGGCCATCGCCTCACACCCCCCTGCGTACCGGCGCTTCTGCGACCGTCAGTCCGCCGTCGAGGCTACAGGCGGGCGCACATGCTCGCGCGCGGGCGGCGTGCGCCCGCGGGGACGCCGCGGCCCGGCCGTGAACGACCGGGCCGCGGCACCCTCGGGCACTGCGCACGGCTAGTCGCCGCGAGGCCTCACCGGCACCCGGCCGCCTCGTACGGCGCGGTGAGCGTGCGCCCGCCGTCGACGACGACGCGCACCTGCCCGGCCGGTACCGCGGCCGCCTTGGTCGGCAGGACCCTCTCGACGGACGCTCCGGCCCTGACGGCGAACTGCCGCGTCCCGTGCTCGGTCTCGACGGCTGCCGCCACCGGCTCGTCGCCCGCGTTGGTCACCTTGACCTCCAGGCGCACCCGGGAGCCGACGCACTCGGAGCGGGCCGTGACCGAGACCGTCTCGGCGAGCCACGCGACGGTGTACGTGCGCGTCGAGCCGTCCTCGGCGGTGACGACGGCTGTCGTCGTGCCGGGCACCGCGTCGGCGTCCTCCACCGCTGCGGTCGCGTAGGGATCCGTGGGAGTCACCCCGACCGCCGGCACGCCGGCCGCCGGGTCGACGCGCACCTCGTACGACCCAGTGCCGGGCTCGAAGCCCGCCAGCGGCTCGCCGTCGACCGAGATCGCCTCGGCGGTCGCGTCCGTGCCGACGCCCGGCACCTTGGCGAAGACCTCGATCTCGCTCACGACCATGTGCGTCGCCTCGCGCGCCGTCATGGTCACGCGGACGGCGTCGGCCCGGACGTCCGCCGGGAGGTCGACGACCGGCGCCGGCCCGGCGGGGTCGGAGTCGGACGCCACGGCGTCGTGCAGGACGACCCACTCGCCGTCGACCCGCGCCTCGAGCGCCACCTCCCTGGCCCAGCTCGCGTGCGACCCGTCCTTCCAGAACCGCGTCACCACGCGCGTGAGGTCGCGCGGCTCGGGGAGCGTGACCGTGAGCGTGTCGGTCGGGTTCTTGGTCCCCGACCTCCAGTTGGACCACGCCTTGTCGGTGAGGTTGCCGTTGACGACGCCGTCCGGCGAGTAGCCCGGCTCGGTGAAGCTCGCGCCCGTCGTCGTGCCCGGCGTGAGCGCCGCGTTGGCCTCGCCGGCCTCGGTCACCTGCACGCGCACCGTCGCGGGGAGCGTCTCGCCCGCACCGGCGTCCGCGGTCCCGGCGAGGTCGACGAACCCGACCTCGTCGAACGCACCCGCGGGTGCCTCCTCCCACACGACAGGCCGCTCCACGAGCGCTCCACCGGCCGCCACCGCCGTGACGTTGCTGGGCAGGTCGGGCGACCCGCCCGCGTACGCCTTGGCGCGCGCCGGCCGGGTCTCGACGAGCGTGTCCACGACGACGGTGGCGCTCGCCGCGACCGTCGTGCCGGTCGGCGTCGTCACGGTGCCGGAGACCTCGACCGTCCCGGCCTCGGACCACGCCTCGTCGCCGGGGACGTCCCAGACGACGGGGAGCGAGCCGCGGGAGCCGTCCCGGTAGACCGGGGTGACGACGTCGGGCAGCTCGGGTGCGACGCCCGGCGTGGTGAACGCGTCGACCGGCTCCGTGCCGAGCACCGTCTCGTCGACGACCCGCCAGCGCTGGTTCGCGTTCGAGTTGGCGAGCCACGTGCCGACCGGCGAGCCGTCGGCCCGGGCCTCGCCGCCGACCTCGAGCAGGCGGCCGGTCGCAGCGCTCACGAGGGTGTACGTGCCGTCGCCCGTGGTCGACAGGATCCAGCGCATCGTCGCCGGGGCGTCGCCGGGCGACGCAGGCGAGGGGACGAGCACGGCCGAGCCGTCGGCGGCCACCGACACCACGCGCCCGTCGGCCGCGGACGTGAGCAGGTACTGCGTGCGGTGCGTGCCCGCGCCCTCGGGCGCACCGAGCGGCGTGAGCTCCCAGAGCTGGTCCGCGGTCTGCGCGTCGGTGCGGATGACGAGCCGGTCGCCCGACGGGGCGAGCGAGCGGTCGGACTGCACGCCGTCGAGCCGGTAGACGTGACCGTCCTGCGCCAGAGCGGCGTCGTCCGCGACGCCGGACACGCCGTCGACCAGGAACGTCGTCACGGACTCGGCCGGCACGACGAGCGTGGCGGACGCGCGGCCGTCGGACACCGTGACCGGGACGGGCGAGCCCTCGACCAGGTACCCGCCCTCGCTGGTGACGACGGGCGTCACGGTGGCGCCGTCGGCGACCTCCCCGAACTTCGACAGGTCGAGCGTCACCGCACGCCGCGACGTCGTGGCGTTGACGTGCACGACGGTCGCCGCGTCACCCGAGGCGGAGACGGCCGCGATGCTGTTGCGGTCGTCGGCGCCGACGAGCCGGTCGCCCGGGCGGATGTGGTGCGTGAAGTTCTGGGTGACCCAGTACTTCGTGTTGGTGTAGATCGGGCAGGTCTCGAGCGTGTCCTCGGGGCCGCACGAGAACGAGAGCTGGATCTCGCCCCAGTTGCCGCCCTGCGGGCTCTCGCCCCCCGGCGCCATGTTGTCGTAGTCCTCGACGGGCTGCCAGAAGACCCACGCCGACGGCTCGAGCTCGCGCAGGTCGTCGATGATGTGCTGCGCGCTGCCCAGGCCGGACTCCATCGACTCGAAGTCCTGGCCCGTCGAGCTCCAGCTGCCGCCGACCTCGCTCATCCACAGCGGCTTGGCCTCGCCCTTGGCGATGTCCCTGACCGTGGTGCGCTGCCCCGTGCCGTAGGTGTGCACGTTGAGCTGGTCGACGAGCGCCCGGACGTCGGGGGAGTAGGCGTTCCAGTTCGTCGCGAACCGGCCCGGGTTGGTCTCGTCCATCGCGGAGATCACCGCGTCGGTGGTCGCGCCCTCGAGCGCCGCGGCGAGGGCGGGGATGACCTGCTGCTGCAGGCCCGGGCCCATGTGCGCGCCCTCCTGCCGGCCCCCGGTCGGGTTCCCGTCCGGACCGAGCTGGGTGCCCCAGTAGTTGGTGTTGGGCTCGTTGAACGGGTCGATCGTCGCGACGTCGATGCCGTGCGCGTCCTCGAGCCGCTCTGTCACGCCGACCATGTAGGCGGCGAAGTCGTCGATGCTGTCGGTGCGGAGCTGGTCGGCGTTCGGGTCGAACCCGCCCGAGACGTACCCGCTGACCGTCATGAACCACGGCGGGGAGTTGCTGAACGTCTCCCAGTGCGTGATGCGGTCCTTGATCCGGTCCACCCACCACCGCTGCGTCGCGTCGGCGTCCGGGTCCCAGTGGTCCGGGTTCGCGGGGTCCCACCAGTCGACGTCCTCGCGCGTCGTGCCCTCGGGGGCGTTCCACCAGCCCTCGACCGCGCCGCCGGCGCGCAGGTAGTCGGGCACGTCGGGGGCGTTGCCGCCGCCCACGTTGTAGCGCGCGATGTTGAGGTTCATGCCGTCGGGGCCGAACACCATGTCGGCGAGCCGGTCCCGGATCTCGTCCGGGTAGTCGCCGGTCGCGTTGGCGAACCACACCAGGCTGGTGCCCCAGCCCTCGAACGGGGCGCCCGCGTACGACGGGTCGGGCGTGACCGTCACGCCGGGCACGTCGTCCGCCGCGGCCCCGACGGCGGTGCTCGTCGCGGGTGCGGCGGCCTGCGCGGGGGGCAGGGCGGCGAGGGCGCCGGTCGCGGCGAGCGCCGCGGCGCCGAGCGCGGCGGCGGGCCTTCGGCCGCGGCGCCCGCGCGGCGCTGCACCGGCCGGCCTGGGGACCCGGCCTGGTCGGGTCTGGGGGGAGTTCCACGTCTGGCTCATCGGCGAGCCGCCTCCTTCGCGTCGTCGCGAGCCGGTGCGTCGCACCGGGCACGGGCTGCTCCCGTGGGTGGTTCCGGAAGCAGGTGCCACGATGCCGCCTCGCGGATGTTTACGCAAACATCGTCTCGCCGTGCGGATGGATGGCGTCGGGCGACGGGCCTCAGGCGAACCGTTGCGCGGCGAGCGGGGCGGCCTCCGCGACGCCCCGGACGGCCGGGTGGGTCGACGTCGACAGGACCTCCTGGAGCGGTCCGGACGCCACGAAGGTGCCGTCGGCCAGCACGTGCACCGTGGGGCACAGCCGGTCGACCAGCTCGAGGTCGTGGGAGACGAGCAGCACGGCCGTGCCGAGGCGTGCCGTCGTCTCGGCCAGGTGCCGGACCACCTCGCCCCGCATGCCGGGGTCGACGGCGGTGAGCGGCTCGTCGAGCAGCAGGGCGGCCGGCCGCGTCGCGAGCGCGACCGCGAGGGCGAGCCGCTGGCGCTCCCCGCCCGACAAGGAGTCGACCACCCTGCCGGCGAAGCGCGGCTCGAGCGCGACGTCGGACAGCAGGTCGGCCACCGTGCTGCCGCTCGGGGAGCCCGCCTTGCGCGCCTCGGCGAGCGCCGCGCCGACCGCGCGGTCCACGGTCCAGCGCGGGTCGACGCCGGAGAGCCCCTCCTGCGTGACGCGTCGCACCTGCGCGCGGAAGCGCTTCTTCTCCCGGAGCGGGATGCGGGTGACGGTGCGGCCCGCCCACGTGACGCGTCCCGCCGTCGGGCGGACCTGTCCGGCGAGCGCGGCGACGATCGTGGACTTCCCGGCGCCGGACTCGCCGACGATCCCGACGGGAGCGCCGCCCTGGACGAGCTCGAGGTCGACGCCGTGCACGACGTCGGCGCCTCCGTACCCGGCCGCCAGGCCCTCGGCTCGCAGGACGGGGGTGCTCGCGCTCGCGCTCATCGGTGCTCTCCGGTCGGGGACAACGTGGTGGCCCGCCGGTCGAAGGAGGAACGCCGGCGGGCCGTCCTGTACGACGAGCGACGCGCCGGCGGAGTTCCCGCGGAGCGGCCGGAGGTCGCCCGCGACTCGCGAGGGCCGGGCGCCTCCGGGGCCGGCGCGGGTAGGCAGCGCACCCGCCAGGCAGTAGCCTCGGGCTTGCTCGGGCGCGACCTGGACGACCGTACAGGTGTGTGGGGCGACAGCTCGGCCCGGGGTACTCTTGGGGGGCCAAAGATACAAGCCCGGGGGAGGGCACAGGTGACGAAGTCCGCTGCGGCGCCCGCCGCGCCGGTACCGGCGTCGAGCGAGGCCGCAGTGAGCGAGGCTCTCGCTCGCGCCCACGTACCCGCGACGGTGCAGCCGCGGGGCGCTCTCCTTGCCGTGCGCGTGAGCGACGGCGTCGTGCTCCACGCCTCGGCCAACACCGAGCTCCTCGGCCTGCGCGTGCAGGAGGTCCTCGGCCGCCCGCTGTCCGAGGTCCTCGGGGCGCAGGCCGCGGGCCAGGTCCTGGCGCCCGTCGTGGCCGGCACGGACCTGGCGACGGTCAACCCGGTCACCGTCGAGCTGCCCGCCGACCGGGGCGGTGGTGGGTACGAGGCCATCCTCCACCGACCGCGCCGCACGTCGGTGTCCGCGCCCTCGCTGGTGGTGGTCGAGCTCGAGCCCTCGTCGTCGTCCCGTGCGCGGACCGTCACCGCCGGGTACGGGCCGCTGCGCACCGCGCTCGCGGACCTCGAGCTCGCCGACTCGATCGACGAGCTCTACGACGTCGCGCTCGAGGCCGTGCGCGTGCTCACCGGCTTCGAGCGGGTCTCCCTCTACCTGCTCGACCCGCAGGGCAACGCCGAGGTCGTGGCCGAGGCGTACCGCCGTGGCCTGCTGCCGTGGACGGGCATCCACTTCCCGTCCTCCGACATCCCGGAGGAGGTCCGCGAGCTCCACTCCAGCGTGCGCGTGCACCTCGTCGACGACCTCGACGCCGAGCCGGTTCCCGTGGTGGCGGTCGACGACCCGGGTGCCCGGCAGCTCGACCTCACGGCCGCGACGCTGCGCGCGGAGCCGGCCTGGTACGTGGAGCTGCACCGCTCCCGCGGCGCCCGCGCCGTGATGGGCGTCGGGCTCTTCCAGGCCGGCGAGCTCTGGGGCGTCCTGTACGCCCACCACTACGACCAGCCGCAGCGTGTGCCCTACGACGTCCGGGTCGGGGTCGAGCTGCTCGCCAGCACCCTGTCGGCGCTGCGGGCCGCGCAGCTCGGCGCCGACCGGGACGCCGAGACCCGGCGGCAGGAGCGCGTCCTGGCCCACCTGGCGGCCGACTCGCGCGACGAGTCGGTCCCGCTCGGGACGGCGATCACGCGTTCCGGCTGGACCCGCCGGCTCGTGCGCGCGGACGGTGCGATCGTCCGCGCGGAGGGGCGCGTGACCAGCGTCGGGCACGTCCCCGACGACGCGGGGCAGCGAGCGCTCATCGCCTGGGTGGCGGACGCCGGCGAGGAGGTCGTCGCGACCGACTGCCTGCGCGAGGCCGCGCCCGACGTGGCGGTCGCCGCACCCGACGTCGCGGGGGTCATGGGGATCGCGCTGCCCGAGGGGCAGGTGCTGATCTGGCTGCGTGACGAGGTGCAGCGCCGCGTCGAGTGGGGGAGCGACCCCAGCACGAGCCGTCCGCTGCGTGCCGACGACCCGATCCGGACGATGCTCCGGGCCTCCGAGGAGCGCTGGCGCGAGGTCGTCGACGGGCACAGCATGCCCTGGACGGCGGACCAGGTCGAGAGCGCCGCCGCGCTGCGCGGCCACCTGCTCGAGGCCCTCTACCTCCGTGGCCGCAAGGAGGTCCGTGCGACGGAGGAGCTCCAGCGCAGCCTCCTGCCGCACGAGCTGGCGCACGTGGAGGGCTGGACCGTCGAGGCTCGCTACGAGGCGGCCGGTGCCGGTCTCGTCGGCGGGGACTGGTACGACGCGCTGGTCCTGCCGTCCGGACACCTCGCGCTCGTCGTCGG
>JAPSLQ010000324.1 GCA_031180595.1 Isoptericola sp. | reverse complement strand
CGACGGCGAACACGAACACGTACGCCTGGACCGGCGAGCGCGGCACCGAGCCGAGCCGCGCGAGCAGGCGCCGCACCGGCCGGGTGTTGGCCAGCATGTGCCCCAGGAGCAGGATGAGCGCCATCTGGGTCATGAACGCGAGCAGGCCCGCGAGCCCGTCGCCCCAGCCGACGAGGACGTCGACGGGGGCGGCGTCGGTCAGGGTGAGCGCCAGGACCGCCACCACCGCGGTGAGCAGGATGGCGAACACCAGGGCGCTCGGGATGAAGCGCTCGACGACCGTGTTGAGCGGCCGCATCGCCCGGGTGAACGGGTTGCGGGTCGGTGGCGCCGCTGCGGGCGCAGTCGTGTCTCGGGTGCGGCTCATGCGTCCTTCCTCCGTGTCATCGTCGACACCCCGGCGTGGGTCCCACGCCTCTTCTGGGATCGTGCCAGAGCATCACCGCGCGCTCCACCCGCCGTCGATCGTCCAGGAGGCGCCGGTGACCATCGCGGCGTCCGGGCCGGTCAGCCAGCCGACGAGCGAGGCGACCTCCTCCGGCTCCACCAGCCGCTTGACGGCGGACTCCGCGAGCAGGACGCGCTCGACGACCTCCGACTCGGGGATGCCGTGGGCCCGCGCCTGGTCGGCGATCTGCTTCTCGACCAGCGGCGTGCGCACGTAGCCCGGGTTGACGCACACGCTCGTGACGCCGCGCGGACCGCCCTCGAGGGCGACCGTCTTGGAGAGGCCCTCGAGCCCGTGCTTGGCGGACACGTACGCCGCCTTGAACGGCGAGGCGACGAGCCCGTGCACCGAGGAGACGTTGACGATCCGGCCCCAGCCGCGCTCGTACATGCCCGGCAATGCCGCCCGCACGAGCAGGAACGGGGCCTCGAGCATGAGCCGGTGCAGGAGCCGGAAGTCGTCGGGGACGAAGTCCTCGACCGGGCTCACCCGCTGCACGCCCGCGTTGTTGACCAGCACGTCGACGTCGAGCCGCAGGTCGTCGAGGGCCCGCGTGTCGGCGAGGTCGACGACCCACGCCTCGCCCGCGAGCTCGTCCGCGAGCCGCTTGGCCCCGTCGGGGTCGAGGTCGGCGACCGTGACGTGCGCGCCGCGGGCGGCGAGCTCGCGTGCGCAGGCGGCGCCGATCCCGCTCGCGCCGCCGGTGACCAGCGCCCGGCGCCCGACCAGCGTCCGCGGGCTCATGCGTTCGCGCGCTCGAGCTCGCGGTCGCGCTCGTCGAGCTCGTGCAGGGAGCTGCCGCGCGTCTCGCGGAGCGTCAGCACGGCGACCGTGGTGATCGCTCCCGCCACCAGCAGGTAGACGGCGGTGGGCCACCACGAGCCGGTGTTGCGCAGCCAGGTCGTGGCCAGGATCGGGGCGAGCGACCCCGCGACGATCGAGGTGACCTGGTAGCTGATCGAGACGCCCGAGTACCGCATCCGGGTCGGGAACATCTCGGCCATGATCGCCGGCTGCCCGGCGTACATGAGCGCGTGGAACAGCAGGCCGACCATGATGACGGCCAGGACGACGGGCACGCTCCTGGTGCCGAAGGCGGGGAACGCCCACAGTCCCCAGGTACCGCCGAGGATCGCGCCCGCGAGGTAGACCGGACGGCGGCCGAACCGGTCGGCGAGGCGTCCCACCCACAGGATCACGAAGAAGTGGAAGGCGTGCGCGATCGCGATCATGCCGAGGATGGACGACGTGTCCATCCCGAGCCCGGTGCCGAGGTAGACGATCGAGAAGCTCACCACGAGGTAGTACATGATGTTCTCGGCGAACCGCAGGCCCATGCCCGTGACGACGCCGCGCGGGTACCGCTTCACCACGTCGACGACGCCGTAGCCCTGCGCCTTGCCCTCCTCGAGCTCGGCCTTGGCCTCCTCGAAGATCGG